>JAFTME010000131.1 GCA_017452545.1 Clostridia bacterium | reverse complement strand
GCTTTGGTGTAAAGACGGTACAGCAATCCTCATAGGGGAGGATAGAGGTTTCGAAGGTCTTGATCTTATGGGCGATCTGGACGATCTCCTCCTTATCCATACCGATGCAGGGGCGGAAGACGGGGCGCGACGCCATGATGTCGGTCACGCCGAGGGCCTGCAGGGTTTGCGAGGCGACCTGACCGAGCGATTCGCTGGTAACGAGGGCATGGCAGTAGCGATCGGTTGCGATCTTATCTGCGATCGCCATCATATAGCGGCGGAGCAGCAGTGTGAAGTAATCCTCCTCGCAGGCGCGGACCAGCTCTTCCTGGATGTGCGTCAGAGAGACGACGTGCACGTCGATGGGGCCTGCGTAGCGGGCGACGATGCGGGCAAGATCCAGAACTTTTTCACGTGCCTGCTCGCTGGTATAGGGGAAGGACTCAAAATAGACAGCCTCCAGTTTGAGTCCGCGTTTTGCCATCATATAGCCGGCGACGGGGGAGTCGATGCCGCCCGAGAGCAGCAGAAGGCCCTTGCCGCTGGTGCCGACGGGAATACCGCCCGCGCCCTTATACTGACCGGCGTGGATATAGGCGCCGAGCTCGCGGATCTCCACGCGCACGGTGACCTCGGGATTATGCACGTCTACCTTGATGCGGGGGCAGACGGACAGGATCTCACCGCCGATCTCGCGGGAGATCTCGATGGAGCCGAGCGGGAAGCTTTTATCCGAGCGGCGTCCCTCGACCTTAAAGGTTTTTTTGCCCTCAAGGAAGGCGGGAATATAGCTTTTAGCCAGCGCGCGGATGGCGTCCATGCTTTTCTCGCACATGGCGCTGCGGCCGATGGACACGATACCGAAGACGCACTTGGCGCTCTCCAGCATACCGTCAACGTCGCATTCGTCATCGCGGGGCTCGATATAAATGGTGCTCTGGGAGCGATAGATATCGAAATTTCCGTAGCGGCGGGCGCGAATGCGCAGCTCGCGCATCAGCACATCCTCGAAATATTTTTTATTGGCGCCCTTGAGCAGGATCTCGCCGTATTTACAAAGCAGAATTTCCTTCATTCGCTTGCTTCTCCTTCATCCTCGGCGGTTGCGTCCTCCTCGAGCGTTGCGGCATCGACGGGTGCGATCAGCTCACGCGCGGTTTCCAGATCCTCGGCGCGCACGTAAATGCTTGTGCCGTACATATTATAGCCGGCGATGACACGAACGATGTCGCCTGCGCCCTCTTCCGCCTTGCGGTAGGGCAGCTCTGCGGCGCGCAGCAGTGCTTCGACGGCGGAGAGCTCCTCGTTGCCGTGCACGGTGATCAACAGCACACCGGAGGCTTTATCCTCGACGGGCTTTTCCAGCCCAAGCAGCTTTTTCCAGAATGACATAGTCAGAGCTTCCTTTCTATGCGTGTTGGGGGAATCAGACGGGGTCGCCTGCCGGCTCCTCCTCGGAGAGGGGCTCCTCCTCCGAGAGCAGGTCAGCGATCTCGATCTCGTCTGCGAGCAGCTCGGTGCTCAGCTCCTGCTCGGTCTGCTCGCCCGGCTTTGCGGGGTGGCGCAGATTATGCAGGGGAACGGGGAAGTTGGGAACGTCCAGTGAGGCATCCTGCTCGCCCTCGTAGTAGCGGGGGAACAGCTTATGCCACACGCGGCAGCAGGCGAAGGTATCCGCCACGGAGGAGTGGGGGATGCCGTCCCAATCGATGCCGAAGCAAGCCATAGCGTCAACCAGCGAAGCGTGGACGACGTCGGGGCGATGCTCATGGATATAGCGGACGAACTCATTGGCGCAGCAGCGGACCTTTTCGTGCAGCTCGCAGCGCTCCTCCTCGGTTTCGTAGATATATTTGATATGGCTATAGTCGGTAGACACGCCATAGGCGATGAGGTAATCCGCCTCGGCGAAGATCTGTTTGATCTTGGGGGTCAGCTCGGCGAGCGTGGGGGCATCGACGACCATGGCGGGGGTGATGCCGTGGATCTTTTCGGTACGCTTCCATTTTTTCGTATGGACGGGCTTGATCAGCGTGTCCATAATGAGCTGATCGTGACCGTCGACGATGGAGATAGAGATGATCTCATCGTGGTCATAGACACCGGTGAGCTCCAGGTCAAAGAAGAGGACGCGGGAGGGATCGGCGCCGTAGTACATATGGCGATGCTCATCGCCCTCGGCGCGGCGCACGGCGAGGTCTTCCTCGTAGCAATTACGGCACAGCTTACGGCGATAGCGGACGTCCTTACCGCAGCGGATGCAGTTGAGCGGCAGGCGGACGGCGGTTTTTTTGTCGTAGAGGTAGAGGATACTATGGTCGTTACGGTAGGTATAGGCGACCGGCTCCTCGCGGACCTCGTACATCATCTGGTGGAGGCGATCCTCGGTATAGTAGCCGTAGGAAGCGGCACGGCGGACGCTCATTCGCTCGATGACGGTACCGGATTCGAGGGTCATTTCCTCTTTTGGGGTGGTTACGCCGGGCTTATACCAAAGCTCAGGGGGCGTTTCCTTGACGCGAGAGGGATCGAAATAGTAGACCACGCTACCGTCGGGGTTAAGGTCGTAGGCGACGGGGTCACCGACGGGGGACAGATGCATTTGGGAGAGCATACTGCGGGTCAGATACTTTTTTGCGTCGGCATCCTTCTTTTTCAGCTTAGGAATTTTTACGCCGGAACGCAGTGTAATCATATTACTCAAGCCTTCCTCCTTTAGGTTCCGCCGCCCGGGGGTGTGACAGGGTCGGTACGGCGCAAACGCTTATTGATGTGATATATTTTCGGCAACGCGGCGCGTTGCGGGAATACAAACGGGAAATCGGGCACACCGCCCGAAAAGACGCATACTATATAATTATAACACAGGTGGGAACAAAAAGCAAGGGAAAGAGAAAGAAAAATGAAGAAAATTATTATCTTCTCCAATGAAAATATGTTCGTTCATTCTTCGTTTGCAAAAGATTTTTAGAAAGCAGTGGGGGAGGTGCGAACATATTTTTCTTGGTAAAGAACTTAATGTTCCTTTTTCTCGTCAGCGAAAAAGGAACCGAAAAAGCTGAGTTAAGGGGCGGCTGCCCCTTAACATACCCCGCTGCATCGCGTGCTAACGCCGACGCTCCGCGTCGGCTGATCCGCACGCGGTTGTCAGAGGGTAGAAGCTTTGCTTTCGCCGCCTCAAAAAGGACGGCGAAAAGGGAGAAGCTAACCCGTGTAGGACTCGAAATGCTGTCAGACATGTTCGGCGGAAATTTGTGGCGGTTCGAGCCGCGCTGTGCGCGGATATGGAATTGGGAAAGCTCTTGCTGTTGTACTAAAAGAGCCTTGCACTGCACGAGGGGAAGCTTCTTGTAAGAAGCTTCCCCTCGTTTGTCGTTAGATTCTCAACCTACGCTGCAGATCAGGCGTTCCAGGGCAACGTAGCCGTGCGGTGAATTTTTCAGCGCGAAGTCGGCATCGTTACAGGCGTTGATGGCGCGAAGCAGCTCGGCGTCGCTGCAGCCGTTCACGCTTCGCTGATACAGGGTGACCTTGTACTCATGAATGCCGATGACCTTTGCCATTTCGGCGGGAGTACGCCCCTCTGCGCTCATGCGGCGAACGGCGAGCATCTCGCAGCTGACGCGAATGACCTCGCCGAGAATGACGGTCGGCTCGATCTTGCGCAGCTTCATATCCGAGAGGATATTCAGCGCACCTGCCGTGTTTCGCTCCATCATGGCGTTGGCAAAGGCGAAGGCATCATATTCCACGGTCGCGCAGGCTGCGGCGTCGATGTCCTCGCGCGCCAGCGCAGAGCGCCCGTGGGAGAGGACATAATAGCTGACCTTGTCGATCTCGGCTGCCAGCGTGTACATGCTTCGTCCGCATTTTTCGATGATATAGGTGCACAGCTCGGGCGTTGATGCCACGCCGTTGTGTTCGAAATGGCGGGCGCACCATCCGCTCAGCTTTGCGGGGGTGCAGCGCTCAAACTGTATGGGCGTGAGCAGCTCGCCAAGGCGACTCAGGACGGTTGAGGGGCGCTTGGGAAGGTAGCCCTCATCGATCGCGCCGGCTGCGACGGAGATGATCAGCGTGTTATAATCGTCATCGGGCAGGCGCTCCAGCACGGCGCACAGCGCATCCAGCTCGCCCTGCTTCATGGCGTTGAAATTGAGTCCGCGCAGCACGATCAGCTTGCGGTCTGCCATCATGGGCAGCGCGGCGAGCGCATCCTGCAGGCGCTCGGGGGTGAAATCCAGCGCATCCAGCAGGATCTCGTTGAAGGTCCGGAAGGTTTCGTCGGGGCAGAGCGTTTGGCGCGCCAGCGTCACGCAGATGCCCTTGAGGTAGTCCTCCTCGCCAAAGAGCAGGTAGCCGGGCGCAGGCGTGCCCTTGATCTCGCGGCGAAAATCCGCTTCTTTTTTGATGTTCAGTGCCATAGCTACCTCCTGCCTTTGGGGCGTTTGCCGCTTTGATGTTTTCATTATACCAAAAAACGCGCGTCTTTGCAAGTGCTATTTCCGCAAAGCGTCACGATTTGTATCGGGAGGTGTCACGATTTATGTCGGAGCGTTGGTTTTTTCGGAAATCCGTGCGACATCACCGTGTCGCACCAAGGCGGAAAATGTCGTTGTACAAACCGCAGAATTTTGATTTTCGACAAAAAAGCTCTTGACAGGATTTTTGTGCCGGCAGACGGCAAAAAACAGAAGGAAAACAGGGGTAGATCGGGCAAAAGTTATCCACACAGTTATTCTACTTTTCCACAAGCCTGTCCGATTTTCCTCCCCCAAATTTTCGTTGATTTACCAAGGTTTTACACAATATCCACAGAGTTTTCCACACCCATCCTCGCAGTTTTTCCCCAAGCTGTGTGGAAAAGCGTTGCTTTAGCCGGCTAAATCCCGGTGTGCGGAGGGGGTGTTTTTTGTTGTGAGGATGCCAAAAAAAGCGCCTTGCCAAAAGTGACAAATTTTTCGTTTTTTTGCTCAAAAACGGGCAAGAGAGCGGGGGAGCGACAGGGTTCGCTGCGACAAAATGACGTAGTGTGTCGTACTCGTACAAAACATGATTCTCCTTGCAGAAAAAAGAAAATTTCGCAATATCTCTTTACAAATGCGCAAGCGTCGCGTATAATATAGGCAGGTAGTATATTAAGAAAGGATCCGATAGTATGCCCATTACTCCCGAAATGATCGAAAAGCAGCTGGCGGCGCTCGGTGCGCTGGCAGGACGCGGTGTTTCCGCTGCCCGCCGTCTGAAGGACGCCGTTGTTGAGGAGATACGAACCGACGTCGCAGCCGTTCGTCGCCGCGACCCTGCCGCCAAGAGCGATCTTGAGGTGCTGTTGCTCTACTCGGGCGTGCACGCCATTCTGGCGTACCGCGTAGCGCACAAGCTGTATCTCGGCAAGCATTATTTTTCCGCGCGACTGGTCAGCCAGCTGGCGCGCACGCTGACCGGTGTGGAGATCCACCCCGGTGCTACGATCGGCAAGGGCTTCTTTATTGACCACGGCATGGGCGTGGTCATTGGCGAGACTGCCGAGATCGGTGACAACTGCTCGATCTATCAGGGCGTCACGCTGGGCGGTACGGGCAAGGACGTAGGCAAGCGCCATCCGACGCTGGGTGACAACGTCATGGTGGGCGCGGGCGCCAAGGTGCTGGGCCCCTTTACCGTTGGCAACAACAGCAAGATCGCTGCGGGTGCCGTCGTTCTGACCGAGATCCCCGAGAACTCCACGGCGGTTGGCGTTCCCGCCAAGGTGGTGCGTCAGCACGGTCGCCGCGTGGCAGACGACGTAGACCAGATCCACATTCCCGACCCTGTTGCACAGGAGCTTGCCCGTCTGGAGGCGCGGCTTGATGCATTGGCAAAGGAGATCGAGCCTCGCGACTGACGAGGTGCATAAAAGAAAAGGAGAGAACAAAGGCGATGAACAACAAGGTAATTCTCATTTCGATTGACGGTATGCGCCCGGACGGTGTACTGCGCTGCGGCAACGCATTCGTTGACGAGCTGATGCAACGGGGCTCTTACACCATGGATGCGCAGACGGTATTTCCTTCGGTGACGCTGCCCTGTCATATGTCGATGTTCCACAGTGTTCCGCCCGAGCGGCACGGCATGACGACCAATCTTTACATGCCGCAGGTGCGTCCGATCAACGGCTTATTTGAGCAGATCGCGGGAGCGGGGGGCTCGTGTGCCATGTACTACGGCTGGGAGCCGCTGCGTGACGTGGCGCGCCCCGGCTCGCTGCGCTTTGCGGAGTATTTTAACGCCTATGCGGCGGATGCGACCGACGGCTATCTGACCGACCGTGCGATCGCGCGCATAGAGAGTGATCATCCGGATTTTGTTTTTCTCTACATGGTGGAGACGGACGAGAAGGGTGGGCACGACAGCGGCTGGATGACGGACACCTATCTTGGATACATCAGTGCGGCGATCGACAACGTCAAGCGTGTGGTAGAGCGCTTTGGAGATGAATACACGGTAATTGTGACTGCCGACCACGGCGGACACGGACGCGGACACGGCAGCGACGATCCGCAGGACATGACCATTCCGATGTTTTTCCTTGGAGGGCGCTTTGCGCCGGGGGTAGCGTTGGAGCAGGTTACCATTCTGGATCTTGCGCCGACGATTGCGAGTATTCTTGGTGTGCCTGCTGCTCCCGAGTGGGAGGGGAAGGTTTTATAAAGTTAAAGTGCGGGGCTTTGCCCCGCACTTTACTTATGTTCAATTAAATTTTTTATATCCGTGCGAAGCGCGGCGCTCTTTGCTCGGACGTTAGCCGAGCCGCACTAAAAGCTTTTTGCTTTCAATGGTTGATAGCTTCTCACTTTTCGCCGTCCTTTTTGAGGCGGCGAAAGCAAGATTTTTGATAAGTTCAAGCCGCGGGCGATTTAGACGGCGCGTGGCGGGCTTCGCCCGCAGAGCGAACACGCGCAGCGGCTGTCGGTAGCCCGCGCAACAGCAGGGTACTTAGGGGTGGCAGCCCCGTGCGCGCAACGTTTTTCGTTCGCGCTTTGCGCGATGCTCGCGGTGCGAGCAAGAAAAACTTGCTGTTTCGCGCAGCGAAACATAGTTTCATTTCTCCCATTTCTTTGTACCGAACAAAGAAATGGGATGCTGGTTGTTCTGTAGAGTGGTTTGTTCGCTCTTTCTTCATTTGCAAAAGGTTTTTAGAAAGCAACGAAAGAACTGCGAACATATTTTTCTTGGGAAAGAACTTAATGTTCCTTTTTCTCGTCAGCGAAAAAGGAACCGAAAAAGCTGAGTTAAGGGGCGGCTGCCCCTTAACATACCCCGCTGCATCGCGTGCTAACGCCGACGCCTAGCGTCGGCTGATCCGCACGCGGTTGCCAGCGTGTGGAATCTTTGCTTTCGCCGCCTCAAAAAGGACGGCGAAAACAGAGAAGCTAACCCGGTTTGAGAGCAAAGATTTTTCAGTTTGGCTCGGCTAAAGCCCGAACAAAGAGTGCCGCGCGAGCGCGGATATCTAATTTGGGTAAGCCCTCCCCTTTGGGGTAGCGAAGCGGCGCGAGGGTCTTGAATGACACGCCGGTGGCGTGTCAGACCCCGAGCGTGACCGAGCCCGCAGGCGAGACGGTGACTGCCCGTAGGGCAGGCGGGTGAGGTTCTCACGGCGAAAAGTGAGAAGCTATCAAGAGTCGAAATGCTGATATTTAAGAGTATTTGATCCAATGTCTGTAAAACGCAGAAGTAAAGCGTTTTGTCTATCAATTTTCTAAAGTTTTTTGGAGGGGAGCGCGAGGGGGGCCTTTTTGCAAAAAGGTCCCCCTCGCACATATATCTCCTTATTCCTCCCCATTCGGAAGCGGGACGACGTCCTCGGGTTTACGGAGCATCCATTTTCCACCGGTAAAGTCGGGGATCTGCTGGGGTGCGCCGCCCTCGTTGATGGACTTCTCGGAGAGCACGGTTACGCACATCCAAGCAGCGGCATCATAGACGTCAATGGGCATCTCGCGCTCGCCGCGCATGGCTGCGAAGAACTCACGGAACTCAAGGTAATCCATGCCGCCGTGTCCGAGTCGCAGCTCCTCCTCGGTGATGTTGCGCCAAATGTCGGGCAAATAGCGGGTATACTCCTCGGCATTGTCTTGGTAGCGACCGCACAGCAATCTGCCCTTGGCAGCTGCGTGTACGTTGAGATCATCCTCCAGGAGCACCATGTTGCTCTCTTGATTGCACAGGCCGTTGGTGCCGCGAACGGTAAACTCGCGCGAATAGTATTTGGGCAGGGAGGTGTCCAGCGTCAGCGAGATGGTCTCACCGCCCGCGCAGGTGATGATGGTGTTGACGATATCTCCCTGTGCAAAGGTTGCTCCTGCGAGCGAGGGATCGGGGTTTTTATCGGTGTGTGAAAAGGCGGTCAGACCTGCTGCGCGGCTTGCTACCGACACCAGCGACACCATGCGGTTGCCTCTGTTGACGTTGAGAAGGCGGGCGATGGGGCCCAGCGCGTGGGTCGGGTAGTTTTCGCAGTTGCGGTAGCGATAGTTTTCCAGGCGGTAGTGGCGATTGACGGTGCCGCCCAGAATTTCGTCGCGCAGATCATGGCTGTAGGCGCCGTGGCAGTGTACCACCTCGCCCAGTCGTCCTGCGCGCACCAGCGATGTTGCCAGCAGCTCGAAGCGGTCGAAGCAGCAGTTTTCCATAAACATAAAGGGCGTGCGCGTTTCTTCCCACGCGCGCACCAGCGCGTAGCATTCCTCAAGGTCGTAAGCGCCGCCGACCTCCATTGCCGTAGCCTTGCCCGTGTGCAGACAATCGATCGCCATGCGGATATGCTCGTCCCAGGGCGTCGTGATGACCACGGCCTGCACCTGCTCGTCTGCGAGCAGGTCGCGGTAGTCTGCATAGCCAACGGGGGACGTGCCGCGCGCATCCGCTATTTTCTTTTGCGCGTTTTCAATTCTGTCCTCGTATTTATCGCAAACGGCGACAATGTCAACGTCGTCAAACGCGAGCAGTGTGTGTATCAGCATTCGTCCGCGGCTGCCGCAGCCGATAAAGCCGACGCGAATATGTTCCTTCATGTCAAAGCTCTTCCTTTCGTTTCGGTCATAAGACAAGCACATTGTACCACAATCGGCGTTGAAAATCAACAGAATTGAAGAAATTTTTGCCGTTGCCTTGACTTATTTTCGCTGCCGCGTTATAATGAAAGCAATCAACAAACCGAAAGGAACGAAATGCTATGAAGCGTTTTTTCTGTTTGATCTGTATATTGCTGCTGTTCCCGCTCTGCTTTGCTATGGTTGGTTGTACCACGCAGTCGGATGAGCCGCAGGTGCCGGATGACGACAAGGAGCAGCCGGACGAGAGCGTCGATACTCCGAGTGAAGACGATCCTCCTGCCGAGCAGGCGCCCACGCCGAAATACGAGGGCTATTCCACGCCCTGTGTCGTGGAGACGCTGTATACCGAGCAGATCATCGTTGCCGATGCGGTGCTGACCGACAAGCCCTACCGCGCCGATCCGACGGGTGCGGAGGATGCGACGAAGGCGCTGCAGAAGGCGATCGATCGCGTGTACGAGGCGGGCGGCGGCACCGTATATTTGCCTGCGGGCACCTATCGCATTACGGCGCCCATCGTGGTGCATCCGTTTGTTTCTCTCGTCGGCGATTACAACGTCAATCCCGACGGCGCATACGGCACGGTCATTCTGGCGGACGTAGTCGCAAGTGAGGACGAACTTCCCGCGCTGTTTACCATTGGCGGCTCGGCGGGGGTAGTGGGCTTGGTCGTTTACTATCCCGAGCAGAGCATGGAGGACGTCAAGCCGTACCCTTACACCTTCTGTATTCCCGGCTCTACGGCGGGACCGGCGTATTATATGCTGTCCACCGTGGAAAACTGCACCGTTGTCAACGGTTATCGCGGTATTTATGCCGGCTCTGTCAACGAGCAGATGAATATTTCGGGTGTGCGCGGCACGTTCCTTGTCCGTGCGCTGGAGTTGTACGATTCCGCGGACGCATCTGTCATTGAATACGTGGATGCGGATGCTTCCTACTGGGCGCGAAGCCCCTTGGGCGGTGCGGACAAGAGCGCGATCGAGCGCTACACGGCGCAGCACGGCGAGGCGTTTGTATTTGGCGATCTTGAGTGGGTATCCTTCCGCTCTCTGCGCTGCAGCGACTACGCGACGGGTATTCACATTGTAAAGGGACCGCGTGCCAAGTTCTCGGGGCTGTTTTATCAGTGCGAGATCTTGTCCTGCGACTACGGTCTGGTGGTTGACGACATTGACAACCGTCTTGGCTACGGTCTTGCCATGACGGGCGGCACGCTGGAGGGCTATTCACTTGCGGCGATCAACAACACCGACGGAAAGGTGCAGCTGACCGACGTGGCGATCGAGGGTGAGCTTGGCACAGGCACAAAGGAGATCGTTGTCAACGATGTGGCGGATCTTTCCTATCCCGACGGTGATCCTGCGGAGCCGCGCTCGCCCGAGGGTGGCTTTACGGTAGTCAAGGCGGACAAGACGGGGGCGACCAACGCCTCTGCCGTTATTCAGAAGGCGCTCGACTCGCTGGCGGCGAGCGGCGGTATCGTCTATTTGCCTGCCGGCGCGTATCGCATGGAAAAGCCGCTGGTTATACCTGCCGGCGTAGAGCTGCGCGGTTCGGGCACGGTTCCGACCCGCGATCAGATGGAGCTCAGCCTCGGTACGATGCTGTTTTGTCTATACGGCGGTGAGGCGGAGAATGGCGAGGGCGCTGCTGCCATTACGCTTGGCGAGGGCTCGGCGCTGCGCAACGTTCGCGTGATCAATTCCGGCATCAACGTTCTCGAGCAATACGGCGACAACGGCAACGCGTTTCCTGCGCGTCCGTGGCTCATCCGCGGCACGGGCAACAACATTTCTATCGTTGGCTGCGCCTTTGCGGGTGCCATTCGCGGCATAGAGCTGGTCGACGCGCCCAATCACTACGTTGCCCATCTGACGGCATCGGCGTACGACACGCTGATCCGCATTGAAAATTCCGACACGGGCTACATCGGTGCGGTGCTGACCAACGTGACCGTGGGTATGCGCAACCGCTGGTGGGGGCTTGCCAACTATCGCTCCCTGTTCCCGAACGGTTGGGAGAAAAATTTCGAAGAGGCGATCAACGAGTCGCTTGAGCTGTATACCACCGTGCATTTGGAGATGGACGAGCTGACGCAGCTGGAGTACGTGGGCTCGAAGGCTTGCCTTGCGGTCAACGTCTTTTCTTACGGCGCGATGCACACCGTTACGTGTGAGGATTCGAGCGTGGATGCCATCAATCTCGGTAGAGATTCCTACTGGCGCTATGAGATCCAAAAACCTATGCTGGTGCTGAACGACGGCTCGTCGCTCAACGTGTTCAATCAGCATCGCTTTAACGGCGTTTCCTATGAGGCGGACGGCGACTGCTCTCTGAGTATCTATTCCCGCGTTACTATTTACGCAGATGAAGGCTGCGTGGAGCAGTGAGCGGTATGTATTAAGAAAAAAGGCGAGGGGAAAACTTTTTTGCAAAAAAGTTTCCCCCTCGCTTTTTTTGATCAGAAATTGGGGCTCCGCCCCAAGCCCTGCTTAAGGTGCTTTTTTGGAAAAAAGCACCTTAAGAATCCTTAAAAAACTTTAAAAAGAATATATTTCTTTTTTTCAAAGTTTTTTGAAAGGGGAGCGCGAGGGGAAAACTTTTTTGCAAAAAAGTTTTCCCCTCGCT
>JAFTME010000130.1 GCA_017452545.1 Clostridia bacterium | reverse complement strand
TACTTCATGGATGATCAAGATATCGTCGCTCTGTATTGGGCAAGAGAAGAAGCGGCACTTTGCGAAACAAAGAAAAAATACGGAAAGCTGCTTCACTCTGTAACTTATGGTATTTTGCATTGTCGGGAAGATGCTGAGGAATGCGAGAACGATACATATTTAAGGGCGTGGAATACCATTCCTCCCGCCGCTCCTTACAACCTCTCTGCGTTTTTGATTAGGCTTGCACGAAACATTTCCATTTCCAAGTATCGTACCAATCATGCAAAAAAACGCGGTGGAGGCGAAATCATCCTATCCTTGAATGAATTACAAGATTGCCTCTCCACCAATGCCGAGCAAGAAATCCAAGGTACGGAGCAGTTGACAGAACTCATCAACACATTTCTGCAAGCTCTACCACCGATTGAGCGACAAATATTTGTATGCCGCTATTTTTCCTGTATGTCCATTCAAAAAATCGCCTCAAGCTTTCAATTCGGGCAAAGCAAGATCAAAATGATGCTGATGCGAACAAGAGAAAAGCTACGCATATTTTTAGAAAAGGAGGGCTACAAAAATGGATAGAGCCACTCATTTGCAAGATGCGATCGGAATGATTGAGGAATCATTTATTGCGGAAATTTCGCAGTATTATCAAAAAAGAATAACCATCCGAAAAAAACGAATTCGACGGTTATTTGTCGCTGCTTGCATTGTTCTTTTGTTCGTCCTTGAAGGCGTAGGCATTTGGCGGAGCACGGATTTATTTTCTCATCGGAATGCGATCGAGCTGCCCGTGGATAGTGATAGCATCCTTTGGGCAGAAAAACCGCTTGAGATATTTACCGATCGCTATTATCCTTACGGCCCTCCCGAATGGAACGAGTGGATCGTGAGTCCCGAGCTACAGGCGGCACTGCAAAACACGAATGAACAAACGCATTTGGCAATCCTTGTTACCAAGGGAGAATCTTTACAAAGCAATTACGTTCTTTTTTGCGACGCGGGTATATATTCATTGATTATACAAGAACAGCTTTATTTGATTACAACAAAATCCGAGCTTGCGAATATCGCCAATGTACAGCGTAGCAAATATAAGCTATTTCTTGCACCGGAATATATTTTTGAAACCAACGGAACTCCTGCATGGAGATTGAATGAGACAATCACCGGCTTTAATACTGCCATAATGACATTTGGTACGCAATCAAAAGCACATCAACATCCTATTGATGATTACGACGTAATTGATTCTCTCAAGCAAATGGCAAACGAATGGTATTACGCATCCGATGAAATGCTGATATACATTATCAGTCAAGAGGAGCTTCCAAACAAAGTCTTACGCTCTTTGAATGGTGAATTGACTTCCAAGCGCAATCTTGATGATAATCACACAGAATATCAATTATATGTAAAATATGAGGATATCAATACAAAAGCGTTACGGAATTTAAGTGTTCAAAGCAGAGTAATTGAACTGCGTTTTGTCCCAGGAAGGTAACCCGTCAAAATACATTTTTCTTCCGGATACGCAAGAACTCTTTTCTACGACGCATCCTTCGATGAAGAATTTTGGATATTTGATTTTCCAAAGTTTTTTTCAAAAAGGTGCGGGGGAAAGCTTTTTGCAAAAGCTTTCCCCCGCGTTTTTTATTTACAAATCTTATTTATTTCAGGCAAAGGATCTCAACGAAGATGAGCAGCAGGCCGCTGACAACGCCAAGCCCCACCGAGATCAGCTCTTGCTCGATCCCCCCGACCAAGCCAAGAAAGCAGAAGAAGCAGATCGCGACAGTGGCATAGCGCAGCACGCGGCGCACCTCGCGGCGGCGGCAGAAGCCGAGCAGCGCCGCGAAGAAGGCGAACAGACGGTCAAGGAAGCGATCGACGCGCGAGGTGACCAGCGCACCGTATTCCTCGTACATTTGATTTATATTTTCATTTTTGGAAGTATAGCAGTTGTTCATTTTCGGATGCCTCCTGTTTTTTAATTCCTGTTTCGGAACTGTTTGTGCGCCTATTATACTACCATTTTCGGAAATTGTCAATAGTTTTTTGAAAAAAGTTTCCGATTTTTGAAAAATTTTTTCGTTTTTCTATTTACAAAATGGAATTTTTGTGTTATAATACAATCGGACGCAGAGAAGCTCTGCGTGATGCCGATTTTGGAATGCTACATATAGATACAACAAACGACACGGAGGAAACCGCCATGGCAGGAAAGCAGACCGTCAACGAAACGTACATTGATCGCATCAAGCGACTGAAAAATGAAAAGAAGATCACCAACGATCAGCTCGCAGAAATGACGGGCATTCCGCTGAGCACACTGAGCAAGATCCTGGCGGGCATCAGCGATTCGCCCAAGCTGATCAACGTGATCGCCATTGCCGAGGCGTTGGGCTGCTCCATTGATTACCTGGTCAACGGCGACCACGAGGGCAGCAACCGCTACATTCTGGCGCCTGCCGAGGCGCGCATGGTGGAGGATTTCCGCTCGCTGGACAGCTACGGTCAGGAGCTGACGCTTCTGATCATTTCCAAGGAGAAGGAACGCATTCGCGGGCGCGCGGTTGAGGGTGTGCTGGGGCGCAGCTCCCGTATTCTTCCCTCCCCCGTACTGCCGTCGGCGGAGGACGACACGGCTCCCATGATCAAGGGCGGCAAACGCATTCTTCGGATGTACGATATGCCGGTTTCCGCCGGTCGGGGCATTGATCTGAGCGACGAATTTGTATCGGAAATTCAAATTCCCGACAACGAGCAGACGCGCGATGCGGATTATGCGCTTCGCGTGAGCGGCAACAGCATGGAGCCCAAGTTCCACGATGGGGATATTTTGCTGATCCACCGTGCGGATGCGGTGCAGATCGGTGAGCTGGGTATCTTCGTGCTGGACGGTGCGGGATATTTCAAGAAATACGACGGGGATCGCTTGCTTTCGCTCAATCCCTCTTACGCGCCGATCGCGCTCACGGAGCACGAGGATTTCCGCTGCATGGGCAGAGTTATCGGAAAGATGGTCAAGCGTTGAAATTATCATACAACAGGAGCGACTGCACACTTTTTTGTGCAGTCGCTTATTTCATATATAACAATATGTTATAATGTATTGTCGAATTGCACAAAGCCAATTCTCCCCTTTTGTTGAATTCGCTGATAATTATTTTTGTTAACATTTTGTTCACACATCATGCGTCGTATCATGTTAAGATTATATCAAGTGAAGATGGAACACTGTTTTCTCTTCAAAAAAACAAAGAAAGGATTTTTCTCATGAAAAACATCAAACGCATTCTCGCGCTTCTGCTGGCGCTGATCATGATCGGCTCCTGTTTTGTAGCGTGCGGTGATCCCGAGGAAACACCCGACGATCCGAAGACGGATGACGGTGCCGAAGAGGGTGACGACGGCACGGAAGAGGGTGACGGTACTGTTGTAGAGCAGATCAAGCCCGACATCCCCGAAACCTACAACTTTAACGAGGAGGAGATCAGCTTCCTTTACTGGTACGTAGAGGCTTGGGTTGATACCGTCCGTTACTGCCGCGATATTTATTTTGAGTCGCCTCTGGGCGAGCCCATCCCCGACAAGGTTTACTACCGTAACGCCGAGATCGAGGAAAACTACAACGTAAAGATCACGCTGGAAATGAGCCGTCATGACCAGATCGGCACGATCATTACCAACCAGAACGCAACCGGCGACACCACGTATCTGATTACCATTCCCCGTCTGCTGGAGCAGGCTAAGATGGTTACCAGCGGTGCTTTCCAGAACCTTTATGACGTTGAGCACATCGACCTTGATAAGCCCTGGTGGGACCAGGACTCCATCGCTCAGCTCTCCTCCAACGGCACGCTGAATCTTGTCGGTACCTCTCTGATGGTCAACGACAAGGACGCTACCGCTGCGCTGGCATTCAACAAGGATGCTGCAGCTGACAAGAGCCTTGGCAGCCTGTATACTTATCTTGATGACAACGAGCGGACTTACGAAACGCTGATCTCCATCGCAGAGGACGTTAACGAAGACTCTAACGGTGATGAGAAGATGGACATGGAGGACTTCTGGGGCTTCCTCGGTAAGAACGACGTTATGACCTCCTTCTTCCATGGTAGCGGCGGACAGTTCGTTACCAAGAACGAGGATGACGAATTTGCCTTCAGCTTTGGCACCGAGAACGACATCAACGCAACCATGGATCTGCTGGATTACATCTTTGCTGCTGACTGGTTCTTCAACCATCACATGGAGGGCATTGATGACACTGCCTACACCAAGATGTTTGAAAGCGGTCACGGTCTGTTCTTCTGGATGAGACTTGATGAGGTCACCAACATGCGTGGCTCCGCTACCAACTTTGGTATTCTTCCTATTCCGAAGTACACCGAGGAGCAGGAAAACTACTATGCAACCGTCAGCCAGCACACCACCGGTCTGCTCTCTATCCCGATGAGTACCACGGGTGAGGATCTGTCGATGGTTGGTATGATCCTCGAGGCTCTCAGCGCACACTCTCACTACAACCTGCAGCCTGAGTACGTTGAGGTATCGCTCAAGACCCGTTACGCACGTGACGACGAGTCCGAGGCAAGCCTTGACATCATTCTGAACAGCCGCGTATTCGATCCGGGCGTTATTTTCGGCTTTGGCTCCTTCGCAGATGACTATCAGTCTATGTACGCAGGCGGCCACAGAAACATCTCTTCCTTCGTAGAGGAAAGACAGTCCTCCACCGAAGAGGCGATTGCTGAATTCAACGACACTATCTTTGAAAACGCAAACTGATATACTCGCTTTGGCGGGGCAAATGCAAGCTGCATTTGCCCCGCCTTTCGGTTTTTTCAAAAAATTAACAATTTGTCCATTTTTCGATGTCGAAAAACACTTGCTTTTTTTGTCATTTTCTTATATTATATAGATATATAATATTTAGTATCGGAAATTTTGCTCTTTGGGTGTTTGCTTGATTTTTTCATGTTCATTATGCACAGTTTTGAGGTGCCAAATTTGTGCAAGTGGCTGAAAGTAATCGAGCGGCAAAAAAATCCATTGAATAAAAGAAGCATTTGTGTTATAATGTAGAAAGTGGCACAGTATGTGTTCTATCCGATACCCAAAACCATGAGGAGGACTTACCAAATTATGATGAAGCGTTTTATTGCCCTGCTGCTCTGTCTGGTTATGTGTGCAACTGCATTTGTCGGTTGCGCTGAAAAGGACGAGGACGACAAGGGCGCGTACATCACCATGTACCTGACCAACGAGGTGTATAGTTTTGATCCTGCTTACGCCTTCAACAACGAAGAGGCTGAGCAGATTGCAAGCCTGCTGTTCACCAAACTGTTCACCTTGACCGAAAAGGGCAAGCTGAAGTACGAGCTTGCAGACTCCTACACCACCAAATCCGATGAAAAGACCAATGAGCATACCATGACGATCAAGCTCAAGACGACCTGGTGGTCTGACAAGACGCAGGTTACGGCTGATGACGTGGTATTCGCATGGAAGCGTCTTCTCAATCCCGAGAACTCCTTCTCTGCCGCTGCTCTTCTTTACGATATCAAGAACGCTCGTGCCGTCAAGCAGGGTGACTGCTCCATTGACGACCTTGGCGTTTACGCACTGAACGACACTACGCTGGAGATCTCCTTTGAGCAGCCCATCGACTATGATCGCTTCCTGCTCAATCTGACCAGCCTGGCTCTCGTTCCGCTGCGCGAGGACTACGTCAGCAAGACCGATGACTGGGCAAAGAAGCCCGGCACCATGGTTACCAGCGGCCCGTTCAAGCTCAGTAAGGTAACCATCGTTGAGGACCAGGAAAGCAGCGTTATGATCAAGGATACGCACGGCACCGAGAAGGACAAGGAGACCGGCGAGATCGTTTCCACCTTCAAGCCTGCGCAGTTCAGTGAGATCCTGACCTTCGCTCTGGAGCGCAACGCATTCTTCTATCGCAACCCCGAAGAGGTTGATGATATCAAGATCGACAAGACCGTTACTCCCTACCGTATTTACGTTGACTGCACCATGACCGCCGAGAAGATCGCTGAGGCTTATCAGAAGGGCGATATCTTCTACATTGGCGATATTCCCGTTTCCCTGCGCACCGACGATGCACTGATTGCCGACGCACAGGTCAAGGATGCGATGTCCACCGCTACACTGCTGCTCAACCAGCAGGCGTTGGTCAAGAACAAGTCGACCGGTGAAGAGGTTGCTCTGTTCGCTGATGCCAACGTTCGTCGCGCACTCTCTCTGGTACTGGACCGCAACGCGATTGCTAAATCTCTGGTATTCGCAGATGCTGCTACCGCACTGGTTCCCACCGGTATCTATAACGAGCGCACCTCCGGATCCTTCCGCACCGCAGGCGGCGACATGATCGCCACCAAGGCTGACAAGGCTGCTGCCCAGAAGGCACTTTCCGATGCAGGCGTTAAGGCTTCCGATTACGCATTCGATATCATCGTCAACCCGCACGACGACGAGATGATGGTTATCGCAGCTGCTGCCAGCGAGGCTTGGAACGATCTTGGCTTCACGGTTACCGTTAAGGAGCGCGGCACCACACTGAACAACGAGTACTACGCACCCGTCGCAGACATTCCGAAGGATATTTGTGACGAGCTGTATCTGGATCACCTGCTCTACCGTGAGTTTGAGGTTCTGGTTATCGACACCTGCGCGTACAACGCAGACGCTTACTCCGTCCTCGCTCCCTTCGCAACGCTGTTCTCCGGTATGGTTGACAGCGAGATGAACCTGACTGCCCACTACTCCGGTTACACCAACCCCGAGTATGATGCGCTGATCGAGGCTGTTTACTATCTGCCTTACATCAACACGGTAACCGCTCTGGATTATGCACGCTACGGCTCTTACAATTCTGCAGACGAGATGCAGGCAGTGCTCGACGCTTGCAAGGCAATCTACACCAAGTACGGTGTTGACACTGCAAAGGTTGACGCAGGTCGCGCAATCCTGTTGCACGAGGCTGAGAAGATGCTGGTTGACGAGATGGCGGTTATTCCCGTTGTCTTCAACAAGACGGCTACGCTGCAGTCCGATGCACTCTCCAAGGTAAAGAGCGATCTGTTCTCCGCCTACAACTTCCAGAAGACCGTCCTCAAGGATTATGAGGATTACGTTGAACAGTTCGAGCTGGTTTACTCCGGCAAGGCGCTTTACCGCTGCAGCAAGTGCGGTTGGGAAATTCTGGTTGACGCAGGCGCAGCCAAGGAAGATCTGCCCACCAAGTGCGGCAAGAAGAGTTGTGCCGACAAGTTCTCCGACAGCGAGATCTTTGGCGTATTCCCCGTTAACAGAACTTCCAAGAAGAAGTAATCAATGAACATAAGTAATCCCCCGCGTGCCGACGGCACACGGGGGATTGCTGTTTTGTGGGGATTTACGCACATTCGCTGTTTGCGTAAAAAAAGCCGGGAGCACCCCGGCTTTTTTTATTATTCTTGCTCCTGCTCCTCGAACATACGGCGGATCTCGTCGCCGGACACGATGGTGTTTTTATCGCAGAAGCGGCAGTTGATCTCAAGCTCGTCGCCCTTTCCCTCTTCGATCTGCTCCGAGAGCAGCTTAAGTGCTGCGTCACGTCCGATGGCGCGGATGGCACCAAGCATACGCTCGCGGGTACAGCTGCAGCGATACTCGACCTGCAGCTCGTCAAACACATCGTACTCGATATCACGCAGGGCGATGTCGGCGATCTGGCGGTCGGTCAATCCTTGATCAAAAAGGCGGGAGATATTGGCAAGCAGCGGGATATTTTTTTCCAACTGCGTAATAACGTCCTCGTCTGCGAAGGGCAGCAGCTGAACCATGACGCCGCCGGCAGCGCGGCAGGAGCCGTCGGTATCGACCAGCACGCCGAGCGCGAGGACGGTAGGGATCTGTTCACTCTTGGCATAATAGGCAGCGATGTCCTCTGCGATCTCGCCGCTGACCAGCGGAATGGAGCCGACGTAGGGCTCGGATGCGCCGGTATCGCGCATGACCGTCAGAAGGCCGTGGCCGACGGCGGCGCCGACGTTCAGCTTTCCATCGTTGCGCAGCGGCAGATCCACATCGGGGTTTTGAATATAGCCGCGCACGTTTCCGTAATAGTCGGCGGCGGCGATCACTCTGCCTGCGGGGCCGTCTCCGCCCAATGTGACGGTGATAGCGTTACCGACCTCACCCAGCATACTGCCCATGACGGAGGTTGCCGTCAGAAGGCGTCCAAGTGTGGCGGTCGCAGTGGGGGAGGTATGATGATAACGGATGGCTTGATTGACGATCTCGGTCGAGCGGATGACGTGGATACGGGCGCTGCCGTCGCGCGTCATGCCGCGAAGGATGGTGGCTTGTGACATAATGTTCCTCTCTTTGTGTCGTATGTTGTTTGTCGTTATTTCTTACAGCGGGCGGCGATGTACCAGCGCGGGGTGGTGGCGGTCGGCTCGGAAAACCGGTAATCACCAAAGACGCCAAGCACCTCAAAGCCGCAATCGGTCAGCATTCGCTCCAGCGTGGCTCTGTCGTAGCAACGCTCCTGCTGGTGCTCGTCGGCGCGGGTATAGTTGCCGTCCTCGTTTTCCTCGAAGAGTGACAGGTCAAAGTCGCAGATGCCGCTTTGCTCATCGTAATGATTTTGCCAACCGCAGTAGACGGCGTGGGTATGCTCGGTGCCATCCCCGTCGGGGACGTCGTCCTCCAGGACATAGGCGAGGTCACTGTAAATATGCTCGAATTTATAAGGGGTATTGACGTCGAACAAAAAGATGCCGTCGGGGTCAAGGTAATTATGGACGCAGGCAAAGCAATCGCGCACGTCCTGCTCACGCAGCAAATAATTGACGCTGTCGAGGCAACAAGTCACTGCCCCCACAGTTCCGTACAGCTCAAACGAACGCATATCCTGCAGCAAAAAAAGCACGCTGTGCGGCAATTCTGCAGCGCGAGTATAGGCAACAGACAGCATATCCGCGCTGCCGTCGACGCCGATCATATCGTATCCTCTTTGCGCCAGCGCCAAGGTCATACTTCCCGTTCCGCAGGCGAGATCCAGCACAAGCGACGGACGGGCGGACAGGTAACGGTCGAAGCACCGCTCCACGAAGTCCGCCCATGCGCTATAGTCGATCTCAGCGTTCAATCGGTCGTAGACGAAGGCGATGGCATTATATCCCTCGCATCCACTCATCAGCGATTCCCTCTGCGATCCTGCTTTTCCAGATTGTCCAGAACGCGAATGTATCCCTCGGTTCCGAATTTTAAGCAACGGTTGACACGGCTGATGGTTGCAGTACTCAACCCCGTACGCTCTGCGATCTCGGTATAGATGAAGTTATCCTTGAGCAGCTTTGCCGCCTGCATACGGCGGGACATTTCCTGCAGTTCGGATACCGTGCAGAGATCCTCAAAGAAATGATAGCACTCTTCAAGGCTATTCAACGTTAAAATTCCGCGAAATAAGAAGTCCAGATTTTCGTCTCTTGTGTTGTTTTTCATCGTCCTGATCATCCTTATCCTTTTTGCTTTCGGGGCGGTTCGACAACCACTGCTCCCTTTCCCTTATATTGTACCACTTTTATCCGCTAAAGTAAATAGTTTTTTTCATTTTGTGCAAATTTTTTTCATCATTTTATCATCCTATGTGAAAAAGCGTGAAAAATTGTTGACTTTCCGCGCAGAATCATATATAATATAGGTAACGTAATTGCGACGCTCGCATATAAAAATTCGGGCTTATTTTGCCCCTTTTGCAAAGGAGATCATACTATGATTCGTTTGGGTGTAGACCTCGGCGGCACCAATATTGCCGTCGGTATCGTCGATGAAAATTTCAAGATCATTCACAAGGACAGTGTTCCCACGGGTGCAACCCGCCCCGCCGAGGAGATCGTCGCAGACATTGCTGCACTTTGCAAAAAGGTAGTGTCCGACACCGGCATGGCACTCTCTGACGTAGCTGCCATCGGTATTGCGGCTCCCGGCACCATCAACAGCACGACCGGCACCGTTGAATACGCCAACAACCTTCCCTTCCGTCATTTCCCCATTGCGGCGCTGCTGCGCGAGGCGATGGGTGCTGATATTCCCGTTTTCGTTGAGAACGATGCCAATGCGGCTGCTTGGGGTGAGGCGATCGCCGGCGCAGCCAAGGGTGCTGC
The DNA here is from genome assembly GCA_017452545.1 of Clostridia bacterium. Classification (GTDB taxonomy): domain Bacteria; phylum Bacillota; class Clostridia; order Oscillospirales; family CAG-272; genus SIG644. Next base: position 1,013 of record JAFTME010000130.1, on the reverse strand, counting down.
GGATTCCGTTATGATCACGCTGGGCACCGGTGTCGGCGGCGGTATCATCATCAACCACAAGCTGTACTCCGGCTTTAACGGCGCGGGGGCAGAGCTCGGTCACATGGTCATCGTCAAGGACGGTGCTCCCTGCTCCTGCGGTCGCAAGGGCTGCTGGGAGGCTTACTCCTCTGCAACGGCGCTCATCCGCATCACCAACGAAAAGCTGGCTGCCTGTGCGGCAGAGGGGCGCGCAACGGTTATGACCGAGCTGGCTGCCAAGAAGGGCCGCGTCACGGGACGCACCGCCTTTGACGGTATGCGCGCGGGCGATGCTGCTGCAACGGAGGTCGTTGACGACTACGTTTCCTATCTGGCTTGCGGTATCGTAAATCTGATCAACATTTTCCAGCCCAAGATCCTGTCCATTGGCGGCGGTATTTCGGGTGAGGGTCAGAATCTGCTGGATCTGCTGATGCCCAAGATCGCAGGCGACAGCTACGGCTCCGGCGCGACTGATGAGAGCAAGACGACCAAGATCTGCATTGCACAGCTTGGCAATGATGCCGGCATTATCGGTGCTGCCGTTCTCGGACTTGAGGTATAATTGACACAACACGCGGGGGTGGACCGAATGCGTTGCTCGCATTTGGCTCACCCCCTTATTTGAGGTATAGGAGTTATGAAGCAATCAACAACCGGCGCGGCGCTCTCCTCGATCGTGGAGCCGCTGATCGCTTGGTTTTCCGACACGCGGCGCTCGCTGCCCTGGCGAGACGATCCGACGCCGTATCACGTATGGCTTTCGGAGATCATGCTGCAGCAGACGCGCATTGAGGCAGTTTTGCCCTATTATCACCGTTTTTTGGCGGTCTGTCCCACGGTAGAAGCCCTTGCCTGTGTTGAGGACGAGGTGCTGATGAAGCTATGGGAGGGACTGGGATATTACAGCCGCGCGCGCACTTTAAAAAAGGCAGCGGTTGAAATCGTTGCTTCGCACGGTGGTGAGCTGCCCTGCAGCTACGACGCGCTGC
>JAFTME010000129.1 GCA_017452545.1 Clostridia bacterium | reverse complement strand
CAGAACGCAAGGAGCAATTCCGCTTTTCGGTGGAATTGCTCCTTTTCGTTTTATCCTAATCGCTCTGCGATGAGTGCTCCGATGGCTTCCAGTGCCTGCTGCTCATCCTCGCCGTCGGTCTGCAGCAGCAGCTCATCGCCCTGTACTGCCTCCAGTGTCATCAGGGCAAACAGCTTCTTGAGCGAGGCGCTTTTGTTCTTTTTCGGGATGCTCAGCGTGCATTCACAGGTGTATTGCTGCGCTTGCTTGACGAGCAAGCCTGCAGGACGGGCGTGCAGCCCCAAGGGGTCACGAATGACATACGTCTTTTGTTGCATGGGAGATCTCCTTTTTGGTTTCTTTGAGAGAATGACTTGTGGAAAGGCGGATGTGTGAAATGTGCTCGCGCATAGAAAGGAGCAAGGGAGGAGAGACGGACAGCTCGTCAACACCCATGCGTAAAAGCTGCTCGGTCAGAACGGGATCTGCGGCGAGCTCGCCGCAAACGCCAACCCATATGCCGGCGCGCTTGGCGTTTGCTATCGTCATGCGAATGAGCGAGAGCACTGCGGGATGGTGCGGCTGCAGAAAGGGAAGCAGAGCGCTGTTCTGACGATCCATGGCGAGGGTATATTGGGTGAGATCGTTGGTGCCGATGCTGAAAAAATCGACCATGGGCGCGAGTGTGTCCGAGATCAGGGCAGCGGCAGGCGTTTCGATCATAATGCCGATGGGAATGCGTTTGGAAAGATGATATCCACGGTCGCGCAGCTGCTCTTCTGCCTGCTGCCACAGGCGAAGCAGATCGCGCAGCTCCTGCTCGGCGGTGATCAAAGGGAACATGACGGAAAGATCGCCGTATTCACCGGCGCGCAGCAGGGCGCGCGCCTGCGTGAGAAAGAGGTTGGGGTGTGTCAGGCTATAGCGCACGGCGCGGCAGCCGAGAGCGGGATTTTCCTCGTGCTCAAGTCGTGGAAGATACGATACCTGCTTATCTGCGCCGATGTCCAGCGTGCGGATGATAACGGGCTTGCCGCCCATATTTTCCAGCAGGTGGCGGTAGGCGGCGAGCTGCTCCTCCTCGTCGGGAGGGGCGGTTCGGTCGAGATACAAAAATTCACTTCGGAGCAAGCCAATTCCTTCGCCGCCGCACGCAAGTACGGCCTCCAGCTCCTTTGGCGTACCCGCGTTGGCGTAAAGCTTGACAGACGTGCCGTCGGCGGTACGAGTGGGCGTGTGACGCAGATGCTGCAGACGAGCAGCACGCGCGGACTGCGCCTGCTGTTGCTGCTGAAGGCGGGCGACGGTCTCGGCGTCGGGACAAAGGATCAAGGTGCCGAGCTGTCCGTCGATGGCGACGGGGTCGCCGTCACGAATGGCGGCAATGGCATCGGTGCCCAGTCCCACCAGCGCGGGCAGCCCCATCGACCGTGCGAGAATGGCGGTGTGCGAGGTAAGTGAGCCGCGTGCGGTGGCAAAGCCGAGCACGAGCGAGCGATCAAGGGTGGCGGTCTGACCGGGCGTGAGGTCGTCGGCACACAGAACGTACGGGGTATCGGGGAGCGTGTCGGTGGCGGCATGCTCGCCCTGCAGCAGGCGGATCAAGCCTTCCGCAACGTCACGAACGTCGGTGGCACGTTCCCTCATGTAAGCACTGTCCATGTGCGAAAACGTATCCGCCAGTCCTCTTGCGGCTTGAGAGACGGCGTAGGCAGCGTTTTGTCGGTGCTCACGGATGGCGCGCTCGATCTCGCGGTTAAAATCTTCGTCTTGTGCCATCATTGCGTGGATGGCGAAAATATCGGCGTTTTCCTCTCCGACGCTTTGCGCCGATTGGCGGCAGAGCGCGTCAAGCCTTGCGATGAGCTGCTCCCTTGCGGTGAGATAGCGATGCCACTCATCTTCCGGACTCGCTGCAGGCTCGTTTTTGACCGCAGCTCGGTTGCTGTGCAGAATGGCTGCCGCGCCGATACAGCAACCGTCCGATACGCCTTTTCCGTAAAAAACCTCCATTGCTTTTCTCTTTGTTCCTTTCTCGTATTTCCCTTATAGTTTTGCCGTGTTTTTTGTATTTTATCAGCTTGTTCCGGAATTTTCAAACAAATAAAAAAGAGCTGACCTACAGACGAAGGTCAGCTCTTTGAAAAAGCTCTTGATGCGTTACCAGAGAATGGAGGCGCTTCCGGGAGTAGTTCTGAACAGGGCGTACGAGGGATCGACACAGCCGGCAAAGGCGGTGACTTCCTCGCGTAGCGTACCGTCTTCGATATGCAGCGTGTGCTGATGACCGAAGGGCGTCAGATGATGCACCTCGCGCAGATGAACGGCATTGCCCTCACAGGCATAGGCGTAGGCGCGCTCTCCGCATTCGATCCAGCGTTGGAAGCCGGCACGCAGCAAAAGTGTCGCTTTGTCGCCATTCATTTGCTCCAGATGCAGCGCATCACCGACAAGCGAGAGGCGAAGCGTTCGGTCGCCGAGCGTATAGACGCCGCACAGCTCCTGCGGCAGCGGTGTGCCGGAGGGGTATTCGATATGCGCCTCGGCTTCTGCCAGTCGCAGCGCGGCGAGCGCATCCGGATTCTCAGCCATGGGAGCGCCCATGGCGGGAAGCAGCGTAGCCCAGATCTCGGTCAGGATGGCTTGCATATCATGCGTTCCGGCATTGGTAACGATGACGGCATCCTGCAGCGGAAGGACGATACAATACTGACCGTATGCGCCGTCGCCGCGATAGACGCCCTCCGGCTCGCAGCGCCAGAATTGATAGCCGTAGCCCATTGCCCAGTCGCAGGGCTTTCCCGGTACGGGTGTTCCGTTTTCGATCTGCTTTTGGGTAGACCGATCGATGAGAGCAGGATCAAGCAGCTGCACCCCCTCCCAACAGCCGCGCTGCAAAAGGAACTGCCCAAGACGGGCAATATCACGCAGGCGGATGTTAAGCCCAAAGCCGCCACGCGCGTATCCCTCGGGAGAGAGCTCCCAGAAGTGATCGTCAATGCCGAGCGGCGTCAGCAGCTTTTCGGACAGATAGCATTCTACCGAGCGGTCGAGCAGGCGGGAAAGAATGGCTGCGACCATAAAGGTAGAGGAGGTGTCGTAGCGGAACACAGTTCCGGGGGTATGCTCGGGAATGGCAGAGAGAAAATCCTGCACCCAGTCGATGCCTTGAAAGCGGTCGGTCGTTTCGGTGCCCACCGACATGCTCAGCAGATGCTCCACGCGAAGATCGCGCTTTTCTTCGGGAATGACCTTGTCGGGGAAGAAATCCGCGACATGATCCTCGTAACGAAGCAGACCGTCCTGCACGGCAAAGGCGCAGGCGAGCGAGGTGAAGCTTTTGGACAGGGAGTAGAGCATATGGCGCTTATTTTGCGCGTAAGGGGCGAAGTATGCCTCGCTGACACACCGACCGTGGCGCAGCAGCGCAAAGGAATGCAACCCAAGCGCTTTTCCGCGCGAGAGGAACGTGCGGATGACGTCGGAGGAAATGCCGACGGATTCGGGAGATACGCGTGTAAAATCAAGCATAAGAGGACCTCCTGATCTCGGTTTTGAAAACGGGGAACTCCCAGTGAGAGTTCCCCGTGTAATGATAAGGATTATTCGTACAGCTGAACCATTCTCTGGAGTCTGTCGTACTTCGCCTTCGCGTTGTTGGCAGCCTTTTCGAACAGCTCTGCAGCCTTCTCGGGGAAGGACTGTGCCAGACGTGCGTAACGAGTCTCGGACTTGATGAAGTCAACGTAGTCAGCGGTGGGAGCCTTGGAGTCTACGGACAGCGGGTTCTTACCCTCAGCCTTGAGAGCGGGGTTGTAACGGAACATCTGCCAGTAGCCTGCCTCAACAGCCTTCTTCATCTCGAGCTGGCAGTTCTGCATGCCGCCCTTAACACCGTGCATCTCACAAGGAGCGTAGCCGATGATCAGAGAAGGACCGTTGTAAGCCTCAGCCTCCTGCATTGCCTTGAGCGTCTGGTTCATATCAGCGCCCATTGCGATCTGTGCAACGTAAACGTAGCCGTAGGACATAGCGATCTCTGCAAGGTTCTTCTTGCCGATTGCCTTACCTGCTGCTGCGAACTGTGCAACCTGACCCAGGTTGGAAGCCTTGGAAGCCTGTCCACCGGTGTTGGAGTAAACCTCGGTATCGAAT
>JAFTME010000128.1 GCA_017452545.1 Clostridia bacterium | reverse complement strand
CCGTCGTGGGAGCGGGTGCTGACCTCCTCGATGGGAAAGTCTGCGATCCAGCGTCTTCCCTCAAGGATCATAGGGTGGCGGTGTGCAAGAGGGCCTTGGCTCATTTTTCGGTCAAAATCTTCGACGTTTTTCTTCATGGCATCCGCGCTGATGCGACCGAAGGCGGAGGTAAACAGCTTTTTGACCAAGCGATAGCACAAGAGGTAAGCAATGCCAAGCAGCATAAGTACAATGCCGACGATGAGAAGAGCGATTTGAAAGCCTTTCATAAAACACCTCGCGATCGGTGGAATATGGAATATTATAGCAAATTTCCGCGCGCGGTGCAAGAGGAAGTGCCATTTTTTTGCTTTTGGCGAGAAAATTTTTTTACAGGGCTTTTATTTTACAGCAAAATATGGTATACTATTCTATATGAATTCGGATAAGGAGGTGGGGAAGTGTCTGTCGGAATACAGATGAAGGTAGTGGCGCGCAAGATCGGTGCGTTTTTCGGACGGATCGGAACCAAAGTTCGCGCTTACGTGGGGCAGGGCAAATACGGTCGTCTTGCGATGAATACGGCGGCGTTGACTGTTGGACGTCTTGGCTCCAAGCTGCTTGTTTTTTTACTGGTTCGTTTTTATACTGCCATTCTGACCGATGCGCAGCTGGGTAGAGCCGATCTGATCACCAACCTTGCCAATCTGATCATTCCCATCGCCTGCGCGGGACTTTCCTCCGGCTTTTTCCGCTTTGCTGCCGAGGCGCGCGGAGAAGGGGATACGCGGCGCGTGTTTAACTCCGGTCTTGGCATTCTGGCGCTGTTCTCCGTTGGATTTGCGTTGCTTTCGCCGCTGCTTTTCCTGTCGAATTATTTTGCGCCATATGTATGGCTGGTCGTGCTCTACGTGCTTTCTGCCAACGTGCACTATTTCTGCTCGGAATATGTCCGCGGGCAGGGAAAATACACACTGTTTGCCGTGCAGGGAATCGTGAACACGGGTGCCAATATTCTGTTCAATTTGCTTCTGCTGCTGCCGCCCTTCTCACTTGGGATTGAGGGTTACGTTCTCAGCGTTATTCTTGCGAATATCGTAACAACTGCGTATATTGTCGTGCGCGAAAAGCTTTGGCGCATCATTACGCCCGGGGCTGCCGACCGCGCGACCATGGTGGATATGCTGCGCTTTTGTATGCCTCTCATTCCCGCGACCATTTGCTGGTGGGTGACCAGCGTTTCGGATCGCTATATGGTCATGTATTTTTGCGGTGACGCGGCGAACGGTCTTTACACGGCTGCCTATAAAATCCCCAATCTTCTGACAATCTGCGGCAGTATTTTCATCGAGGCATGGCAATTTTCTGCCGTGGTCGAAAACAGTAAGGTCGGTGACAAAGAGAGCGTGCTGGACAGCATTCGTCGCAAGCAGCGGGTTGCCAATTTCTTTACGGTCATCTTCAAGGGCTATACGAGCGTGATGTTCCTCGGTGCCGGGACGATGATCCTGTTCTCGCAGATATTTGCCAAAATTCTGTTCGATCCCACTTTTTATGCTGCGTGGATCTATATTCCCGTTTTGATCGCTGCGACGGTATTTTCCGCACTTTCCAATTTCACCTCCTCCGTGTACATGGTGGAGAAAAAGTCGTCGCTGTCCTTGTTGACTGCTGCGATCGGTGCGCTTGTCAACGTGATTTTTAACTTTATTCTCATCCCGCCGATGGGGCCGATGGGTGCTGCCCTGGCTACGCTGATCGCTTATATTGTCGTGCTGGGTGTCCGACTGTACAACGTGCGGCGGTATATTCCGTTTCGCTGCCAGCCGCTGCGTCTTGCGATCAACACGGTGTTGATCATTTTGCAGGCGCTGCTGATCTCGCCGATCATGCGCAATTTGGTCGTTGCCATTATTGTTTTTGCGCTGATCGTGCTCAACAATATCTTCCCCTTGCTGCACAGCATTCGCAAATGGCTGCGTCGGCATGCAAAAAGTGCAAAAAAAGTTTGAAAAATATGATATTTTTTCAAAAAAGGTATTGCAATTTTCGGAACTTTGTGGTATAATAATCGCGCTGTGTGCGAAAAAGCAGCACATGGAAAGGGTGGTCCGCTACGGCTCGTATGAACACCCGGATATTATGAGGAGGGCTTGATAATGGATCTGATCAAAGCTTTTACACAAGAGCAACTGAAGTCCGAGGTTCCCCAGTTTAACGTCGGTGATACCATCCGCGTTCACAACAAGATCGTTGAGGGCACGCGCGAGAGAATCCAGATGTTTGAGGGTACCGTCATCGCAAAGAATGGCGGCGGCATTTCCGAAACTTTCACCGTAAGACGCATTTCCTACGGCTGTGGCGTAGAGAAGGTATTCCCCCTTCATTCTCCCAACGTCGTAAAGGTTGACGTCATCCGTCAGGGTAAGGTCAGACGTGCGAAGCTGTACTACCTGCGTGATAAGGTTGGTAAGGACGCAAAGGTTAAGGAGAAGAAGTAATTTTTCTTCAGGCAACCGAAACAATAAAACCGCAACGAAGCAATTCGTTGCGGTTTTGTTGTTTGTACCGATTATAAAAAAGGAGTGCGGGGCATCGCCCCGCGCTCCCGTTTTGTACGCCGCATGCTATGCGGATTTTTTCTTTTTGAGCACGATAGGTACGGTGATGGCAGCGCCGACGAGTACGGCGGCACCGATGATCACGAGCACGAGCGTTATGTTTCCTCCGTTATTTTCGGGAATGGAGGCAGTTGCATCCTCGGCACCGCAAGCGGTGCACAGATGATCCTCGCCGAAGGTGTGAGGGGCGAGCGTACCGAATTCCTTGCCGCAGATCTCACAGACGGGCAGCGCTGTGCAGGTTGCACTCTGCTCGCTTACGTGGTCGGTATTGACGGTGACGCTGTACAGTGCAAGGCGCTTGCCGAAGGGATCGAGGACAGTGATGTGCTGCTTTTTCTCAGAGGGCTGCAGCGTGTAAACACCGTTATCTGCCTCAAGCACCCTGCTGCCGCTCTTGACGGTAACGGTGGTCTTGGAGTTGACGGTGAAGGTGACGGGACCGCAATAGGCGCCGCCGTCCTCAAGTCCTGAGATGGAGAACTCGTTTTCAATGGCCAGAGCGAACTGGTTTTTTTCGCGGAAGGTCTCGCCGTTGACGGGGGAGAACCAATGGAAATCGATGACGTTGCCGTCCTCGGAGAAGCGCATCATAAGCAGCATGCCGACGCCGCCGCGCGTATCATCGATATCCTGCGCGTTTGCCATGATCTGGTAGACGGTGTTGCCGTGCTCGCCTTTATCCTGTCGCATGACAAGGTCGCCGGAATAGCTTTTGCTCCATGCGTGACCGCAGAGCAGCATAAGGATATTTTCGTGCTTTTTGAGCAGCTGATTCCAAAGACGGTCGGCACCGACGGCGGGCGCAAGTGCGTTTTCCTCGGCTACGGTCTTGGCGGAATCGCCCTGCAAATATCCGTGTGTGGTGACGATGACCTTGTGGTCGGGGTGCGCCGTTACGATCTCGTCTGCCCAAGAGATGGTCGCGTTGTCGGGATTATACTCCAGCGCCAGCACCAGATAGTCGGTGTTGCCGCCCTTGAAGGTGTAGTAGGTGTTGTCGGAGGTCTTTTCATTTCGAGTTCCGCCGTAGCTATCAAAGCCTTGGAACAACTCGAGAGGAAAATACTGATTGAACATGGTCGTATTGCGACCGGAGGGGGTGTAGTCGTGGTTGCCGTAGGCGATGGAATAGTCGATGCCTGCCTCCTGCAGCAGATCAAAGGCGTTGCGGGCGTTTTGAAATTCGGTGTTGGAGGAGGCGGTATCCCCGGTGTGTCCGTTCCACGTTACGTCGCCAAGGTCGATGGCAAAGAGGATATTTTCCTTTTCCTTATTTTCGACGATCCACTGCGCGATGGTGTTGAGCTTGTGGGGGTATTTGGCGGAGAGCTCCTGAATATCGGGAATGACGGCAATAGAATATTCGCCCGGCTGCGTTTCGTATCCGTAGCACCAATCCATCCAATAATCAGTGTCGTACATGCGGATGCTGAACTCGTCAAGGAGCACGGGTGCCGTGCCGCTGAGCTCGCCCTTGAGCGTGACGGTTTTGGTCAGCTCGAAATTGTAATCATCGTCGCAGTCCAGTGTATCGCAGACCACCTGATAGGTAGTGCCGCTTTCGTCGGGCGTAAGCGCCCCCTTGGCTTCGCTTCCATTCTCGTCCTTCAAAACGACGGACAGCGAGCGAAGGGCATCGGCAGCAGAGGCGCTGAAGCGGAGGACGATGGGTGCTCGTGAGGGAGTGAAGATGGGGGTAGCGTAGGCGCTTGAGGTCAGGGAGAAGGCGCCGCTGCCCTCCAGCTTCATGGCTTGATTTTCATAGGAAACGGTAGCACCCTCGGCAGTCCATTTTTTGAGAGAAGAGTCCGTGGAAAAGCTTTCCTGCGTATTGACGTCGACCGTCGGTACGATCATCATGTTGTCGATCGCCATGACGGTCGGTCCCGTCAGGAAAAAGTACATACGCATATAGTTGATGTTGGTCACGTCCAGCTGCCCCTTGTTTTGACCGCCTGCGGCGAAGGGGAGATAGAGAGAATTCCAGCCTTGCTTGAGATTGAAATGAGCGAGGGGAGAGAAGTTGAGTTCAAGCTGATCGGGGCTCCCGGAGGAGGTCAGCTCAATCTGGTTGTTGGACTGAAAGACGGTGGGATCGGAGACGTAGATCTGGATGCGAAGCGCCAGCTCGTCAAAGTCGTAATCCTCGATGCTGATGGGGGATTTATTGAGATACAGCGCCTTGATCTCGATCAGCTTTTTATCGCCGGGGGCATCAAATACGGTGAACAGATCTCCGTCAAGGTCTACGGTCTCACGGTTGGCACAGCTGGCGCTGAAGGTGAGAGGGCGGTCCACATCCTCGCCGTCGTAAATAATCCAAGCGTCGTCGTGCTCAATCATTCCCGGCTTTTCTTCGATGTCGTCAGGCATCTCATTTACGGCATATACGGGGAAGGCGAGTGAGGTGAGCAGCAGGGCGATGAGGGTGAGAAGTGTAAGCAATCGTTTCATAAGTGGACTCCTTTGCTTGTTATTCGGCAGCATCCGGGCTACTCTCAAATTGACTGTTGTATAGCGTTGCGTAAAATCCGTTTTGGCGGAGCAGGGTGTCGTGGTTACCTTGCTCGATGATGTTGCCGTCCTTCATGACGAGAATGACGTCGGCATTTCGGATGGTGGAGAGGCGGTGAGCAACAATAAAGCTGGTGCGTCCCTTCATCATTTTGGCAAAGGCATCTTGAATTTTAAGCTCGGTTCGGGTATCGATGGAGGAGGTTGCCTCATCGAGAATCAGCATGGGAGGAAGCGCCAGCATGATGCGCGTGATGCAGAGCAGCTGCTTTTGCCCCTGCGAGAGGCTGCCGCCGTCCTCGCCGATGACGGTGTCATAGCCCTGGGGAAGTCGCTTGATGAAATGATGCGCGTGGGCGGCACGAGCGGCCTGCTCGACCTCCTCGTCGGTAGCGTCGGGCTTGCCCATGACGATGTTCTCACGCACGGTACCCGATTTGAGCCATGTTTCCTGCAGCACCATGCCGTAATTTTTACGAAGATCGTTGCGGGTCAGGGAGCGGATATCATAGCCGTCGACCGCGATGGAGCCGTTGTCCACGTCGTAAAAGCGCATAAGCAGGTTGATGACCGTCGTTTTACCGCAGCCCGTGGGGCCGACGATGGCAACGCGTTGACCGGGCTTGATGCGCAGATTGAAATCACGGATCAGAGGACGCTCTGGAACGTAGGCAAAGGCAACGTGCTCCATGGTGACCTCACCCGTGGCATGGTCAAGCGCAGGGGCGTCAGCGGCATCGGGGGGCTGTGCGGGTGCTTCGATCAGCGCGAATATACGGGCGGCACAGGCGAGCGCATTCTGCAGCTCGGTCACGACACCGGAGATCTCGTTGAAGGGCTTGGTATATTGGTTGGCATAGTTGAGGAAGCAGGTCAACTGGCCGACAGAGATGGGGGCGGCGCCGAACAGCGTCAGCCCGATGGCAGAAAAGGCACCGGTCAGCGCGACACCTGCGTAGACCATGGAATTGATAAAGCGGGTACAGGGGTTGACCAGTGAGGAATAGAAAATGGCACGGAGCGAGCATTTGGTCAGGCGTTCGTTGATCTCGTCAAACCGCTCCAGCGCTTCGTCCTCGTGCGAGAAGGCCTTGACGACCTTTTGGTTGCCGACGATCTCGTCAACGAGTGCCGTCTGCTCACCGCGCGTTTTGGATTGCTTTTGGAACATATCGTAGGTGTGTGTGGCAATATAGCGTGCAACGAGCAGCGAGAGGGGGGTGAGAATGACGACCACGGCGGTGATGCCTGGATCAATGGTCAGCATAAAGATGAGCGTACCGAGAATGGTGAGCACACCCGTGAAGAGCTGCGAGAAGCCGAGCAGCAGACCCTCGGAGAACTGATCGACATCAGCGATCACGCGGCTGACGATGTCGCCGGTGGGGTTCTGATCGAGATAGGAGAGCGGCAGCGTTTGGATATGATGGAATGCCTCGCAGCGAACGTCGCGGACGACCTCGAACGAGATCTTGTTGTTGATGGTGTTGAGCAGCCATTGGAACAGGGCAATACCGACGGCGCACAGGGCGGCACGCAGCAGAAGCGGTCGCATGGCGTCAAAATTCACCGCACCGTCGATGATGTGGTCGATGGCATCACCGAGGATGATGGGGATATACAGCGTGATGGTTACGGTGAGTGCGGAAAAGAGCAGCGAGAGGAGAAAGAGCAGCCAATACCGACGCAGATAGTGCAGCACGCGGCGCAGCGTCGCCATGCTTTGCTTCAGATTGGGCTTTTTGGAGGAGGGAACGGATGCTTTTGCCTGTTTACTCATGCTTCTGCCTCCTCCTGCTTGAATTGCGATTGATAAATTTCTCGGTAGGTGTCACATTCGCGCAGCAGCGTTTCGTGAGTTCCGATGCCGGCGACCGAACCTTCATCCAGTACGATGATGGTGTCGGCGTGAGCAAGAGATGCTGTGCGCTGGGAAACGATAAATACAACGGGATCACCCGGAAGATGACGGATCGCGCGACGCAGCGCGGCGTCGGTCGCATAGTCAAGCGCAGAGGAGCTGTCGTCAAGAATGAGGATCTGCGGTGCTCTGACCAGGGCACGGGCGATGGTCAGACGTTGGCGCTGACCGCCGGAGAAGTTACGTCCGCCCTGCTCAACGACAGAGTCCAGACCGTCCTCCTTACCGTCAAGAATACCCTTTGCCTGTGCAAGCTCGAGTGCGCGGAGCATTTGCTCATCGGTCGCGTCCTCCTTGCCCCAGCGCAAATTATCGCGGATGCTGCCCTTGAACAGCACTGCCTTTTGCGGAACGATGCCGATCCGCTCGCGCAGCGCCTCGGTATCCCACGCGGTGACGGGGGTGCCGTGGACGGAGACCGTGCCCTCGCTTACGTCATAAAAGCGGGGAATGAGGTTGACGAGTGTGGTCTTTCCCGAGCCGGTTCCGCCGATGATGCCGATGGTCTCGCCGGGATATGCCTTGAAGGAAACGTCGATCAGGGAGGGGGCGCCTGCACCCGGATACTGCATGGTAACGTGATCAAAGCAAACGACAGGCGCGGAGCCGGGCTCGGCGATGCGTGCGTCGTTGGCGTCCTGCATGGAGGGTTCGGTCGCGAGCACCGCCTGCAGGCGGTTGCCGCAAGCGATCGCCTTGGTCAGCGTGATGACGAGGCTGGCAAATTTGATCAGCTCGACCAAAATCTGCGACATATAGTTATAGAGTGCGATGACCTCGCCCTGCGTGAGATCGCCGCCGTCAACGTGAAGTGCGCCGACGTGGATCAGCACGACGATGGCGATATTGACCATGACGAGCGAGAGGGGATTGAGCAGCGCGGAAATGCGTCCGACGTGGATCTGCGTTTTGGTCAGCTGCTCGTTGCGCTCGTCAAACGTGCGCGTTTCGTGCTCCTCCTGGCGGAAGGCGCGGAGGACGCGTACACCGCTGAGATTTTCACGGGTGGTTTGTGTGATGGCATCCAGACGTGTTTGGACGCGGCGATAGAGCGGAATGCATCCGAACATGATGCCGAAAACGGCAAGAGAAAGCAGAGGGATGGTGACGGCGAACACGAGCGCTGCCGTTGTATCCACGGTGAATGCCATGACGGCGGCACCGATGACGACAAAGGGGGAGCGCAGCAAAAGGCGCAGCGTCAGATTGATGCCCGATTGCACCTGGTTGACGTCGCTGGTCATACGCGTGATCAGTGAGGAGGTGCCCATGCGGTCAAGATCCTGATAGGAGAGCTTGCCGATGTGCGCAAAGAGGGCGTGGCGGACGTGCTTGGAAAAGCCGACCGCTGCCTTTGCCGCAAAGTATTGAGCGGTGACGGCGCAGATCAGACCGATCACGCCGAGGACAACCAGAATAAGGCAGGAGCGGACGATGACGGAACGATCGCCCTGCTCGATACCGACATCGATGATCTGTGCCACGACCAGCGGAACGAACAGCTCGAACGAGGCCTCCAACAGCTTGAACAGCGGGCCCAGGATACTTTCTTTT
>JAFTME010000127.1 GCA_017452545.1 Clostridia bacterium | reverse complement strand
GGCTCGCCGCCTGCGCCGCCTTGGTCACAGCGCTCGGCGCAAGCCCCACAGCACCGCCGATGCCACCCGTTGCAAGCGAGACCGCCACCGCAGGCAGCATCTGACCGACGCCGCTTGCCACATTCTCGATAAAGCTGCCAACCTTTCCCTCGTTCAGATAGGAATGCTCGGTCATCCGATCAAGGGGCTTTGCTACGTGCTCGCCCGTAAAATCGTACGCCACGTGCTGCTTGACTCGCTCTTGAAAGCCCTTGTCAAATACGCCGCCCACCGCGCCGACCACACCCGCGCCAAGGTCGTAAATGCCCTCAAGCCCCTTGGCGGCACCCGAGATCACGTTGCCGAACAGATCCCCCACCGTGTGCAGTGCCCGCTCTCCGACGCCTGCACGCTCCTGCTGCGGCTCCGTCATGCTTTGTACGGGCTTCTGCGCGTATTCCTCAAGGCCATAGCGCGGCGAAGAGAGAGCGCGTGCCTCGCGCTCCGCTTTCCTGCGCTCCTCCGGTGTGATGTAATTGTATGCCATGTGCTATTTTCGTGGGGGAATCTTTTGTGAACAAAAGAATTCCCCCACACCCCTTTCAAAAAACTTTGTAAAAAAGCAGTTTATACACTCTTCCCGGGATACCACTCCCCGTTATAATATACGTACCATCTGTCAAGTCTCGGGTGAACTGCGGTTCCGTTAGGAATTTCTTTACTGTATGGGCTGTCATAGCCCAGCCCTTCAGTAACCCACTTGGAAAGCTTGGATCCGTTAACCTCACTTGCGTCAAGCGCCTGGCCGTTGATTGCAATCTTATACTCATTACCAAACTGATCAGTAGCCGGAAATGATGTTTTCCCCGCCAAGGCATCCTCATCCTCCTTCGCCGTCGTTGTCTTGCCCTTCGCAGCCTCCTGCTTCTCGGTAAAGGTCTTGTCCGCCTGCACGTTGGCAGGATCGGCCATATACAGCTCATAGGCGCGCATCGCATCGCTGTACGCTTCATCACTGACCTTGCCCTCGTAGCTCTTGATGATCTCGAGCAGCTCCGCGCCCGTGTTAAATTGCGTATACTCCAAAACGTCCTGCAGGCTTTGCTCGTTTCTTGCCATCGTCTCGGCATTCTTCGCCTCGATCCTGGCGTTCTCCTCGCGCTGCAGCGTAAGCAAACGGTCGGAAAGCGTCGCCTCGCGCTGCGCAGCGGCATCACCGTAGGCGCGCTCCAGCTCCGAGACGTTGCCGGCAAAGCTCTTGGAAATATCGGCAGTCGTGTTACCGTAAGCCGCCGCTGCGTCAATGTAGGCAGACTCCGTCGCACCGAGATTGCCCGACATTCCCGCCCGCTTGAGCTGCGTCGGCAGGTATTTGAGCAGCTTCTCGTTGTTGATATAGGCACGCTGCAGTGCCGTGTCGCGCTCCTGCTCCTGTGCCGCGATTGCCGCATCGCGCTGCGCCGCCGCGCGTCCCTCGGCAAGATGCCCCTGGTACAGGTAATTCAGCGCAGCCCAGTCGCTGTCGCTCATGCCGGGCGCCCTCTCGGTCGGAAAGCCCATGTCCTGCGTCCAGTCATAGCCGTAGTATTTCTTGAAGGTGTCAAGAAACTGCGAAGAAATGCCACCTGTACCGAGCGAGTAGTTCTCAACCCCCAGCACCTCCTGCGCGCCCTTGACCGCCTCCTGTGCCTTGTCCACCGTCTCGGCGGTCTTGTCCTGCGTGCCGGCGGCCGCATCAAATGCCGGCTTTTGTACCTTCTTTGCCGCTTGCACCGTGAACGGCTTTACCGTTCCGTTCCCGATCGGGTTTGTTCCGACCGCGTAATTATCAAGCGTGGGCAGCGTGCCGTCCGCCACGAGATCCTTCGGGCTCTTCTTGCTGTAATCGATCACCGCCGAGCCCGGCAGATACGGCTGCATCCAGGGCGCTACCGCCTTTTCCTCCTTCTGCTGCTCGTAAACCGTCGCCGGTTTCAGCGGCGCGCTCGAGCCCGTCGACTTTCCTTCCTTCCACGTGATTCTGTCTTTGAGAACGTCCACTCTCGCCATGTTCCCTCTCCTCTCTTTTCATAGCTGCCACAAACATCTGCAGGCAGTCGATTTTTTTCACTACGTTGCCGCGCTGCTCCTCGGTCACGTACATATAGGAGCGATACATCCGTATCACACCCAGCGCCAGCGCCAGTGAGATCTGCAGCGCGCGCAAAAGTAAGATCTCATAGCTGAAATTCTCGATCAGATCCACGCCCCAGTAGCCGATGACGAACATCATCACCGCCTTGAGCAGCGCGCCCGTCTTGCTTTCCTGCCGCTCGTGCGCCAGCGTGGAGGTGCCGAAGTTGTAAGGGTCGCTCACCTTGCCCGACGTACCCGTCAGCGTGCCGGGCGTCAGCGGCGTCAGCGTCACGCGGCAGGCCCGCATATAGCACCTCTCGCGCGCCGCCTCACTCTTGAGGAAATTCTGCTGCAGCCGCCCCTTCTCCCTGCGAGACCTGCGGTTGTCCTGCGGCGTTACGCGGATCTCGGGCGGGATGGGCGCGGGGTAATAGCCCCGCCCCTCCCCGTTCTCGTCGAACAGCTTGTCGTAGCAAAGACCGCAGCAGGCAAGAATGGTCTGACGAATGCCGCGCAGCGTTTCCATCGTCTTTTGGTTGCACCACGCCTCAAGCTTGTCAAACCACTCCGCCGCCTCCTGTACCGCCGCACCGTGCGCCTCACTCGTGGCGATCACCCGCTCGTCCCGCTCGCCGGAGCGATAGCCCTGCAGCGAGAACAGTCGGTCCATCGCCATCGACAGCGCCGTAAAGGCAAAGCCGTCAATGATGATCTGTACCGGTGTCTTGTCCTTGGTCGTGATGGTGATAAACGACGTCAGAAGATATACCGCCGTCAGCGCAAGGATCGAAAGATACCCTAAGCTGTCGTGAAAAAACTTGCTCAGCTTGCCGTTTGCTCTCATACTCTACCTCCGAGCACCCGCGTCAGCGTCTCCTCGAGCTTGTCCGCCGTGACCTCTGCGCTCTCCTCAAGCAAAATGCGCTTGCTCACGCGCCCGATCCAGGGCTGGAAGATCTCGTAATCGATCGCCTCACCCGCAAGCGCCGCCCCCGTGAGCAGCAGCAGATCGGGCAGCACGCTCGCAAACAGATAGCACATTACAAACGCGATCGCAAAGCCGGTGATGCGGCGCGGGATCTTGAGCTTTCCCAGCACCTTGAGCACGATAAATATCACCACCAGTACGCCGCCAAAGGATAGCTTGATCGCGTCAGTCACCGTCGCTATGTACTCGTCCGCGTTGTAGATCAGTATGCTGCCCAGCGGCGCGATCGAAAAGATAAAACCGAATACGTAAAGGAAAAAGCGCTTGCATTTAAGCCTTCGTACCTTGCTCATCCTCTACCGCCTTTCCGATCTGTACGATCTTTGCCGCCGAGCCTCTGCGGACAAGCTCGGCGTTCTCGCCAAAACCCACCGCTATCATGCGCGCAAGCTCACCCTCGCGCCGATACATATTGCGCACGTCCTCCTGTACGCTTGCATATTGCTCCGTCATGGCAGCGAGCATCGCCTCGCAGCGAGCCTCTGCTGCCGCTGCCGCCGCTCGTGCCTGCTCCAGCCCCGCGTTGAATTGCTCGCGCTGCGCCTCATTCTCCCGGCGCATCGCTTCCATCTGCTCCTCGTATTGCCGCCTCATCTCCTCGGTCTGCGCGGCAACCGCGTCCGCCGTCGCCGTCGCACCCTCAAACCTCTGCCCCGACTTGACCACCTTGTTCAGAATGGGCGAAATGCCGATGTAAATGGTGCCGAGAATGGAGAATACCCCAACGATCACCGCCGCGCCCTCGTCCTTCAGCCAGGCGAGCCAGCCGTCCGCCGTCCGCCACCACTCGGTGCCGTCCTCAAACGAGCCCGCCGCATTCTCGATGGCGTCCTTCGCCTCGTCCACCGCCTCCTTGAGCTCTCCCGTCAGCTTTTCCGTCTCGGCAGCAGCAGCCTCGGCAGCCGCCCGCTCCTCCTCCAGCTTCTGAAAGAACCCTGCCAGATGCGAGTTGATCACCACGTCTCCGCTCTCGATCTCCATACTGTAGTCAGGCTCCTCGCTCTCGGTAGCCTCGCCTGCCTCCTCTTCGTAGCCCTCCCCAAAGGTGTCGGTGTCGGCGGAGCCGACGGGAGAGGCTTCCTCCGCCGCAAAGGACGGCATCACCACCGCCCTGCCGAGCAGCACCCAAAGCAGCAGCGCCATCCATACCCTCGGCCAGATCTCTTTTCTTCTCTTCATTTTTTTGCTCCTTTCGATTTTTTGCACTTTCCCGTCACTTCTTGGCATACGCAGCCCATGAGTACGTGGTGGAACCGTCGCAAACCAAATATGCCATATTACCGCCGAATTTGAGCGTAGTGGCGTCGCAGCCCGACACAAACCACATACCATATCCAGCAGCGGTTTCAAGCCCTGCAGTAAAATCTCCGATGATAAATCCTTTTGCGCTTGGGTTGTACGAAATTGAGTTTCCATATCTTTTCTCACCCGAACCCGTCGCATCACCGAAAACCCTTTCGCTAATCAAAAACGCTCCAATTGCATACGGTTTGTCATCACTCGCGGGAAATACACCCGTAACATTTGCGGTGGCGATAACGACATCTGGAACTTGTCCGAGCGAATGACTTACACCAAACTTGATCGTTGATGTGGGAGTAAAGTTCCCACTCCTTCTAACCCACGTTCCACCGTCTCCGCTGTTGCTCATGGCTTCAACGATTACCTTCGACAGAGCATCAAAACCGACATCTGGCGTGACGATGATCTCACTATCGCTCGGCGTCACGGTCTTTTCCTGCAACTTTATGCTATTCTTGCCCTTTTTCAAGCCAAGAATGAAAGATAAAATATCCATACTACGCCCTCCTTACCATGTCAGCGTTGTGACGTTGCCGTCACCGTCCGTAATTTTTGTCGGGTTGCCGTTGGCATCATATTCTATCGTGGTAGTCTTTGTTGTGCCGTCCGCATACGTTTCAACGATAGTGCCGTTGGTGTCAAGTCCACTCATATCAACAGATACAGGCTTCTCCTCAACACCACCGCCACCAATACCGTCGGGCAGATATTCTTCCGGCAATTTGACTATAGCATCACTACCCAAGCTCACCACAATGTCGGGAGGCTCGGATATATATGTTTCGACCATAAATACCCCGAAATTCCACCCGAACCGAAAAGCCTTATCGTTTATTGTGACTTCGACCACTCCGTCGTTCATGATGCCTCCGTATTCGCCGCCGCCGTATTCAAGCATTATTGTCGTACCGTCGGGTGGCACAAACGAGTCGGGCGGAAATCCTATGTAGACATATACTGTATTTCCCTCGTCATCGGTTTCCGTTGCGTTTAGCGCCAAAGCATCATCAAAAAGAACGGTTCCGCTTGGCACAGTTCCAAAAGGTCTGCCGCTTATCTTATCCCATTCCACCGAACCGATGAATTTGGGGTCAAGCGTCTTTATCTCTACAACGTTTAGCGATGCACCTACACTGCGCTCAACAGTGCTTACAACGGTGGCATCCTCGGGCGCAGTCTTCAAATCGCAGAGTATGATCATTGCGCTGTCGGCTTGACCTTCGCCCATAATCATCAAAAACGGCTCTCCGCTGTCACCACTGCCAAGATAATAGTCTAAATTACCGCACACCTTCATGCCGTATATTTCCTTAGGCTCACAAACATACTCAACGCCATCCCACACAACAGTTGCACTCGACCATTCGCCATCCCACATATACAGCGTTTCGATAGGTACCGTACCATCATGTATATAGAATGGTTCAACCTCGGGGTTAAACGTAAAAGTAATAGGGGCAGTGGGCAGTATCTCCGTCACAACAGGCTCACTCTCACCAAACGGCTTATCCGTCAAGTCATCCCAAGAGGAAACGCCGCCGCTGCCACCGCCGGCGCCCGACAAATCGGTAAAGCTCGCCTCGATACGGTCACCCCATACCACGAGATTGAACGTCATTTGCATCACACCCGCAACAAGCGGACACGAGCAAAAATGGGCACCGCCCGACAAGTAAATGTTGTTCAAAATCGCCGTGCCGTAAGACACCACGCCTTCGTCCGTGATCGATACACGCACCTTGATCGCGCCTTTGCCCAGCGCTTCCCGGATGTCCGTCGTGTCCATCTCAAGCTGCACCACCGTGCCGTCCGTCGGTACGGCTTCGAGTCCGAGCATCACAAGGTCAAATTCGGGAGTCACCGCCACGCTCGCGCTCACGCCCATATCGATATTGCCGACCCACCAGTTGCCATTCTCTCCGATGTGTGGCGTTTCACCCGGAATACCCTGGAGTCCCCGCGGGCCTTGAATGCCCGTCGCACCCGACATATCCGTCACAAAGGCGTACCCCGTGTCTGTTTTGACGTAAATGCGGGCGTTTTCCGCTTGTTCCACGCTGTCCGTCGTGATCATAACGAAATCGCCCACGGCGATCTCCTCATTCTCCACGTCCGCGTGCATCTCCTCCTCCGAGGCGTAGATCTCAGCCACGGCAAACGGCTTGCCCTGCGGGCCTTGGATGCCCTGGACGCCCTGGATGCCTTGCGGGCCCTGCAGGCCGCGTTCACCCGGCTTGCCCTGCGGGATTCTGAAGACAAAACGGAAGTTCTTCGCCACGTCCTCGCCGTCGGCAACGACCTCCACGGCAGCAGCCTGATCGGGCGCCTCCGTCACAGTTTCCACCGTGATCTCGCCAAACCCCGCCGCGTCGCCGGGATCACCCTTGTCGCCCTGCTTTGCCTTGAGATTGATCTCGCGCTGCAGCTTGGCAAGATACGCCGCCATGTTGTAGCCCGCAACACCCGAGGATATCAGCGGCAGCGCCGTGCCGTCCTTGAGCCCGGCAAACAGCTGCGTCAGCGTGTAACTTGCCAGCAGCCCCGTCTGGATCACGTCGGCAATGCTTTGCCCCTCGCCGGTGCCGTCCATAAAGTGTGCAACGTCCCCCAGCGCCCCGTTGACCTCTCCGATCACCCGCTGCAGCTCGGCCATCAGCGAGAGCTTGTCCCCCGCGATCGCCTCCCAGAACAGACGGCGGATCTGGTCGGGCTTCATGCCCGCAGCGCTCGGCGCGTCCGGCATACTGTGCGCCGTTTTGCG
>JAFTME010000126.1 GCA_017452545.1 Clostridia bacterium | reverse complement strand
TGCTGATGCTTTGTTATTTACTGCCGATGAACGGCTTTCGCGTGGAATTTTCCCGTTCTGCCGTGTTGTATGCCTCGATTCTGGCGCTTTGCGCGGTCTGCATGAGCTTGATCAACGTGGTCGTCATGCGACTGGGCAGCATGGTGGTGGTGACCAATTACGTATTGATCGGCGGTATGCTGCTGCCGTTTGTTTACGGGGTGCTCGTTCTCAAGGAGGCGTGCTCGCCGCTCAAGCTGGTGGCGATCGTGCTGCTGCTGTTGTCTGTCGTTCCGACCATGCTCGGGCGCGACGGGGAAGGGGCGGCTGTCGGTGGGCAGCGCCGTTTGGGCAAAAAGCTGATGTTCCACGGGCTGTGCCTGGTGCAGTTTTTTGCCAACGGTATGACCAGCATCGTTTCCAAGGCGCACTCCATCTCGCCCGATGCCATCTCCTCGCAGGGCTTTACGCTGCTTGGCGGTATGATCCAGGCGATGCTTGCGCTGATCGCGTTGCTTTGCTTTGCCGCTGCTGACCGCAATGCGGCGGGGAAGGGGGCGCTGCGCCGTATTTTCGTTGACGTGACGCAGGCGCGCCCGACGACGGCGCGCGGCGTTCTGACGCTGGCCGCCTTCAGCTTTGGCTACGCGCTGTGCAACGGGCTTGCCAACGTCAGCTCCAACGAATGCGCACGCACGATGGATGCTTCCATTCAATATCCCGCGATCACGGCGATCATTATCGTGCTGACAGCGGTGCTCGGTCGCGTTTGCTTTGGGGAGAAGATCACGCGCAGCACGGCAGCTTGCCTGTTGCTGAGCTTGTCGGGCGCGGTACTGTTTATGTTCGCGTAAGGTATTTGTAACCAAAAATCAATTGGAGGTTGAGTTATGCAACTGTCGATGACAAAGAAAATGATACTCAGCGCCTTTTTCTTGGCGCTTGGTATTGTGTTGCCGTTTTTAACGGGGCAGATCCCGACGCTGGGGGCGATGCTGCTGCCGATGCACATTCCCGTGCTTTTATGCGGTCTTTTGTGCGGACCGCGGTGGGGGGCTGTCGTTGGCGCGGTGACGCCGCTGTTGCGCTCGCTGCTGTTTTTTATGCCGCCGCTTTATCCCGCAGCCGTGGCGATGGCGTTTGAGCTTTTGACGTATGGGGCGGTGATCGGGGTGCTGTTTCTTCGTGTGCGGCGCCGCGGCGTTGCTTCGCTGCTGGGGTGCTTGCTGGCGGCGATGGTGGCGGGGCGACTGGCCTGGGGCGGTGCACAAATGGTGCTGCTCGGTGTGGGCGCGGACGGCTTTACGGCGGCAGCGTTTTTGACGGGTGCGGTGACGGGGGCGATCCCCGGGATCGTGCTGCAGCTTGTGCTGATTCCCACGGTGATGGTTGCGCTGGAGCGCATGCACATGGTGTCCTTACATTCCAACTGACGCAAGGAGAATTTTTATGACAACGATCGTATATCCGAGCCTTGAGGCTGCTGCCGACGGGCTGGTCACGCGCATCAGAGCTGCGATGGATGCGGCGGCGAGCGGCGGTGCGCCGCTGATTGTTGCGCTGGACGGGCGCTGCGCGGCGGGCAAAACAACGATGGCAGCTGCCGTGGCGCGACGGCTGCGCGAGGGAGCGCTGCGCGTGCAGGTGGTACATCTGGATGACTTTTTTCTGCGCCCGGAGCAGCGGACTGAGGAGCGATTGGCGACACCGGGGGAGAATATCGACCACGAGCGATTTCTTGCGGAAATTCTTCTGCCGCTTTCAAAAAATCAACCTGTGGTTTATCGCGCGTACGATTGCTCGGTACAGGCGCTGGGTGAGCCGATCGCGTTGCCCGCTGCGGACGTGGTGCTGGCGGAGGGCTCGTACAGCTGCCACCGTGCGCTGTGGGACTATTATGGGCTGCGGTGGTTCGTTGACGTGGCGCCGGTGGTGCAGCAGCGGCGGATCCTTACGCGCAACGGGGAGCGGATGCTTCGCCGTTTTGTGGAGGAGTGGATCCCCAAGGAGGAGGCGTATCACGCGGCGCAGATGCTGCGTACGCGCTGTGATGCGGTGATCTGTATAGAGGAGCACACACGCAAAAGGGAAGAGGCATGAGCGCTGCGGCGGGGTAGTCGAAGGGGAGATTGAAGGCCGGTAACGCTCGTCGAGCGTTCCTCAAGGTCCAGATTCTCAAAGCCTCGAAAAGGTACAAAAAAGCAGAAAATGAGCCTGCCGGTATGAAAAATAAAAAAGGAACAGATCGGGAACGCGGAGATTGAGAAAATCAAATCCGCGTTCTTCTTTTGCTTGAAAAATGATTATTTTGTATAAATATGGAGATTTTGTATAATAATAAAACACGCTCCACTGATAGGGCGGGTGGTGGCTATGTGATCCCGGTGCCGCGGTGGGTGCAAATGCGCAAGCTGCGCGGGTGCCGTTTGGGATGACGGCGCAATCAGGGCGACGATCGATGAATCGGATCGATGGATCGGGATGGCGCCGTTGCGTATAATTGTTTATCGCTTATCGGTCATCGGTTTTCCACGAAGGGCTCCGGGCAACGGCTATCGCGGCGGTAGGTGGCGAACGACAACAAAACGCCAAAGCGATAAATGATATGCGATATGCGATAAGCGGTGGGTGGTAGGTCGCAGGCGGCAGGTGGTAGATGGTAGGTGGTAGGTGGTAGGTGGTAAAGTAAGACAGCGGGAGAAAACAAAACGTGCACAGCAATACAAACTTCACTGCGCACGGAATAATATTTGATTTGATTTCATTTAATTTAAAATTTAATATTAGCATGTAGCAGATGCAAAACACAGAAAATGTAAACCATCGGTTTAAAACATATCCGTCTGTTTGAATTTCATGCGGTTTTTATGGTGATTTCGCCGTTTCCGCTTCTCCTTTTGATACAAAACTTGAATTTTGTATAATTGAATTGCTGGTGAAATGAGGGGGAGAGCCGGATTCTCTGTATCGTTTTCCGCTTAACAATTAACATGATCGAAATCCCCCGACGCCCGCTGATTTGCCTCCTCGGGAACATTTTCCAAAGAATAATTGCCATCCAGGGTTGACTTTTCGGAATTATGTGCTATACTATTATTAGGAACATCCATTCCATAGCGTTTCGCGATTAGTGCGTTGGGCTCACCGGTTTGGGTGTTCTTGTTTTTTATTCTCACAAGGTTCTTTTTCTTCACCTCGCAGGCAATGTACTCACGCAAGCCTTCTCTTCCAAAAACCGTAGCGATCTTATTTACATCGATCATAACGTTATTGTGGTTTGCACGTTCATTGATATCGGCCCGTCGCCCTCAAGCGCGTTCTCGAACAGCTGCGCCGTCCTCTGCTTGACATAAATAAGAAAATTTGCTATAATGAACATAGAATAGCAGATGTAGCAGGCGGTATATTAGCAATTTTGGCAATATCAAAAAAAAAAAATCACGCGGGCGGTAACATTTTGCCGCATGAACACGTATATCCTTATGAAGAATAGATTTCCGGTGGTCCTGTTGGAAGCCGAGAGGAAAGGAGTGTTACAAGGTGAAGGCGACGACAAACAGAAAAGGAGCAACGAGAGCGGGCGCATACAGGGTGCTGCTGATGGTATCGTGCATACTGCTGGCAGGCTTGCTGCTCTTCGGCGGTTATTTTGCTGCGGGGGCTTACTTCCGTCGGCAGGCGCGGATCGACTTTTACAGCTCGGATGCGGCGGGATATAACAAAGAGATGTACTTAGACAAGGAATACCATCTGTTTTTATACGACGCCGATCGGGTGTATCTGTTACACCAGGCGGCGGACAAGGGGGCTTTATATTTCGAGGTGGCTGCAGAGTGGCTGCGAAATCAAGGATATGAGGAGCAGCTCCACAGTGAAAAATTGCTGATGTTGCCGCTGTGGATCCCGCGCGGGCTGCAGCGCTCAGACTACCGCGACACGGTGCTTCCGCTGTTGGAGGAGCTACACGTTCCCGTGCTCGACGAGGATACGACATGGGAATATCAACACGGATTGCTCTCGCTTCGCAAGACCAACGAGGAGGCGGGCTCCTACTCCTCCTTGGAGGAAAAAATCTCACTCTCCGTTCACGAGGTGGACAATCAAACGGGAGCGACGGTTAGCACGACGACATTTTATTACACGCACAATCCGATGCGGTGGCAAGAGATATACGCCGATGAAGCTGAATACCACCAGGTTTCCGCTGTCCGTGAGCTTCAGACGGCCGACGGGCACACGGTTACTTATTATACGCCGCAGCGGTTGGAGGACAAGCTGGAGCCCGGCAGCGCGTGGGGTGAGGTGTATATCATCGAAGACACTCCGATGTATCTCTCGCCGACATGGTACAATACAACGGCAAACGGAACGCACAACGCTTTGCATTCGCTGACAGACAGCACGCTGCTCTCTTACGCCGACTATTTGGAGAACGACGAGGCGTTGCGTGCGGAGATGGAGGGTGAATGGCGCACCATTTCAAGGATCTACTACGGAATCGTGCTATATGCGGTATTGTTCGTTGTCTGCGTGGCTGCGTTGGTCATCGCGGCGTGGGGGCTGCTCCGCGCACGGCGAGGAGATCGGCGGAGGCGTGCGCTCGGCGTTATTCTGGTCGTTTCCCTGCTACTGCTCTGTCTTGCCACCGGCGTA
Organism: Clostridia bacterium; assembly: GCA_017452545.1. Taxonomy (GTDB): domain Bacteria; phylum Bacillota; class Clostridia; order Oscillospirales; family CAG-272; genus SIG644. The sequence continues at coordinate 12,237 of JAFTME010000126.1, read as the reverse complement.
CTGGCCGCATACCAACAGGCGTGGGAGCGCGAGGTGGACGACGCGCACGCGATTTATCGCGCCGGTCACTCCTCCGGGCTGGAAGACCGCACGTACATTACCTCCGTTCCGTTGCAAGCGCTGGCGCTGATGCAGCGTGCGGCGCAAAAGGACGGGATCTTTTTCCGTCTTGCGGCGCAACGTGCGCGGGAGATGATGCCGACGGACGCGGATTCTTATGTTTACGACACATCCTATCGCTGGGTTGCGTACGACATGGATCGTGGGACGTATCTTCGGGAGGTTTTACCGTATCTGGAGCAGACCTATCTCCCGGTACTCGGTATGGATGCGGCATATCAATACGCGCCTGCGGCGGTCAGAATTTACAAGCCCGACGGGGACACGAGCCGTTTTGCTCGGCGCATCGATATCGGATACGGCATTGTCAACAAGGCGACCGGATTTACAGAGGAAACGTGGCGCTCCGTCGAGCTGCCTCTTGAAGAGGACTATTGGTCTGACTTTTACGATGGGCAATCGATCCGTTACGAAAAGGCAGATTCGATCCGGACGGACAACGGATATGAAATTGCGTATTACGTGCAACAAGGCTCAAAGACGTATCTGTGGGGAGAGATCGCCTCTGACGGCAAGACTTTGGTCTATCTGACGCCGTCGACCGAGGGCCCGCATGAGTCCTTGCAGGAATGCACGGGGATGCGGTTGACTGACTATCTGGCAGAAGACACGGCGCTGAATGCCGCGATTGAGGATGAATGGGCAAGGCTGCAAGCGCAGCACGCAGGATATATTGCCTTTATCGTTTGGTTCGTGCTGGACGTGGTGGCTCCGGTGGGTTGTGCTGTGACGTTGATCGTGTGGCGCAAGGGGCGCCGCAGGCAAAGGGCGACGGGGATATAAGGTACGACACAAGTAAATATTGTTTGGCGGAACTGATACGGGGTCACTCTTCCCTGTCCTATCGGTCCCGCCTCTTTTTGTTTGATACAAAATTTTCGAAATGATACAAAACGAATATTATGTGGTAAAACAAGAGGATACGGCGCTTTTGAGGTGCGAGCGTCGCGGGACGTGCCGTGCAAAAATTTTGGGAAGGTCTTGACATTTTTATCCTGTTTCTGTATAATAAAAGCAGTTTTTTCCCGACAATTCTGACCGAAAAGGAGAGCTTCACAACATGAAACCGACCGTATATTTTTCCCGCACCATCACGCCCGAGAGCGTTCTCGCGCTCTATCAGCTGCTCAACACTTCCCTGCCCGGTCACGTTGCTGTTAAGGTTCATTCGGGCGAGGTGGGCAATCAGAACTTTCTGCGCCCCGATTTCTGGCGCCCTCTGATCGATCACGTGGGCGGCACCGTCGTTGAGTGCAACACCGCCTACGAGGGGCAACGCAACACGACCGAAAAGCACGTCAAAACCATGGCGCTCCACGGCTGGACCGAGCGCTTTCCTGTCGATATTATGGACGCCGAGGGGCCCGATCTCGTGCTGCCCATTCCGAACGGCGCCCGCATCAAGGAGAATTACGTCGGCAAGACGCTGCCGAATTACGATTCTATGCTGGTGCTCTCTCATTTCAAGGGGCATCCCATGGGCGGCTACGGCGGCGCGCTTAAGCAGTTATCCATCGGCGTGGCGTCCTCCTTTGGCAAGGCTTACATTCACGGTGCAGGTGAGCCCGAAAAGATCTGGACTGCCGACCACGACGCCTTCCTTGAGTCTATGGCGGACGCGGCGGCAAGTGTCGTTGAGTTCTTCCACGGCAACATCGTATATATCAACGTCATGAAAAATATGTCCGTTGACTGCGACTGCTGCGCCAAGGCGGAGGATCCCTGCATGGCGGACATCGGTATTCTCGCCTCCACCGACCCCATCGCCATCGATCAGGCCTGCATCGATCTCGTCTATGCCGCGACGGACGATCCCGGTCAGGCGCATCTGCTGGAAAGAATCGAAAGCAGAAACGGCGTGCTCACCATCGAGGCCTCCGCTGCACTTGGGTTTGGATCCCGCGAATATACCCTCGTCGAGGTGGAATAATCACTCGTAGGTTCAGTTTATCAACTATAAATAACACCGCCGCTTGTGCAATCGTGCAAGCGGCGGTGTTATTTACGAGGGGGAAAGAGGGCGAGGGGGGAAAGAAGGCGAGGGGAAACTTTTTGAAAAAAGTTTTCCCCTCGCGCTCCCCTTCAAAAACTTTAAAAAGAAAAATTTTTTCGAGGTATGGCGGCGGGAGGCGTGGAGTTCCTGTGCCTACGGGGGGTGATATCCTTTCCACAGAATGGCGTTCTACGGATATTCCCTTTCCCTTTTTCCCAAAGTTCTTTGGGGTCCAACCCCTTTCTTCCAAGAAAGGGGTTGGCGGGGCTTGGGGCGGCGCCCCTACGGGGATTGATACCCTTTCCATAGAACAGTATTCTACGGATATTCCCCTTCCCTTTTGCTCCAAAGTTTTTTGAAGGGGGTGCGGGGGAGAAAACGATGTTTGCCGGTTTCGGGCTTGCCCGAAACGGCGGTGTTGAGCCGCCGAGGCAAACTCGCTGATCGCTTGCGATCATCTTTTTATTCAAAAAAGTTCCCCCCGCCTCCTTCTTCACATCCTCACATCAATCCGCAGATGAGGGCGCTGATCTCGGTGGGATTGTCGATGGTGAGGCCGTTGATCAAGCGCGCCTGTGCGTACAGGATTTTGGCGTAATCGGCGACCTTATCCTTATCATTCTCATACAACGCGCGCAGCTTATCTGCAACGGGGTGCGAGGCGTTGATCTCCAGCACCAGCGTTGCCTTGGCAGCGCCCGTCTCGGCGCCCGGCATCTTGCCCAGCACCTTTTCCATTTCGACGGACAGACCGCCCTCGCTGGAGAGCGACACAGGGTGGTCACCCAGCGTACCGGTAAAGCGGACGGCGGTCACGGCGCCGCCGAGCGCCTCCTTCATATGCGTCAGCAGCTCGCCTGCGTCCTCGTTTTGGCGGCGAACCGTTTCCTTTTCCTGCTCGGTTTCGATATCCAGCTTTTCGGTGCAGACGTTGGCAAATTTCTTGCCGTCGTACTCCATGAGCATCTGCAGCGCGAACTCGTCGACATCGTCGGTCAGATACAGCACCTCGTAGCCGCGGGCACGGACACTCTCCACCTGCGGCAGGTGAGCGATCTTATCCACCGTTTCTCCGCACGCGTAATAGACCGTCTTTTGCTCCTCTTTCATACGCAGCGTGTATTCCTTGAGCGTGACGTATTTCTGTCCCTCCTGCACCTCGCTGCTGCGGAACATGACCAGCTCCTTGAGGTCGTCCTTATGCATTCCGTAGTCGGAATACAGCCCGAACTTGAGCTGCAGGCCGAAGGCATCGAAGAACGACTCGTAGGCGGCGCGGTCGCTGCTTTGCAGCTTCTCAAGCTCGGTGCGGATCTTTTTCTCGATCGCCTTTGCCATGACCTTGAGCTGGCGGTCATGCTGCAGCATTTCGCGGGAAATGTTGAGCGACAGGTCGGCGCTGTCCACAAGACCCCGTACAAAGCCGAAATAATCGGGCAGCAGGTCGGCGCACTTTTCCATGATCATGACACCGCTGGAATACAGCTGCAGCCCCTTTTCATAGTCGGTGGTGTAATAGTTATAGGGGGCGCGGGACGGAATAAAGAGCAGCGCCTCGTAGGTCGCAAGACCCTCGGCACGCACGTGAACGGTCTTGGCGGGCTTTTCGTAATCGTAGAACTTCTCGCGGTAGAAGGTAGCGTACTCGTCCTCGCTGATCTCGCTCGGGCTCTTCTTCCAAAGAGGAACCATGCTGTTGAGCGTCTGCACCTCTCTGAGCGTTTCGTACTCGCCCTCACTTCCCTCCTTCGGGCGCGAGGTTTCGACCTCCATGCGGATGGGATAACGGATATAATCGGAATACTTGCGCACCAGCTCGCGGATGCGGAACTCCTGCAGATAGTCGGTGTACTTTTCGTCCTCGGTATCGTCCTTGAGGTGCAGCGTGATCAGCGTACCGGGCAGCGCGCGATCACAGGGCTCGACGGTATAGCCGTCCACGCCCTCGGACTCCCAGCGCCACGCCTCGGACGAGCCGACGGCGCGCGTTTCGACGGTGATACGATCCGCGACCATAAACGCGGAATAAAAGCCGACGCCGAACTGACCGATGATATCGACGTCCTCGCTTGCGCCGTTGTCGCGCTTGAAATCAAACGAGCCGCTCTTGGCGATGGTGCCCAGGTTATTCTCCAGCTCCTCGCGCGTCATGCCGCAGCCGTTATCGGCAATGCGCAACGTGCGGGCGGCGGCATCGAGCTCAATACCGATCACAAGATCGGAGCGGTTGACGCCCAGCGCCGTGTCGGTCAGCGAGCGGAAATACAGCTTGTCCAGCGCATCGGAGGCGTTGGAGATCAGCTCGCGCAAAAAGATCTCCTTATGTGTATAGATTGAGTTGATCATCATATCCAAAAGCTTTTTGGATTCGGTTTGAAATTGCTTCTTTTCTGCCATGTTCTCTCTCCTTGTTGTACGATAGACGGTAGACGGTAGACGCGCCCCGTTCTTTGTCGATCGGACACGAAATTAGCACTCTTTGCATTCGAGTGCTAACACTATTATACCACACTTTCACCGCTTGTCAAGTACTTCACAGTTTTTTTACAAAAACGACCTGTGCTATTGAAAAAATTCATGATCTGTGATACAATAAAGTATCTGTTTTACCTGATATAAGGAGGCACCCGGATGAACGTGACCGATGCAAAAGCAACCGAACATCTTGTGACCGAGCAGCGCAACGAGCGCACCGCGCACATCGACCGCGCCGACACGCTGACCATGCTGCGGCTGATCAACGAGGAGGACGCTCTCGTTCCGCTCGCCGTGCAAAAAGAGCTCCCGCACATCGCCCTGGCGGTTGACGCCATCGTGGCGGCAATGGAGGCGGGCGGTAGGCTGTTTTACTGCGGAGCGGGAACCTCGGGACGGCTGGGTGTTCTTGACGCCAGCGAATGTCCGCCGACCTTCGGTACGCCGCCCGAGCTTGTCGTGGGGCTGATCGCGGGAGGCAGCGAGGCGCTGCTGCACGCCATTGAGGGTGCGGAGGATTCAGGCGAGCTTTGTGAGCGCGATCTGCGCGCGCACGGCTTTTGTGAGCGCGACGTGCTCTGCGGGATTGCCGCCTCGGGGCGCACGCCTTACGTGCTGGGCGGTATGCGCTATGCAAGGGCGCTTGGGGCAACCGTCCTCTCGCTGACCTGCAATCCGAGCTCGCCCATGGCTGCACTTGCCGATATTGCCATCTCGCCCGTCGTCGGTGCCGAGGTCATTACGGGCAGCACCCGCATGAAGGCGGGAACGGCGCAAAAGCTGGTGCTCAATATGCTGACTACGGGCGTGATGATCCGTCGCGGTCGCGTTTATGGCAATCTGATGGTCGACGTGCAGCCGACCAACGAAAAGCTGATCGCCCGTGCCCGTCGCATCGTCCGTGAGGCGACGGCGACGCTCTCCTCCGTGCCTGACGACGCAGCGATCGACGCTGCGCTTGCCGCCTGCGGACATCACCCGAAGGTTGCCATCGTTATGCTCGCGCGCGGCACGGACGCCGCGACCGCCGAGACCATTTTAACCGACTGCGGCGGTCATCTGCACGCCGCCATTGAGGCTGACTATGAACATTGAAAGCAAGCACCCGGACTACATCCTCGGCGTTGACGCCGGGGGCACACGCGTACACGCCGTCGCGTATGCGGCAGACGGCAGCGCCATCGCGCAGAGCACCGCATCTGCCGCCAATCTTGCCGCCGATTTTTCGTCTGCGGTGCAGCATATCCTGCAAGCCGTGGACACGCTGATCGCACAGTGCGGCACGCCCTGCTTCGCGCTGCTCGGCTGTGCGGGCGCCGAGACGGGCGACTGTGCGCAGCGGCTGCACGACGCGCTGTCGGCGCACTATGCCTTTCCCCTGCAAATCGAGAGCGATGCGCGGCTTGCGTATCGCGCGGCGTTCGGCGAGGAGGATGGCATTCTGGTCATTGCGGGCACCGGCTCGATCGCCTATCGCGGCTGCGGTGACGGGTTTCGTCGCAGCGGCGGCTGGGGGCATCTGATCGGTGACGGCGGCAGCGGCTACGACATCGCCATGCGGGCGATCCGACACGTCACCGCGCTTGCGGATCGCGGCCTTGCTGCCGATGCGCTGCAAACGGCGCTGCTTGCGGCGGTCGATGCGCGCTCCACGGGTGAACTGGTCGCCTTTGTATACCGCGTGACCAAAGCGGACATCGCCGCGTTATGCCCCATCGTTACCGACTGCGCCGCGGCGGGCTGCGCGGCAGCGCAGGACATTCTATGCTCTGCCGGCACGGCGCTGGCAGACACGGTGCGGGCGCTGCTGAACGAGGCGGACAAGCGCACTCCCGTCAAGCTTGCGCTATGCGGCAGCGTGCTCCGTCACGTCACCCCCGTGCGGGAGGCGATGCTCCGCGTGCTGGCGGAGGAAGGCGTTTTACTCTGTCCGCAAAACGATACCCCGAACCCCACCTACGGTGCTTATCGCGTGTACAGGCGCGCATGACCGTTCCTTCGAATTGATTTTTTCAACCTATGATAGATACAGGAGGCGCTATGAACACCACGCTTTGGCAAAAGGCTTTGGACGACGGCATTGCCGCCGGTGCTTTTCCCTGCTACGCTGCCGCCGTCGGCTGCGGCGACGAGCTGTACTTTCGCTCCGTCGGCGGGCTGCGCGCTCATTTTCCGTCGCCGCTGCCGCTGACCGACGATGCGCTGTTTGACATGGCTTCGCTGACCAAGCTGATGGGCACGACCATGGCGGCGCTGCGGCTGATCGATCGCGGCACGCTGCGGCTGACCGACACCCTCGGTCGTTATTTCGACTGCTGCTACGGAAAAGAGTCGCTGACGGTTTTTGATCTGATGACACACACCTCGGGGCTGCCTGCACACGCACCGCTCTGGCAAATGGGCATCTCTCCCGAGGACGCCGTTCGCGCTATTCTCTCCCCTGAGTTGACTTATCCAACCGGCAGTAAGGTTGTATACAGCTGTATGGGCTTTATTGTGCTGGGCAAGCTGCTGGAGAGAGCAAGCGGCATGACGCTGGATGCACTGGTGCAGCGCGAGGTCCTGCAGCCGTTAGGGCTGCACGACACCTGCTACAACCCTGCGCCCGATCGCATCTGTGTTTCGACTGAGAAAAAGGCGGGCAGCGAGCACTACATCTGCGGTCACGTTCACGACGAAAACGCGCATTTTCTCGGCGGTGTTTCGGGCAATGCGGGGCTGTTTTCCACGCTCCGCGACACCGCACGCTTTGCCGCCATGCTCTCCCGTCGCGGCGAGGGCTATCTCTCCCGCGAGCTGTTTGATCTCGCCATTACCGACCACACCACCGCCGATCCCGAGGACGCGCGCGGGCTGGGCTTTGATCTCTACCGCAGCGGCACCTGCCCCGGCGGCTGCCGACTCTCGCGCGGCAGCTACGGTCACACCGGCTTTACCGGCACGACGCTGTACGTTGACCGCGACAGCGGCGTTTACGTGCTGCTGCTTTCCAACCGCGTGCATTTCGGGCGCAGCAACGACACCTTCTACCCCCATCGCCGCGGCTTTTTCGACACGGTCATGGGCGATCTGAAGCAATAATGCAATTCTGAAGGAGGCTGTATGCAGCATCTGATTTCCGTTTACAACGGCATTGACTGTCCCGACGTCTGGCGCCCCTTGCTTTCGGGCAAGCGAGCGGGGCTTGTCACCAACCCCTCCGGCGTTGACCGCTCGCTGCGGCTGACCTCGGATCTTTTGCACGAGGCAGGCGTGCTGTGCTGCCTGTTTTCTCCCGAGCACGGCGTGCGCGGCGATCGCCAGGCGGGCGATCACGTTGCCACCTACACCGACGAGCGCACGGGGCTGCCCGTGTACAGCCTGTACGGCGGCAGCCACCACATTCCGCGCGAGGTGATGGACACGCTGGACGCCGTCGTCTTTGACATTCAGGACGTGGGTGCGCGCTTTTATACCTATATCTACACGCTGTCCTACGTCATGGAGGACTGTGCCGCTGCGGACAAGGAGGTCATTATCCTGGACCGTCTCAATCCGCTGGGCGGCGCGGCGCCCGAGGGCACGGTGCTGCAGCGCGCGTTTTCCTCGTTCGTCGGCAGATACCCGATTGCCACCCGTCACAATCTGACCGTGGGTGAGTTTGCCCGTTATATCAACGACACCGAGCACATCGGCTGCCGCTTGACGGTCATTCCCGTGCGCGGCTGGTCACGCGGCGTACAGTTTTGTGACACGGATCTGTCCTTTATCCCGCCTTCACCCAACATTCCCACCCACGCCTCGGCGCTGTGCTACATCGGCACGTGTCTGTCCGAGGGAACCAATCTCTCCGAGGGGCGCGGTACCACCCGGCCCTTTGAAATGATCGGCGCGCCGTGGCTGGAGAGCGAGCGGGTGGTCGACCATATGCGCGCGCTGGCGCTGCCCGGCGTTCGCTTCCGCCCCTGCTGCTTTACCCCCACCTTTTCCAAGCACGCGGGCGTGATGTGCCGTGCGGTCGCGCTGCACGTCACCGATCCCTCTGTCTTCCGCCCCTTTGAGAGTGCGCTGCGCTTGTTTGATTATATCCGTCGCACGCACCCCGACTTCGCGCTGACACCGCCCGACTCGCGCGGCATCCGCTTTATCGATCGGCTGCTCGGCTGCGACGATTTCTCAAGAGAGGACTTTGATCCCGACGTTCTTTTACATCGACAGGCGGCGCTGCTTGCCGACTATGCGACGGCGATCCGTCCGTATTACCTGTACGATTAACAACCGACGGTTGCGAAACGCAACCAACAAGCGAAAGGAGACCGACTGTGAACGCATCCGAGCACTGGATCGAGGCGCATATTCCCGCGCCGTGGAGCAAGCTGTTTGCCGCGACGCTTTGGGACAGCGCGGCGCACTGCCCTGCCGACGCGGGGATGCAGGCGCTGCTTGCCTTTGTCAAGGAGGAATACGATGCCGCCGAGGCGGGCGGCACGCCCATCTATCCCCCACGCCCGCAGCTGTTCGCTGCCTTTGCCGAAACACCGCCCGAGCAGGTGCGCGTCGTGCTGCTGGGGCAAGACCCCTACCACGGCGAGGGGCAGGCGCAGGGGCTGAGCTTTTCCGTTCCGCAGGGCGTTCGCACGCCGCCCTCACTTCGCAATATTTTTAAGGAAAGAGAGAGCGATCTCGGCATCCCCGCCGAGGGGGCATCTCCCTGCCTGCGCCCCTGGGCGCGACAGGGCGTGCTGCTGCTCAACACCACGCTGACCGTCCGTGCCGCCTCTGCGGGCAGCCATCGCAAGCGGGGCTGGGAGATCTTTACCGACCGTATTTTGACGCATCTGGACGCCTCGGACGCGCCGATGGTCTTTGTTTTGTGGGGCGCGGACGCACGGCGCAAGCACGTGCTGCTGCAAAATCCCCGTCATCTTGTGCTCCAGTCCGAGCACCCGAGCCCGCTGTCCGCATATCGCGGCTTTTTCGGCTCGGCTCCCTTCTCCAAGATCAACGACTATCTCAAGGAGCACGGTCTTGCCCCCATTGACTGGGCGACCTGATGATCTGCCGTGCCGCATCACCATACATCAAAAAAGAAAGGATTTTCAACAATGAAAGCTTCTCTTTGGCTCAAAGCCGTGCTGCTGTTGCTTGCTCTTATGCTGATATGCAGCGCAACGCTCTCCTGCCGCAATACACAGCAGCCGGGCGTTCCCGACGACAGCGAGCAGACCCCTGACACGCCGGACGACCCGGATGTCCCTGACGACCCGGACCAACCGGACAAGCCGGACGATCCGCAGCCTACCCCCGGAACGGCTGATCCCGTGACGGTCGGCGAGGGTGCGGTCATGGTGGCGACCAAATACACCGCGGATGACGTGGTGGTGGCGGACATCATTGCGACCGATGCCCCCTATTCCGCCGACCCGACGGGCAAGACGGACAGCACGGCTGCCATTCAGAGCGCGCTGTACGCCGTCGAGGATCTGGGCGGCGGCGTGGTCTTTCTGCCTGCGGGTGAGTATTTGATCACCCACACCGTTTTCGTGCCTGCGGGCTGCGTGCTGCAGGGCGACTGGCAGGACCCCAACACGACCGACTCGCCCGAATACGGCACCGTCATTCTCGCAAAGCCCGAGCCGCTCTCCCGCCACGAGCTTGACAACCGCGCCGCCAAGCCGCTCTTTTATATGGACGGCAAATGTGGTATGATCGGTCTGACCTTCTATTATCCCGAGCAGAGCGCGACCGATCCCGTTCCGTACGGCTACACCGTTTACGGCGAGGCGCCCCGCATCGCGGCACTGCGCGACATCACCATGATCAACTCGTATCGCGGCGTGGGCGTCGGCACCATGATGACCACCCATCACGAGCTGATGCAGAACGAATCGCTGCGCATCTGCGCGCTGGACACGGCGCTGGAGATGTACCGCTCGTCCGAGGTCGGCTACACGGTTGACGTAGCCATCTCGCCCTCCTACTGGATCAACGCCGGTCGCGGCTACGCCTGCCCCGAGCCCGAGGCGCTGCGCGCCTACTGCAAGGAAAACACGCTGGGGATGGTATTCAACGATCTGGACGACGAGGACTTCAGCTCGCTTTACATTGAGGGCTGTTGCACGGCCATCTATCTCCCTGCAACGCCCACCATTCCGCAGGGCTTCTGGGGGCTGATCTACGACGTGACCATCCGCGACTGTATGTACGGCATCGTTGCAGAGGAGCTGTGCCCCTCCATTGGTACGGTCATCGCACACGGCAGCATTGAAGCTGACAAAAAGGCCATCGTCAACTCGTCTGCCGGCGGCAGCATGAAGCTATGCGGCATTGCACTTGTCGGCGACGGCGACATTCACGCCGAGGGCGGCGATATCATGCTGGACGACGAGAGCAATATCAACAAATACGAGATCCGCTACGGCAGCTACAAAAAGCCGGCGGCGTATCTGTACAACGCGCCCATCAAATCGCTGTCCGGCAAAAAGGACGACGCCGCTCCGCTCATTCAGCAAACGCTGGATGCCGCCGCCAAGACGGGCGGTGCGGTCTACATCCCTGCCGGTGTCTACAGCATTTACTCCACGCTGCGCGTGCCTGCGGGCGTTCAGCTGCGCGGCCCTACGCCCGTATTTGTCCGCGACGCCTCGACGGGCGAGCCCGACGGTGCGGTGCTGCTGACCTACGTGACCGACGGCGCCACCATTGAGCTTGCCGACAACGCGGGTGTCAACGGTCTGCGTCTGTTCGGCGCGGTGCTGGACGTCAAGACGGCGCACGAGTATCTGGACAGCGATCATCCCACCGTCAGCACCTGTGTCGGCATCAAGGGCATGGGCCCGGGCGTTTACACCTACAACGTCGGCGTGACGTCGACCATGATCGGCATTGATTTCTCGGGCTGCGACAATCATCTGATCAAGCAGACCTTCGGCTGCGTTTACTCCACCTTTGCCATCGTGGGCGGCAAGGACGGCGTCATTGAAAGCTGTCTGTGCAACCCCCACTTTATCCACCGTCAGAACTACGTCGGCATGGGCTATCTCAATGAAAAGCTCGTGGACGCTGCACGCTGGAAGATCTACAGCTCGACCGGTGAGGGCAACGCCGCCGGCTTTACCGAGCTGCGCGACGAGGTGCTGCGCGAGTATTGCACCATGATCACAGTGCGCGACGCCGAAAACCAGGCGGTCAACAACGTCTTTATGTACGCGCCCTACGCACTGGTCGCGGCAGAGCGCTCGACCGCGACGCTGATCAACACCTCGGCGGACTTCGTCGGCTTCGGCTCGGTCTACCGCATCACGGATCAAAGCACCGTTGCCATCGTCAACGCGCTACGCTCAGCGGGCGACAGCATCGTCTGCGACGAAACGGTCAAGGTCGACCTGTACAACCGTATCAACACGGAAATCTACTACGAGGGCAACTTCCACACCGACGATTCTCACATTGACAATTTTGATTTCGTCGTTCGCGATAAGCTACCCCTGGGCGACGAGAGCACGGCCAACAACACGCAGGGCACGGCAACCGTCAACACCGACAAGACCTACATCAAGGACGGCAGCTACTCGCATTACCACAAGCCGCTGCGACGCGAGCAGGGCGAGGTACTGTACGCACGATCCTTCCCCGCCGTGGATATCTCCAAATACATGACCGAAAACGGT
>JAFTME010000125.1 GCA_017452545.1 Clostridia bacterium | reverse complement strand
CTGACGGATTACGACAGGGCAGCGGAATATTACCGCAAGCTGGTCGAGGAGGTCGACCCGAAGGGCACCTTCCTTGCCACGCTGCGCAAGGCGGGCATCGGCTCTCCCTTTGACGAGCGCACGTACGACGATTCCTATCTGCAGATGCGAGCGCCAAATTCCTGCGATAAATTTTTCGATCTACTTGCAATTCCGTAGTGTTCGTTGTATAATAAGGTATCTTTGTATGGAGGAAGACATTCCGAGTGAATGCCAAATGTCATGAAGTTGTTTCAACCCAAGCTGTTTACTACCTTAAAAGGTTATAAGGGCGCCTCGCTGGTCAGCGACGTCGTCGCCGGTATTATCGTGGCGATCATTGCGCTGCCGCTTTCCATCGCCCTTGCCATCGCCTCCGGCGTCTCACCCGAGCAAGGACTCTACACCGCCATCATCGCGGGCTTCTTTATCGCCCTGCTCGGCGGAAGCCGCGTCAACATTTCGGGCCCTACCGCCGCCTTTGCTACCATCGTCGCGGGTGTCGTGGCAACACACGGTCTGTCGGGACTGGTCGCAGCCACGCTGATCGCGGGCCTGCTGCTCGTGCTGATGGGCCTGTTCCGCTTCGGCTCGCTCATCAAATACATTCCCGTCACCATCACCACCGGTTTTACCTCGGGAATCGCCATTACCATTATCATCGGTCAGATCAAGGACTTTCTCGGCTTGACCTTTGCCGCAGGCGCAGCACCCGTGGAAACGATCGAAAAGGTCGAGGCGATCGCCGCATCGCTCCCGACGCTCAATCTCCACGCGCTGCTGGTCGGCGCCATCGGCATGGCGATCCTGATCCTGTGGCCGCTGCTGGGAAAAACCAAGTGGGGAAAGCTGTCTCTCGTCCTCGGTAAGATCCCCGCCTCCATCATCGCCGTCGTGGCGGGCATCGTGCTGGTCGAGCTGACACCGCTGCAGGTCAATACCATCGGAACGCTGTACCCCAACCTGCCCTCGGGCTTCCCCGCACCCTCCTTTCCCTCGCTGGATCTTGCCACCGTGCGTGCTGTGCTGCCCGATGCCTTTACCATCGCCGTGCTGGCAGCCATCGAATCGCTGCTTTCCTGCGTCGTTTCGGACGGTATGATCGGTGACCGCCATAATTCCAACACCGAGCTGATCGCCCAAGGCGTCGGCAATATCGCCTCGGGGCTGTTCGGCGGTATCCCCGCAACGGGCGCCATCGCAAGAACGGCGGCAAACGTCAAAAACGGCGGCCGCAGCCCGATCTCGGGCATGGTGCACGCTGTGGTGCTGCTGCTCTGCCTGTTGGTGCTGATGCCGCTGGCAAAAATGATCCCCATGCCCATCATCGCCGCGATCCTGTTTATGGTGGCGTATAATATGAGCGAGTGGCGGCATTTCGTCGGCATCTGCCGCACAGCGCCGCGCAGCGACGTGCTGGTGCTGGTCGTGACGTTCGTGCTGACCGTCGTGTTCGACCTGGTCGTTGCCATTGCAGTGGGACTGGTGCTGGCAGCGCTGCTCTTCCTGAAGAGCATGTCCGACCTCTCCTATATCCGCCGCTGGACGCCCGCAACCGAATCGGGCGAGGGAAGGGTGCGCACCGTTCCCTCGGAGATCGAGGTCTTTGAGTTCAACGGCCCCATGTTCTTTGCCGATGCCGATAAATTCATGCAGCTGGTCTTTGACGAGGATACCCGCGTCGTTATTCTCCGCATGGGCGGCGTGCCCTCCATCGATGCAACGGCGATCAAGGATATGGACGTCATTCTGACCGCCTGCCAAAGCCGCAGTGTGCAGCTGCTGCTCTCACACGTCAACGAGCAGCCGCGCGCCATCATGCAAAGATCCGGCTTCCTTTCCCGTTTGGGCGAGCAAAACGTCACGGCAAATATCGACGATGCCCTGACACTGGCAAAGCAGCTCTGCGGTCTGCCTGCAGACGCTACGGACAGTACTTGACAAATATTGTATTTTCCTGTATAATAAACTATCAAACGTAAAGGAGAACCCCTATGGCACTTTTCAAAGCAAACACACGTGGTCCCGTTTCTCCCCGCCTCGCTGCGGAGAACACCTACACCACCGCCCGAGCCAATCTGCTGCTGGTCGTAGCCATCACAACACTCAATATCATTCTGTGTCTGTGCGGCGCCGATTCCTATTTCCTGTTCTCGGCAAATATTCCGTATTTCCTGGTTTATATGGGTATGTTGCTGTGCGGAAAATTCGATTTTTCGGAACAAGTTTTTCTTGAGATGGGGTTTGATCCTGCGGAGGGTTATTTCCCCACGGCTATTCTGATTGGCCTGACTGTCATCGCTTTTTTGATCGTTGCTGCCTTTGTGCTCTGCTACATCTTTTCGAGTAAGCATAGAGTTGGTTGGCTGATCGCTGCTTTGGTTTTCTTTGGGCTTGACACGCTGGGTATGCTCGGCCTGTACGGAATTTCTCTCGACTCCATTTTGGATATTCTGTTCCACGCATGGGTGCTTTACTATCTCATCGCCGGCATTTCCGCGCATTTCAAGCTCAAGAATATGCCCGTAGAGGAGGAGCCCGTCGTAGTCGCTGCCGTTGACACCGAGGCTGCTGCCACCGGTACCGTCTGGGATGCCTTGAACAACGAGGCCGCCGCTTCCCGTGAGCAGCCCACCGAAGCAACCGAGGACGAAACCAAGAGCGAAGAATAATCGCGCAAGCATCGCGCGGGGAGCCTGTTTGGGCGGCCCCGCGCGTTTTCTCTGTTGACAAACGCCGAAAATGTGGTATAATAAGCGCAGAATGAAGCTTTTGGGAGGCTTACGAATATGTTTGATGCATTGAAGGTCAAGGACGCCTGCGTGGCGTGGATCCGCAATTTTTTTGAAACCAACGGCAAGGGCTGCAACGCCGTGCTCGGTATTTCGGGCGGCAAGGACAGCTCCATTGTGGCAGCGCTGTGCGTGGAGGCGCTGGGACGCGACCGCGTCATCGGCGTGCTGATGCCCTGCGGCGAGCAGCATGATATTGACTGCGCCTATGCACTGGTCAATCACCTGGGCATTCGCCATTACGTGGTCAATATCAAGGACGCCGTCGACGGCCTGCTCTCGAGCATGCCCGCCGATCTGCCGCTGACTGCGCAGAGCCGAACCAATCTCCCCCCTCGCATCCGCATGGCGACCGTCTATGCCATCTCGCAATGCTGCAACGGCCGCGTCGCCAATACCTGCAATCTCTCCGAGGACTGGGTCGGCTATTCCACCCGCTACGGTGACGCCGCCGGCGACTTCAGCCCCCTGTCGCACCTGACGGTGCAGGAGATCAAGCAGATCGGACACCTGCTCAACCTGCCCGCCTCGCTCGTCGAAAAGATCCCGATCGACGGCCTGTGCGGTAAAACTGACGAGGATAACCTCGGCTTTACCTACGCCGAGCTGGATCGCTATATCCGTACCGGCGAGATCGAGGATCAAGCAAAAAAGCAGCGCATCGATACGCTGCACCGTAATAACCTGTTTAAGCTGCAGCTCATGCCCTCCTTCGTGCCGCCTGCCGAGCTGATGGAGTGATGAGGGCGTGATGGGGAATAGAGGAGGGGGGGGGGGGGG
>JAFTME010000124.1 GCA_017452545.1 Clostridia bacterium | reverse complement strand
GCCCAGATTTTTCTTGATCCAATGCGATCTCATAGGACGCTCCTTTCTCGGTACTGCTTACTGCGCCGTATTGGCAGAATGCATGACCGTATAATTTCCTGTTGCTGCGTCATGTACCACGGCATATCCCGGGGCACAATATTGCTCTACATTGGAGGAGAAGGTTCCTCCGGTGATATTAATACTTGCGTGTGTTGCCGTATCTTCAAATTTTCTGACGGCAAGCGTATCCGCAGCGGTGCTGGAGACGTTGGTGGTGCCGGAGATATTAATTACAGTAGCCCACGTGTAGTTGGCTTCCAGATAAATACCGTCGCCGGTATCGGTAAAGCCGCTGGCGGCGTATGCGGGTGCAGTATAGGAACCTGTTCCCTTCACCGTGCAGCTATCGACGTAGACGGTTCCGCCCTTCACCACAAGGCCCGTTCCGCCCTCCAGGGTACTATCCTTGAGCGTCATAATACTGTAGGGCTGCGGATGATAGATCGCGGTATAGAGGCCGGTGATGGTGCTTCGGAGCACCTGAATATCGGTACCGTAGTGGCTTCCGTTACAGAAGATGCCGCTATAGGTTTGTCCGTGGATTTGAGAATCCTCAATGACGATGCGAGTCGGCGTGCTATCGGCGTTACCGTGAATAAGCATACCATCCTCGATTGCATTGATCTGACAATTTTTCATATAGACAGCAGAATCGGCGGCCTGCTCGTTGAGATAATCGCGGATGACGATGCCCTGGTTGACGTTGTACATATTGACGTCGTACAGCGTAGTCTGGGCTCCGTCGGAATAAATGCCGATATTGGCGCCGTTACCCTGTACCCTACCGTCAGACAGCAGAAGCTGCGAGCCTGCCTGTGCGCTGATGATCGCTTCGGAACCGAGGTACGACAGCGTTTTTTCGTTAAGATCAATGGAAAGCAGCTGACCTGCGTCAAGCGAAAGCGGCGCGGACAGGCTCAAATTTTCGGTCAGGCGCACGGAAACCGAGTCGGACTGTGCCAGTGCAGTAAGCAACTCTGCTTCGCCGGTGATCGGCAGCGCCGTTTCGTGCGAGTTCTGACCGGTCAGCTTGACAATGGCACTGTAAGCAGCACCGCTCTGCCCCAGGGCAGTATCGGTAGCCATATGGGTTTTGATCTCATGCAAATTACACAAGTATGCCCACACACCGTAGCCATTGAGGTCTACGTCGATGGCGTAGTATCCGTTGGCGGACACAAGCGTTTGACCGGTAATCGCACCGGGATAGCCATCCTTGGTGGAAACTTGGTTCAAAAAATCCAGCACGGAAACGCCATTGATGGTTTCCAATTGGTTACCGCCGTTGATAAATGTCACGTTTGTTTCATCGTAATCGTAAACGATGGGGCGAATAAACTCACCTGTTTCGCTCACAAGATTATTCACGGGATCACGGGTGCCGATCACATAATAACCCAGCACGTCATAGACCCATTCCCACTTGAGCTGCGGCGCGTTATGCACCGT
This sequence comes from Clostridia bacterium, assembly GCA_017452545.1. Lineage (GTDB taxonomy): Bacteria > Bacillota > Clostridia > Oscillospirales > CAG-272 > SIG644. The sequence continues at coordinate 8,438 of JAFTME010000124.1, read as the reverse complement.
TTCATTGAGCACAAGCGAGCTCTGGGGATAGATGGTATAGGTATAGCTGCTGTCCGAGCTGACGTATACACGGTCCATCCGCTCGCCGTTCCGCGTCATGGGGGTATCGACGTAGAAATACAGTCGCTTGTTCATGGTATCGGCGGGCAGGTTAGCAGCAATGTCAAGCGTAGCGTTGACCGCGCTCTTTTCCACCGTCACACTCGCCGCAACCAGATGCTCGCCGGGGTTTTGCACCTCCAGCGACACCACGCCCTCGTCACCGGGGGAAATGGCATACTGTCCGCTGCCCACGGAAATGGATCCCTCAAACAGCCACTGCTCGGTCTCAAAGGTCAAGCCGCCCGTTTGCACGATATTGGTATACCATGCGACTGTCAGGGAAAACAGGAGGACCACGGTCAATACGACCGTGATAATCGCCAAGAGCGCCTGCAGCGAAATATTGGTACGCAGTGTTCTCAGCGAGCCAAACAGGTCATGCTGAGAATTATTCGGTTTTCGATTGTTCTCCGCCATTGTTCTGTTTCAGCTCCTCTATCAGCTCGGCGCGAATTCTTTCGCGCATTTCATCGTAGGTTTCTGTCGTTTGTTGCGGGGGCACCTGCTCCTGCAGCGGTTGCTCGTCCGCACGGCTCTGCTCCTGCATACGTTGGCTCTCCACATCCTGCTGCGCCAACAGCTCCAGCGTGCGCTTCATATCGTTTTTGATATTTTTCACGCAATCACGCAGGATCATCCCGGCAAACAGCAAGCACGGCAGCGCGATGCAGGCAAGAAAGCCGTATTTATTGGAGAAAAAGCCAACCGCCTTGGAAAAGACGTTATTGGATTTGGAGTGCCAAACGACCTTACCGACCAGATTATCGCTCGTCACGTAATACTCGTCATAGGAGGTATTGGCATCACCCTGTGTTTTCAAAAGGATCTCACCCTGCGCGCCCTGAAACACGTCAATGACGCGGTGGGTAATGGTTTTTCCGATCATTGTGGGGGATTTGGAGCGGAAGCAAATAACGTCTCCGATCTCAATATCCTGAATATCGGTTTTTTTGGTCAGTGTCAGCGCACCTTCGGGAATGGAGGGCTCCATACTGCCCGTCACCACGCGAAAGACACTATAGCCGCCAAAGGAGGCGTAGCCCCGTCCCAGCACCTGTATCGAAACGTACAAGCAAAGACAAACTGCCGCGATCAGCAGCAGCGTGACCAACGTTGCGCTGATTTTCTGTTGTATTTGTTTTTCTTGATCGTTTGTTTTCATCATACTTATTGCTGATCGCTGCCCGCCAGCTCAATGCTCAATGCGAAATCGTGAGCGCCGGTCTGGTTGTTGCAATCAACGTCCTGCCCCTCCAGCCAGATAAACATTCGGATGCGTTGCGGTACGTTTTGCTGCAGCGCAGTAATATAGACGTCGTCGGTCGCGCCCGCGGTATCCAGAGACGCGAGATTTCCATTGGAGGACTGTGCCATTGCGTACAGGTCTGCCGTACGCTTGACAAAGGCTCCCGTGTTGATATACGGCGCAAACTGCCCCTGCAGATACCCGTGGTAGAACGCCGTTTTCATTTCGTCGAGGCTGCCGTAGGTCTTACCCGCGATGGCGGTCTGGAACATCTGCTCCAGCGCGATACCGTCCATATCGGTGACCATTCTCCAGCGGTTGGTCAGCTGCACCGTCAGACGGTCGGCAATGCTGACCGGCATCACGGTGTTCCCCATTACGGCCAGCGGCAACGTCATGGAATACGTGGCGTCAATACCGAACGGATGCTTATCCGCATTGGGCTCATAAATGGTAAAGCGATCAAACGCCTCATAGGACATACCGTCCTTGCTCTCCTGATAGACGCCGCGCAGCGTGGTTACGTCGGAGGCGGCATAACCGCTGCGAAGATAGCACGCCATGGCATCGGAATCGGCATCTGCTTCGTTGACCAAAAAGCCAATGCGAAGCGAGGCTGCCGCGCTGCCCGTCGTTTCAACCAGGCGATAGACCTCGGGGGTGCCGTCGCCGTTGCCGTCCACCGCTGCGGGGGACATCAGCTCCAGCGCAAAGCTGCCACCGTTTTCATCGCCGCGGGAAACGCGGAGAACGTAATCGGATCTCGGAGAAACGACCCAGAAATCGAGGTAGATATAGTGCCCCTTTTCTGCCGTTTCCGCATCCTGTGCCGTCAGGTTGGCGTACGCAAGGTCGGTATCGACGGTAAACTCGTCATATGGCTTCATCTCGCCGACCGACGCCTCGCCCGTGGCAATTTCTTTATCAAAAAGATCGTAATATTCCGGCACCAGCCAGTAGTATCCGTCCGCGGTGGAGACGGGCGCCAGTGCGGCGACCTCCCCGAGGTAGTCATACTGGCTATACTGCCTGAAATTCAGCGTATCGCTGAACACGCCGGGATAATGATAGACAACACCGTTCACCGCTTGGCTATGATCGGCTGCGACCAAAATGGTCTTACCGCCGCCGATCGTGACTTGAATGCCGTCCGCTGTGGGGGCATCGGACAGAATGACCCACGCATAGGAAATGGTCACTGCCATCACGACCGTCAGAATCAAAGCCATGACCACGGCTATCAGCTTGTGGATCATTTGCTTCATGCATCAACTCTCCCGGTTCAATTTGTAGCGGATTGTCGCGCCTCCAGTCGCTTGCGGCGTTCCTGCTCGCGCGCCTCCTGTTCTCGTTTTTGCTGCTCCGCTTGCTCCTCACGCAGCGCAAGTCGCTGCGACAGATTCTCGCGGAAGTGCTGCAGCGCGCCGACGTACACACAGACCGCGAGCATATCGCGCTCCTCCTGCTCCCGTCGTGCCTGCTCCTCTTTTTCTTGTTGCTCGCGCGCCAGGCGCTCCTGCTCGGCAAGCTCCGCCTGTCTTTGGCGCTCCTGCTCGGCAAGCGCGGCTTGTCGCTCGCGCTCCTGACGCTCTTCCTCCTCGCGGGCAGCCTGCAACGCCGCCAGCTCCTGCTCTCTGCGGATGCGATCGCGCTCCTCGCGGCGGCGCTGACGCTCGCGCGCAGCCTCCTCCTGCTTGAGGCGTTCGGTCTCCTCCAGAATTTGCGCGGCATCCTCAAAGTCCTGCTTTGCGATCTCTTCCTGCTCCGCAGCCTCGGCACGCGCCTCCTTCTGACCCTCCAGATGCTTTTTGAAGTAGGCCAGCTCCTCGCGGAACAAGCCGCTGCGGCGGCGGTCCTCCTGCTCGCGCTCCATGCGCTCCTGCAGCAGTCGCTGCTCCTCGGCAGCCTTTTCCTGACGGATTCGCTCGCGCTCGGCTTCCTTCTCGCGGCGGATGCGTTCCTTTTCCGCTTCCTTTTCGCGGCGGATGCGCTCTGCTTCTTCTTTGCGACGCTGCTCCTGCTCCTCGACCAGTCTGCGGCGCTCGGCTTCCTCCTCGCGCATCAGCTGCTCCTTGGTCAGCTCCTCGATGAGCACCTTGCGGATCTCCACATCGGGAAGATCGTAATCCTCGGTCAGCTCCTCAATGATCTGCTTGATAAACTTGGGCTTAAGCGTCTTTTTCTTTTGCTTCATGGGCGCGGGCAGACGTCTGTCCTTATCGCGCTCCAGGTGCCCCTTGAGCACCAAATAGTTAAAGAGAATATTATGATAAATATCTCTCTCGAAATTTTCATCAATGACAGGGTTTTGCTCGACGACCTTGATCACATAACCAATGCTGTCGTAGCTGCGCAAGAACTCCAGCAGTTCCATCGCCGCGCGGTAGTCCTTATTGCGCTTGAGCACGTTGGTTTTGGTCAGCGTACCCTTCACGCGGGGGTAACGCGACATATGCCGTGCAAAATGGCTGTTCATCGCCATGGAAAGGATACGATGCAGACGGGCGATGCGGTCAAAGACGTCGCGGTTTTTATCGTCCGTTTCCAGCGTAGTATCCAAATCGCGGATATGCAGGAACATATCCAGATGCACCGTTTCTATGGAAGTCTCCATATCCGAGGTCAGCTTGAGCTTGGCGCCGAACTCGTCGCCCATCGACTCAAACAGCGCGTCGTAGCGGATCTTGACGAACTGGTGCGCCATTTCCAGCGCGGTAAACACCACGCGGTTCTCGTACACTTGACCGATGGAGTCCTCGCGGTACTTTTGCATGATCTTGTTGGGACGAACGTCACCGGAATCCTCGTTGTAATCCTCGATCAGCGCGGCGTGCATCGCCAGATGGCGCACAGAGTCGCTGGTCGTTTTTTTAGCGTTGGCGATATCGACGATAAACTCATCCTCGCGGATGACCTTACGCGGCGAGGCAATGACGTTTTGCAGTGCGCCCAACGCTTTTTCCACGCTATCGACCCAGTGCAGATCGACCAGTTTTTCCACTCTGCGGTTGGAAAACTGGATCTCGTTTTGCGCATGGGCGATCGAATCCATAAAATACTCGTAGAAATCGGAGCTGCCGAGCGCGCGGATGACGCTTTTGGCATATTTTTGATAAACAGGGTCGATCACCTGCAGCACGGGATTGGTTTCCGTTCCCTGCGCTGCGCCGGTTTTATCTTCAGAGCTTGCCACGGCACGCCCTCCTTTCGAAATGATGGGTCGCTATCAGTTGATCTTTTTCAGATGCTCGACGTAATCCTTACAGATCTTCATGGTGTTCTTACCGAACAGCTTGTCGAGGTAGTTGTTGAACTTGGTCAGCTCATCCTTCATAAAGCCGAGACTGAGCGACTCAAATTTACGAAGAACCTTTTTGGCAACGATAAAGTCAATTGCCTGGATTTCCGTACCTCCGCAGCCGACGAAGCAAGGAACGTAATCACGGATCTGCTTCATGACACGGTTACCGAAGGCAAGGCGGAAATTCTTGATGAGGTAGGCGTTGAGCTCCTCCAGCTTATCCAGCATATCCTGCGAGATGGGGAAGGACTCCTTTGCCTGGTCAAACAGCATATTGAGGTGGTCGGTGGAGATGTAGACAGGCTCGGTATCCTCGCACTCAAAGGCGTCGGCACGGCTGTCAAGGTCGATCGGGATGGCACGGTCATACACCTTATCCGCAACGGCAAACGTCGAGTCGTCGTTGTTGATGGTACCGATGAACCAAATGTTATTGGTGATCTGCACGGTACCGTTGTTGATCAGGCAGGGGTCGTTATCCCAAACTGCCGTGACGATGTCAACCTTCCACTCCTCCTGGCGGGGCATTTCGAGGATGGAGAGCATCTCTGCGAAGTAATACTCAACGCGGGCGATGTTCATCTCATCGAGAATGACCATGTGGGGATCGCGGTAATAGTTACCCTCGTAGATGGCACGAAGGAAGTCGGTTTCATTATATTTCTTGGTAAATTCGTTGTAGTAACCGTAAAGCTCGGTACGCTCACGCCACGACGGCTGAACGGAGACCACGGTGGTATCCTTCTGCACGAAACGACCAAAGGCATACGGCAAGCTGGTTTTACCGGTACCGGAAATACCCTGAAGGATAATGATACGCGTCGTTCCAAGGGATGCAATGAAGTAGCGCATCATATCCAGGTCGTAATACAGATGCAGACGAGACGCCGCGAAATTACGGAACTGCTCGCAAAATTCGGCAAGCGTGATGTCGTTGTTGTAAAGAGGCGCATAATACTGCGTTTTGTAGTAGTTATCCACCGAGGTCAAGCGGAAGAAACGGCTTTCCGAGGGATCGACGCAGGGCGAGGTGCGGGTATTGCGGTTGGCATTGAGAGGCGCGAGCTCCTTTTGCTCCTCCTTTTGCTCCTCCTCCGGAGCCTCGTCATCAAAATTGGGCAGTTTTTCGCCGCTGAATTCCGCGACACGCATGGCAAGCAGACGGTCCTTTTCGTAGTTGGAGCGAATCAGATCGCGCTGCAGCGAGCGCACCTGCTTGACGACCTCGTCATACTTCTTGGGCGAGACGCCAAAGCGGAGATATTTCCGGCACAGCTTGACGATACCGATGATCATCAGCACGATCAGCGCCAACAAAATCAAATTAACGACGAACAGCAAAATCCATTCCCAGACGCCGAACTTGTCGCTGTACGACTTAATAATATCCATACGCATGGGAAAATTGAACAGATAGTTCAAAAAGTTTCCGAATGCGGAAAACAAGTCGATCAACGACTGAAACACACGTCCGATGTCCTGATAGAAATACTGAAAAAAGTTATCCATGTCCTCTCCTTCGTGATCCGATCAACGAACGGCAAGGACGTTACTCCTCCGTCGATTGATCAGCGGCTTTCGCCTCGGTGTTTGCGGGCTCGGTTGCTCCGGCCACAGGCTTCTTAACGACTTTCTTAACGACGGTACGGCGAACGCGCTTAACGTTACCGTTCTCGTCAACGATCTCAACAATGGTGCTCTCGCTCTGCGGTGCGGGCGTGGGCTCTGCTGCAGGCGTGGGCTCTGCTGCGGGTGCAGGTTCAACTGCGGGCGCGGGCTCTGCGGCAGGCGCCTGCTGTCCCATGCTGGCAAGCAGCTCGGCGCGCAGCTGCTCTCGCAGCTCTGCCTCCATGGCAGCGCGCTCCTCCTCCTTGCGAGCCTGCTCAGACTGAGCAGCGGCGATCAGATCCTCCGTCCGTCCCCGCTCCTGCTCGTACTTGATGCGGTTCTTGATGTTCTGGTACTCAAAGAGCAGCCGAAAAAACTGAACAAGGTGATACAGGAAGAACAAGAAAACGGGAATAACGACAACGATCAGGAAGCCCGTGCTGGTCTGCAGGTAGTTAAAGACCTTACCGAGCCCGGGAATGCGGAAGCGGTAAAGGCCAACCAGCTCCGACTCATGAACGGTCAGCGGGTCGACGGTGGTGTTGGCGTCACCCTTGGTTTCAAAGATCCAGTAGCCGCCGCCGTCGTAAACGTTGTGGATTTTATGCGTATTGAGCACGCGCTCACCGTTGATGACCGTCCAGTAGGTGATGATATCACCGGGGCGCAGGTCATCGGGGTTTTTGATCTTGGTGTCGATGATCAGATCGTCAGGCATCAGCGTAGGGTACATGGAGTCGGTCTGAATTGAGAAGAATTGCAGGCCGAAAACGTTAGGCACGCCATTGCCCGAGGTAGAAACGAAAGAGAAATAAGTAGCGACGACAGCAACGACAATCGCAATCACAAGGATCACGTTAATGACCGTATTGAGCCAACCGCCCTTTTTGCTCTCCTCGACGACGGCTTCACCGCCGCGATCGACGTCTACTGTCGCGTTGTTTTTCTTGCTGAAGATGCTCGGCATTTTCATAGTGTTCATCCCTTTCACAATGTGATATTTGGAATTGCATATATATAATGAAGCAAAGTGCAAAATTTTCGAATATTGGGCTTATGCCCCACGGGACTTATTTTCCACGCAAGCAAATGCCCGCGGGGCATAAGAGCGATGTGTGCGGTGCGGATCAATCGTCGGCGGGGATGGGATCCATACCCGTCTCGGGGATATTTTCCGCAAGGAACTGCACACTGGCGATAATCAACGCATCCTCCATGGAGTTGTTGCAATCAACGTCCTGTCCCTCAAGCCACAGGTAAATCTGAATCATCACCATCTCGTCCTGCTCCATGGTAAAAAGCGCGGTATCGGAGGTGAACTCACCAAAGGTGTAAATCTGGACGTTTTTCTCCACGGGATTGGCCTCCGACCAGACGGAGGCAGTCTGCGTGATCAAGCGATCCTCGGGCACGAGAGTCGGCGTGCCGTCGATGCTGGGGGTGGGGGAATACTTACCGTCGGGCACGTCCACGCCCTCATCGTCCTGATGAGAATCGCAGTTGGGCTCATAGATAAAGAATTCCGATCGATCGGCGGCGGGCTGACCGTCCTCCCCGAACCGGGTGACACGGATCCCGACTCTGACAGCATCCTCAGCGTCAGCGCCGCCATCGTAATGATTGATCTCGGTCTCGTCCCACAGCGGGATACCGATCAAATAAGTACCCGAGCCGTTAACCCCGTCGTCGATTTCGGTGGCGGGGGTAAGCGAGACAGCGACCTTTTCATCGGTACGGGCATAAAAAGTACCGATGCAATAATAGCCTAAATAATTTTCGCGGTTGGCATTGCGCTCGTCGGACAGCGGCTGCCAGTCACCTGTCAGTCTGCCGTCGATGCCGTAGACCGCACCGTAGAAGCGTTGATCCTTGTCCGACCATGTCACAGGACGCAAGGGGGACGTCTGCGCGGCGAGATCGGCGTAGGAGAGCTGCTTTGTCCACTCGTTAGCATCGGGCGTTTTGGAGAATTCCAAGCCCTGCATCGTGTTGACGTACAGCGAGATATTGCTGACGCGAGGGGTGCGGCTGATGGAGAACCATGCATAGGACGCCATCACCAGTACGAGAAGGAGGATAAGGATCATGTAAAAATAGACGACAATATTCACTTTGCGGGTTTTCGTTTTCTTTTTAGCGATCACTTTGCGCTCCTTTCGACATCTCTCGCATCAAGCTTGG
>JAFTME010000123.1 GCA_017452545.1 Clostridia bacterium | reverse complement strand
CCGCTTTTGCGCTCTACGGAAAACGGAATGACTCAAATCCAATATCCCTTTTCCAAAGGTTTTTGGAAGGGGGCTTGGGGGGAACCTTTTTGCAAAAAGGTTCCCCCCGTCGCATCCCCCGTCGCATCCCTCTCCTCACGGCTGCAGCGCGATTGCTTTAAACTCTTGGCTGCCGAAGAGGTAGAAGAAGCCGTCAATATAGACGCCGCGGACATTGGCGGGATTGCATGCCTTCATCGGCTCCTTCAGCAGCGGAACGAGCTGCTGACCGTCGAAGTGCAGCAAGAGGTAGGTGTAGTGATTGGTCTCCTGCGAGATGATATCGCAGGCAAGCCCGACGAGCAGATGATCGCGGTCGATATAATAGGACTTGTATTCGGTAGAATAGTAGGTCTGCGGACTGGTGTAGCTGTCGATGGCAACCACGTCACTCTCGCCCTCGCGGTACAGCTCGATCTTGAGTGTATCCCAATCGTTACCGCGCCCGATGCCGAGCAGCAGCCCGGGAGCAAAATTGACCAGCGAGGAGGACAGACCCGCTATGGTGCCGGTGTCCTTGGAGGTAATGTGCTTCACGTCGGACAAATCAAAGAAGTAGACGGGATCGCTCAGATTGACCGAGGTGCAAACGTAGGCAACGTCCCCCTCAAAGCGCACCGAGCGCACGCCCTCGTCCTTGGGCGCAAAGGCGATCACCTCGCCGGCGACCGAAAGATCGGATAGCGACAGACAGTAAAGATTGGCGTTTTCGCCCGTCTGTACGTCGCTGCGGTGGTAGCGCACCGAGCCGTCGTCGTAATACCAGACGTCGCGCTCATTGTAGCTTGTGGTGGTCACAACGCGGAAATAATCGCCGTGCTCGTCCATGCTGTATTGGTTGAGCACGTGCCCCTCAAGTGCGGTATGCTGCATGACGGTAAGCGTGCTCTCGCCCCACTCCAGCATGACGATCTCGCTCATGTTGCGCCAGGAGCCGCGCTCGGCGCGAACGACGTTTGCCTTGCGGTTGACGTCCACGGGCACCTCGTTCTGCTCGACCAGCGTCTCCTCGCGGTAGTTGCGCGCGAGGTAGATGTGATCCGCCGTCGCATACATATTGCCCGCATAGGATAGCATGGCGGCGCTGTCCAGCAGCGTCAGATCCTCCGTCGACAGCAGACTGAGCACCGTGTAGCTCGTGCTGCTCAGCTCGCTCGGCACAAAAATATCTCCGGCGGCAAGCGGCTGCATACCGTCGCCCGTGTCACACATGGGCAGATAGGTGTCGACGTCATCGTAGTCCACCCTTCGCCAGTTAACGCCGTAGACCACCGAGAGCAGCAGCTGCCCGTCCGTCACGCGAGAGGTGTGATAGGCGCCCTTGACCGTGTAGCGCGCCACCTCGGTCACCGCTGCGGGATCGTGCACGTCCAGCGACACAACGTCCACATAGGACATCGTGTCAAAGCCGTAGTAGGGAAGGATCAGCGTGACCTTGCTGCCATCGGCAGACAGATACATCTCGCTTTGATAGAGCAGCGTGTGCTGCATGCGGTCGTGATCGATGATGTGATAGCTGCCAAGCTCGGCAGAGTCCGCGCCTGCGATGGAAAAAATGCGCAGCGTGTCGTCGTCCAGATAAAACAGGCGGTCGGCGGTGCGCTTGAGCAGATCCGCCTCGCGGACACCGGCAACCTGGTTGTCGGTGACCTCGTAGTAATCGCCCGATGTGCCGGACGAGGTGCCGACGTCCTCAGCATCGCTGCCATCGGCGGGCATATCCATGCCGCCGTCGGGCACGGCCCCCGTCTGATCCGAGGAGTCAACGTCACCAAACCCCAGATAGGTGAAGGAATCCTCCGATGGGAAGCCGGGCTTGTTGCCGAGAATATAGCGGTCAAAATTGTTGGTGGTCAGCGAGGATGCGTCCTGATTGACTTGCGCGTAGCGATACGCGTTGAGCGTGCGGATAAGCTCGTAATAGTCGCTGCCCTCGTAGTCGCGGATGTTGGGCGGATCGACGTTGTAGGGAATAAACAGCCAGAGCGAGAGCGACAGCAGCATCGTCAGCGCGGCTGCCAGCACGGCAATGCGCGTGATGCGCCCACGGCGCGATGCGTGGGGGGCCGGCTCAAGCTCGGCCAAAAAGTGCTCGTTGACGCCGCCAACGGCACGAAGCAGGTCTTGCTTTTTCATAGAGGGATGTCCTCCTTTTCCAAATATTCTTTGAATTTTTGTCGGGTGCGGTGCAAAAGAACCTTGACAGCGCTCTCACGCATACCGCACGTGCGCGCCACCTCCGCGACGGGCAAGAGCTGCCAGTAGCGGTACAAAAAGGCGCGACGGGTGCGCACGGGGAGCGAGGCAAGGAAGCCGTTGACGGCGTCGCGCAGCGCCAGCTCCTCGGCAGGGGAGAGCGCGCGATCGTCCTCGGTGATGCATTCGGCAAGCTCGTCCAGCACAAGCTCTGCCTCCGCCGCCCGCTTTTGCGCGCGACGGGCAAGGTAGCGATCAATGGCGAGGTTGCGGGTGATCTTGCCGAGAAAGGTTGCCAGCCTTGTCGGGCGATGGGGCGGCATGGCACCCCAGGCGCGGACGTAAGTATCGTTGACACATTCCTCGGCGTCCTCGTGAGAATCCAGGATGCGCTGCGCGATGGCGTGACAGTATCTGCCGTATTTGCTCTGCGTTTCCGCGATTGCCTGCTCATCTCGCGCCCAATACAGCGCAACGATGCGTTGATCATCCATATGCACACCTCCTATCAATGGGGATCAAAGGCCTTCACCCTTATACACGGGATCCGGATGGAAAAGGTTACATCTGTTTGTCCTGTTTGTCATTTTTTTCAGTATAGCACAACGCACACATTTCGTCAACAAAAAAGCGGTGTTTTTATTGACTTTCTCGCCAAAATATGGTATCCTATTTTTAACAAAGCCTACACAGAAAGGACGGTTGACCGATGACTATGAAATCGCGTTCGTTTATCTCGCGCATGCTTGCGCTGCTGCTTGTGCTCGCACTCGGCTGCGGCACGCTTTTGAGCTGCACCCCCGACGAGGAGCCGAATGAGCAGCCTGACGAGGAGAATGATCCCGTAGAGCCGACGCCCGACGAGAAGCCGGATGAGCAGCCCGACAGTCCCCCCGCAACCCCCGACGACACCCCCGATCAAGAGCAACAGGAGGAGAACGCTGTGGATTACAAATTTAAGTATGACGTAAGCGAGGAGGTTCTTTGCAACTACCTCGCCCGTGCCGTCACCATCTCGCCCGAGGGCAGCGGCGTGCTGTCACTGACGGGCAGCCGCCACGTCAAAAAATTTATTCTCAACACCGGTGCCAAGTACATCTGCCGCGCTGCCACCTGCTGGGCTCCCCACCCCGGTGATTACGGCACCTACCCCGGTCAAAAGGCGTTCATCGAGGACGTTCACAAGTCCGATCCTGACGTTGTCTTTGAGGCGTGCGTCTTTGAATGCATTTCGACGGCAGTCAATGAGATCTCCATTCCCGCGTGGGTATTTGAGGCCTTCGGCAGAGAACCCGAGGATCGTTGCTTCTCGTTTGAGGCGATGTGCTTCCCCGACGGCTCGTATAAGAACCAGTGGGGTGCCAACACGTCCGTGCCCGACATCACCCGCGACGAAACTATGCTGTTCCTTTTCTACCGCGCCTGCGAATACATCAATATCGGCTATGAAGGACTGCACATGGGTCAGATCCATCTGATCGGCAAAAACGATACCGGCTGGGAGCGCTGGACAGAGCTGCTCGCCATGATCCGCGACTACGCAACCGAGCACGCGCGCCGTCACTTCGTCTTTATCAACGCGCACACGCACGGCATTATCGGTGCGGACGACGTGCTGCTGTTTGACTTCCATATGTACCCCTCTCGCCCCATGGCTGACGGGGAACAGGAGGCGCATTTCCCGACCGAGGACGAGCCGCAGTATGCATATTTCGAGGCAGGGCACAGCGATTCCATCTACGGCAAGAGCCTTGGCGGTGAAACGTACAGCGGCTGGACCTGCGAGACGTTGCCCTACCTTGTCGAGCTGGACAACTACGGAAACGACGCCGCCAATCTGCACGTCCCCCGTCCCGCTGATATGAGAACGTGGGGCATGGACGAGATCACCTGGTACTGCAATCAGCCGGCTTGGTACCGCGAGGAATTCCTGGAATACGCTTACGCGTGGGTGAGAGAAGAGGCAGGCGGCAAGGGCTTCTTTGCTATGCCCGGTGAGCGCGTCGCGAGCTACTACGCCGAGGACGGTCAAACGGTAACCCAGTGGAGATATTACGGCTACGATCCCAAGAATTTCAAGCAGGGCTGCGGCGACGAAGCCTTTGTCAAGAGGATCTGGGAGGAATACACCCCCAAGGAATAACGCATAGAAAAGGGAGTACGAGCGAAAAGGGAGTTGTTCTTAGCGGAGAAATTACGAAACAGTTACCTAGCAACCATGGTAGGGGCGAACTGTGTTCGCCCGCGGGCGTTCGCAGAACGCCCCTACGGATTGAAAAATTCTTCTGCAGTAAACAAATAAAAGTAGCCCCGGCAGATTTTTAAGTCTGTCGGGGTTTTCGCAATATTGATGGGGCAAACTATTTTATCAAACTTTTCAAAAAGTGTTTGTTCCATTTGCTTCGGTAAAAGGATATTTCACGAGCAATTCGTTTTTTACTATGTTTATCTCCATCAGCAAGAATAATGGGTATATTATGCAGGGCGTCTTTTAAATCGTAGCTTCTACTTTCATTGGATTCTTTCAAGCAACTTAATAGCTCTTCGAACATATTTGAAAGGATTTGATATGCACAATCATCTTTTATGACTTTGACACCATATGTATAAACATTTTTAGTATATATCCATTGCCACTCTTCATATTCTTTTAGCTCATTGACATCGGACAAAATATTACGTATAGTATTCATCTCAACTACGTTATCTTTTTGCTTGGTATCAATCACATCTTTGATTGCTTTTGATACGGCATGGTCATATTCCAAACCGTTTGATCGCATCAAAACAATAGACCAATAGATGTCGTAAAAATCATAATTTGTTAGTAACATAGTTGTTTCTTCTCTCCTATCCGTATTTTATATATTCTTTTTATCGCCAGTTTCGCCTTTGTATTACGGCGTTGCTTGCAACGCGGGCTTCGGGCAAAGCCCATACCCCTAAAGTGGCGCGCGTCTTAAGGCTCTCCCTTTGGGAGAGCTCCCGCGATAGCGGGTGAGAGGGCGTTTTGCGACAAGTCTTCAATTCTCTCATTGATTACCCGATCAATCATTCGGCAAACACCTTCAAAATTCTTATCTACATCTCTATTTGAAAACCGCAAAACATAAATTCCATATCTTTTAAGGATTTCAGTTCTTGCT
>JAFTME010000122.1 GCA_017452545.1 Clostridia bacterium | reverse complement strand
GGGGAAAACTTTTTTCCAAAAAAGTTTTACCCCGCCACTATTCACAATCACTTATTCCCCTGCAGAGCGCGGCGAATGCGCATCATTTCCTTCATACGAAGCTCGGTATTGAGGATCTTTTTGCGCAGGCGGATGCTCTTGGGAGTGACCTCGATCAACTCGTCGTCCTTAATGAACTCGATCGCCTCCTCAAGGGAGAAGATGACGGGCGGCGTCAGCAGCAGCTTTTCATCAGCACCGGCAGAGCGGATCGCGGTCAGCTGCTTGGTCTTACAGGGATTGACGGCGATGTCATCGTTCTTGGGGTTTTCGCCCACGATCATGCCCTCATAGACGGGCGTCTGGGGACCGATGAACATTCTGCCGCGATCCTGGGTATTGAACAGACCGTAACGAGTGGTCTCGCCCGCCTCGGAAGCGACAAGGCAACCGGTCAGGCGCATGGAAACCTCGCCGCGGAAGGGCTGGTAGCTGTCAAAGACGCTGTTGAGAACGCCCTCGCCGTGAGTAACGGTCAAAAACTCGGAGCGGTAGCCGAACAGGCAGCGTGCGGGGATGAGGTACTCGATACGGGTACGGTTGCCCACGGGCGTCATTTCCAGCAGGTCGCCCTTACGCTGGCTCAGCTTCTCGACGACGGCACCGACGTAGTCCATGGGAACGTCGATGGTAACGCGCTCCATCGGCTCGCACTTCACGCCGTCGATCTCGCGGTAAAGCACACGGGGATTGGAGCAGGTCAGCTCGAAGCCCTCGCGGCGCATATTTTCAATCAGAATAGACAGGTGCATCTCACCTCTGCCCGCAACGCGGAACTCGTCGGTGGAGTCACCATCGGTGACGCGGAGAGATACGTCCTTGAGCAGCTCACGGTACAGGCGATCACGCAGCTGGCGGGAGGTGACAAACTTACCCTCCTTGCCTGCCAGGGGGCTATCGTTGACCGAGAAGGTCATTTCCATGGTCGGCTCGCTGACCTTGACGAATTCAAGAGGCTCGGGGCAAGCGGGCGAGGTGATGGTATCTCCGATGGTGATGGTCTCAGCGCCGGAGAAGCAGACGATGTCGCCTACCTTCGCAGAGTCAACGGGGGTGCGGCCAAGTCCGTCGATCTGGTAGAGGGACACGATCTTGGTGCGCTTGGGCGCCTTATCGGCTGCGTGGAAGTTGCAGATAACGGCGTCCTGACCTACGCGCATAGAGCCGCGCTCGATACGACCGATACCGATACGGCCGACGTAATCGTTATAGTCGATGGAGGAGACCAGCATTTGCAGCTCACCCTCGTCGTCGCCCTCGGGAGCGGGGATATAGTCAATAATGGTATCAAACAGCGGCTTGAGATCGACGCCTGCGACGTCGGGAGAGGTGGAGGCGGTGCCTGCACGACCCGAGCAGTAGAGCATGGGGCTGTCGAGCTGATCGTCGTTTGCATTCAGATCGATGAGCAGCTCAAGGATCTCGTCCTCGACCTCACCCAGACGGGCGTCGGGCTTATCGATCTTATTGATCACGACGATGACGCGGTGATCCAGCTCCAGCGCACGCTGAAGAACGAAGCGCGTCTGGGGCATGGGGCCCTCTGCTGCGTCAACCAGCAGAATAACGCCGTTGACCATTTTGAGGATACGCTCGACCTCGCCGCCGAAATCTGCGTGTCCGGGGGTATCTACGATATTGATCTTAATGTCGTTATAAACGACAGAGGTGTTCTTGGCGAGAATGGTGATGCCGCGCTCACGCTCCAATGCGTTGGAGTCCATAACGCGATCGGTGGTTGCTTGATTTTCACGGTAAGCGCCGCCCTGCTTGAGCAGACCGTCAACCAGCGTAGTTTTTCCGTGGTCAACGTGGGCGATGATGGCAATGTTACGCAGATCGGTTCTTGTCATTGCAAAATTCCCCTTTTATCCATTTTAAATTTTACTTATCATTAATATCTAATTATATCACAAATATGCGCAAGAATAAATAAGGAAAAAAACGATTTTTTTGCGGATATCGCAATTTTTTTTGTATTTTTTGTTAAAAAATGCGAGCTTTTATATCATTCGTTGACTTTTTTTCTCAAATGTGATATACTGGACAAAGAAAATGCGGGGGCAACGTTGCCTCCCCGAAAGGATTTCTTACATGAAAGTCAAGGCCATTATTTTTGATCTGGACGGCACACTTGCGGACACTATTGACGCCATTCGCGGTGCGATCAATGCGACCATGCGGCAGTACGGCTATCCGGAAAAAACGTATGAGGATATTCGCCGTGTCCTCGGCAACGGCGCAAAGAATTTGGTGCGCGGCTGCATGCCCGCCGAGGCTGCTGCCGATGCGGCACAGCATGAGCGCGTATTTCTGACCTACCAGGACAACTATGACGCCAACCACCTGGCAACCGATCGCTGCTACGACGGCATTCCCGAGGCGATCGCTGCGCTGCATACGCGCGGCATTCGGCTTGCTGTGCTTTCCAACAAGCAGGACCGCCACGTATGCGGACTCGTGGCGCAGCTGTTTCCCAACGGAGAATTTGAGATTGCCATGGGGCAAACCGAGCTGCCGCGCAAGCCCGATCCGACGGTACCGCTGATGATTGCCGAAAAGTTGGGAGCGGCACCTGAGGAATGCGCCTTTGTGGGCGACAGCGAGGTGGACATTCGCACGGCGAAAAATGCGGGGATGCCTGCCATTGGCTGCGCATGGGGATACCGAACCGCCGAGGATCTGGAGCGCGAGGGGGCAGACGTCCTTCTTTCGGCACCGATACAACTGAAGAATCTTTTTGAATAACGGAGGAGATAGACATGATCAAGCTACACACCAGAATCGTTTCTTCATTGGAAAAGGGTTTCCTCGATCAATGGCCGGAGCAATTCTCTGCTCTGCATCGGGCAACCATGCTGAGCAATCAGCATCTGTCCTTTCAGTTGTTTTATCGCTTGGAGGCAGACAATCATGCACGCCGCTGCACGCTGGAGTTGGAGGGAGAGATCGCGCCCTATGCGACGGTATACAGCGTAGAGCAGGTTCCCGTGCTGATGCCGAGCTATCTTGGAAAATTTGATGACAACTATCTGCGCACAGAGCCGGGGCTTTATCCCGATCTGCTGCAGCCGCTGCACTACGGCAACGCGCTCTTTACCGTGCGCGAGCAGATGCGGAGCGCCTGGATCAGCATATCCACACAAGGGGCTCTTGCGGCGGGGTGCTATCCGCTGACGCTGGTTATCAGGACGGTGGACGGTGAGGAACAGGCGCGCGAGCAGCTGGAAATTGAAATCTTACCGGCAGAGCTGCCCAAGCACGGGCTGATACTGACGCAATGGTTCCACTGCGACTGTCTTGCCAATTATTACAACGTTGAGGTGTTTTCCGAGCGCCACTGGGAGATCATTGAGAACTTTATGCGCACGGCTGCGGAATACGGGCAGAACATGATTCTGACGCCCATCATCACGCCACCGCTGGACACGGCTGTTGGCGGTGAGCGCCGCACCACGCAGTTGGTGGGAATCACGCTGGAGAATGGACACTACTCCTTTGATTTCTCTCTTCTTGATCGCTTTATGGACATGGCGCTGCGCGTAGGCATAGAATATTTTGAGATGGCGCATCTGTTCACGCAATGGGGTGCGGCACACGCGCCCAAGGTCATAGCCACGGTGGACGGCAAGGAGCAGCGCATCTTCGGGTGGGAAACCGATGCTGCGGGTGAGGAATACACCGCCTTCCTTCGTGCCTTGCTGCCTGCGCTGGTCGCGCACCTCAAGGAGCGTGGGCTGGACAAGCGCTGCAAATATCACATTTCGGATGAGCCGAACGGAGACTCTCTTGAGCAATACCGTCGCGCGCAGGCGGTGGTACAAGAGGCGCTGGAGGGCTACGACATTATGGATGCACTCTCCTCGATCGAATTCTACAAGCAGGGGGTTACCAAAATGCCCATTCCCTGCAACGATCACGTTCACACCTTCTTGGATGAGAACATTGAGGGGCTTTGGACCTACTACTGCTGTGTACAGCACACCGACGTGAGCAATCGCTTTATTGCCATGCCGTCCTGGCGCACTCGCGCGCTGGGAATGCAATGCTTCAAATACAACATTGCGGGATTTTTACATTGGGGATTCAATTTCTACAGTAATATGTATTCCTCGGACAGTATCTGCCCCTTCCTCTGCAACGACGGCGATATGCAGGTTCCTGCGGGTGATGCTTTCGTGGTCTATCCCGGACAGGACGGTCGTGCGATGGAGTCGCTGCGACTCGTTGTCATTCGCGAGGCGCTGGAGGATATTGCAGCCATGAAGCTGGCTGCCTCCCTTTGCGGAAAGCAGCGCGTGATTGAGGCTATGGAGCGCGTCACGGGTAACATCCGCTTCGATCGCTGCCCCCATTCGGCTGCAGAAATGCTGGCCGTGCGCGAGGCTGTCGATGCGTTGATTAAAGAGAATGTATGAGTTATGCGGGGAGAACTTTTTTAAAAAAAAGTTCCCCCCGCACCCCTTCAAAAAACTTTAAATAAAAAATGGACAGGATGTTATCGTAACAAAAGCATCCTGTCCGTTTTTTATTCAAGTTTTTGAAAGAGAGAGCGCGAGGGGGGAAAACTTCTTTTAAGAAGTTTTCCC
>JAFTME010000121.1 GCA_017452545.1 Clostridia bacterium | reverse complement strand
GAAGCGGACGCGATGCGTGCATTTTTGAATAAAAATCAAATTGAAACGTGGATGGCGCCGGGGGATATCCCTGCAGGTCAACGCTATGCTGCCGTGATCGCTCAAGCGGTCAGGGATTGCGCCTGCGTGGTATTGATGCTGACGGACGCCGCACAGAACTCCGTCTGGGTAACCAAGGAAATCGAGCGCGCGGTCAATTATCGCAAGCCGATCATTCCCGTGCAATTGGAGGACGTTACGCTGAATGACGAATTTGAATTTTACATCAGCACGGATCAGTTGGTGGCGGTTCATAAGGTAGATGAGCAGACTCCAGAAATACAAAAGGTGCTGGCAAGTGCCAAGGCAATGGTCGGGATCGGCTCTGTACCGCCCTCCGAGCCCGTTGCTCCTCCAATGCCGACACAACAAGACACCCCCGTAATCGAGATGCAGCCGCCGACGGCTACGCCACAAGAGCCGGCGACCCTCCAAACGGCAGAGGAGCTGTACAAGAAAGCAAAAAGCTTGTACGACCAAGGAGATTACCAATCTGCCGCTCCGTACCTGACGCAGGCTGCCGACCTGGGATATGCAGCCGCGCAATACACGTTGGGTGATTGCCATTACTACGGTCACGCGGTAACGCAAGATCGGACGCGGGCACTTTGGTGGTATCGCAAAGCAGCCGAGCAGGGATATATGGTAGCCCAAAACGATCTTGGCTACTGCTATTTCCACGGCTACGGTGCAGCGGTGGATGTCGCCCAAGCCGTTTACTGGTTCCGCAAGGCGGCGGAGCAGGGACATGCGACCGCACAAAACTGGCTGGGCTATTGCTATCAGAACGGTCGCGGCGTGACGTCGGATATCGCACAGGCTCTTTCCTGGTATTGCAAGGCTGCCGACCAAGGGAATGCTACGGCACAACTGAATTTGGGCGATTGCTATTGTTACGGACAGGGTGTAACGCAGAGCTATAATCAAGCGGTGATTTGGTATCGCAAGGCTGCCGATCAAGGACGCGCCGAAGCGCAAAACAACTTGGGCTATTGCTACCAACACGGTCTTGGCGTGACCAAGGATGTGGCACAAGCAGCCGCTTGGTATCGTAAGGCAGCGGCGCAAGGACACGCCGGAGCGAAGAATTCTCTCGCTGAGTTGACGTAAAAGAAACCATATATCCACCTCGTGCCGCGCAAACGTATCGCGCACAAAAAGGGCAGGATCCCATGGGATCCTGCCCTTTTATCAAGTCAAATATCAAAGCGCGATATCAGAAGCTGATATCCATTGCCATCTGGTACAGGCGGCGGATGTTCGCGCTCTTATCGCTGCAGATCTCGCGCATGGAAGCGATCTGCTCGTCGGTAAAGCTGTCCAGATCATGCTCCGCCAGCTTGTTTTTGTACATGCGATCCAGGATCAACGCGTAGTTGATGTCGACCGGCTTGATTCTGCCGCCGACATAGCAAATGACCTCATTGCTCTTGCCGTCAAGCAGCTCGGTCACGGCACGGTAACCCATCTCGGTTGCCATGACGCGGTCGCGGATGGTGGGCGCACCGCCGCGGATAATATGACCGCAACGGGCAAAACGGGTCTCAATGCCGGTGGTCTTTTCAATTTCCTTGACAAAATGCTCGCTGAAGTTCTCGCCGTCTGCCGTCGGCTTCATGCCCTCGCTGGTAACGGCGATCAAGCCTCGCTTGCCTTGCTTGCGCGCGGAAGCCAGCTTTTCAATGCCGTATTTTTCATCGAAGGGGATCTCGGGGATGGCGATTGCCAAAGCGCCCGTTGCCATGCCGGTGTACAGCGCGATCATGCCGCAGTCGCGGCCCATGACCTCGATGACGTTGCAGCGGTTGTGCGATTCACAGGTCTCGCGCAACGCGTCCACCATGCTCAGCACGGTATTCATTGCCGTATCAAAGCCGATGGTGTACTCAGTCGCGGTGATGTCGTTGTCGATGGTGCCGGGGATGCCGATGGAGGGAATGCCGAGGTTGGTCAGCGCGGTTGCGCCGCGGAAGGTACCGTCTCCGCCGATGGCAACGATGGCGTCGATCTCGTGATCGTGGCAGATCTCGACACCGCGCTCCTGCCACTCGCGCTCGATAAAGCGGGGGCAACGGCTGGAATACAGCACGGTACCACCCTTGGTGATGATCTGGGAAACCTTGTGCGTGTTGAGATCGATCATATCTTCGTTGAGAAGGCCCTCATAGCCTCCGCGAATACCGATGACCTTAATGCCGTTCTGTAATGCCTTGCGAGCAACTGCGCGGACTGCCGCGTTCATTCCGGGAGCATCGCCGCCGGAGGTCAGAATACCGATTTTTCTGAATTTTGCCATAACGTAACTTTAACCTTTCCTTGTTCGTACGTGTATCGAAACGGCGCACAGCGCCGCTGTGCCGTAAATGGTTGGGGTGTGCGTGTCGCTTGTTGCGACAAGTTTTCAATCAAAGAGTATTGTACCGCATTTCTCGATAAAAATCAAGGTTTTTCATAAAAAATTTAAATTTATATAAAAAAACGGTAAAGAAGTACGCTTTCGGGAGAAAGTTTTCGAGAATTTGCGAAAAATATTGACTATTCGCGCCAAAGCGTGTATAATATATGGTAGCAAAAAATGCCCACGAGGCAAACGTGTAAAACCGAAAGGAAGGACTACCAATGAACAGAACATACATTCGCGACATTAAGCCCGGCACGCGCGCACGCATCGCCGGCTTCGTGGAAAATCTCCGCAACAAGCGCACCATGGCGTTCCTCGTCATTAAGGATGTCAGCGGCAAGCTGCAGGTCACGCTGGAAAAGGAAAAGTATCCCGAGCTTGCAGCCAAGGTCGATCAGCTGACGCTGCATTCCGTTATCACCGTTGAGGGCGAGATCGTTGCCAACGAGTACGTGAAAATGGGTGGCATCGAGATGCTCCCCGACGCGCTTGAGATCAACTCCATCGCAGACGCTCTGCCCATCAAGGACGACAGCGAAATCGACTCCAAGATGGACTTCCGCTGGATCGACCTGCGCCGTGAGCAGAACCAGGTCATGCTGCGCCTGCAGACCACGCTGACGGCTGCGCTGCGCGAGTTCCTGCTTGCCCGCGACTTCACCGAGATCCACACCCCCAAGCTGATCGGCGCTGCCAGCGAGTCCGGCTCCGAGGTGTTCGAGGTCAAATATTTTGATACCAAGGCATATCTTGCCCAGTCTCCTCAGTTCTATAAGCAGATGGCAATGGCTGCCGGCCTTGACCGTATTTTCGAGTCCGGCCCCGTTTTCCGTGCCGAGAAGTCCTACACCAACAAGCACGCAACCGAGTTCACCGGCTTCGACCTTGAGTTCAGCTACGTCACCTCCTGCGAGGACGTCATGCACATGGAGGAGGAGCTGCTGGCTTACGCTTTTGAAAAGGTTGCCGCAGCACACGGTGAGGACATCGAGCGTCTGTTCGGTAAGAAGGTCATCGTTCCCACCGTTCCGTTCCCCCGCATCAAGCTGGCGGATTTGTACCGCGAGCTGGAGGAAATGTACGGCTATAAGGTAGACGACTCGGTCAAGGGCGACCTGACCACCGAGGCAGAGCACCTGTGCGCCAAGTACTCCATGGAGAAGTACGGCAGCGAGTTCTTGTTCGTTACCGATTACGACGCCAAGGAGCGTGCATTCTATCATATGAGAGATGAGCAGGGCGTGCCCATGGGCTACGACCTGATCTGGCGCGGCTGCGAGATCACCACGGGCGCGCAGCGCGAGCATCGCTACGACGTGCTCAAGGCACAGGCCGAGGAAAAGGGCCTTGCCAAGGACGTTGAGTTTTATCTGGAATTCTTCCGCTACGGCTGTCCTCCTCACGGCGGCTTCGGTCTGGGCCTTGACCGCCTGACCATGCTGTTCCTTGGCTTGTCCATTAAGGAAGTACAGTTCCTCTTCCGCGGACCCAACCGCCTGACTCCGTAAGATCGTTGGCGACGGAGACAGTACTGTGAATATCGAATCCTCCCTGTACCGGGAATTGACGCAGGACGAGCTTGCCTGCATCCTTTCCTCGGCTTTGCAAACCGCGGCGATCGAATCCCGTCTGCTTTCGGGCGGCCTGTTCAATACCACGTATTTTGTTAAAACCGCAACCAAGGGCGATATCGTTTTGCGCGTCGGTCCCGTCAATCGCCATCTTTTGCTCTCCTACGAGCACCGCTTGATGGAAATCGAGGCGCAGGTGTATGACATCTGCGCCTCGTATGGTATTCCGGCATCCGAGCTGTTGGCAATCGACACCTCAAAGCGCCTTATCGACCGTGACTTTATGATCGTGCGCTATATTCCGAGCTGCACCTTTGCGCAGCTGCCCGAGGAAAGTGCGCATCGCAGTCGCCTGCTTGGCGAATTCGGCGCTGCGGTGGCGCGTATGCACGCCGTGACCGCCCCTCGCTTCGGGCGAATCGATACCGTGACCGCCGGTGGCGGATATGCGCGCTGGAGTGAATTTTTGCTCGCCGAGATCGACGACTGGCTGCCGTCGGCAAGGCGCGCAGCATTGATGAGTGAGGACGAGCTGCACCGCCTGCGCCGAATATACGCTGACCACGCCCCGCTACTCGACGAGATCACCGTACCGCGCCTGGTTCATACCGACCTGGGCCCCGGAAACGTGCTTATCCGCACCGACGGTGAGCGCCCCGTATTCGCCGCGATCATTGATCCCGATCGCGCCTTTTTCGGCGACCCCATGTTTGAGTTCTGCCAGATCACCTGGATGCTGACCGACGATTTCCATCGCGGCTACGGCATGCCTATTCCCTTCGATGAAAAATCCTTCCGCCGCCGCAGACTCTACCGTGCGCTGCGCCTGTGTTGGGATGCCTACGTGTGGGAAATGGAATACCATAAGCATGAATATATGCTGTCCAGTATGGCAATCGTGCGACAGATCATGGACGAGTGTGAACGGGCGCCCTTGATATAAACCACCAAGAAATGGAAGTCACCCATGAACAAAGTAGAACTTTTATCCCCCGCGGGGAACTTTGAAAAAATGAAGGCTGCGCTGCGCTTTGGAGCAGATGCCGTTTATCTGGCGGGCAAAAGCTTCGGTATGCGCTCCGCTGCCGATAATTTTACCGATGAGGGGCTGTACGAGGCGGTGCAATACGCCCATGCACGTGGCAAGAAGGTATATCTGACCGTCAACACCATGCCCCGTGCCCATGAATATCCCGCTCTGCGCGACTATATCGCTCGCATGGGCAGCGTTTGCCCCGATGCGATGATCGTTGCAGATCTCGGTGTCATGGATGCCATCCGCGACATTCTGCCCGATATGGAGATCCATATTTCCACGCAGGCGGGCATTTGCAGCCCCGAAACGGCGCGCTCCTTTGTGCGCTTGGGCGCCAAGCGCTTGGTGCTCGCCCGCGAGCTCAATCTTGACGAGATCCGCGCCATTCGTGCGGGCATTCCCGACGACATCGAGCTGGAGGCGTTTATCCACGGCTCCATGTGCGTATCCTACAGCGGGCGGTGTATGCTGTCCAACGAGTTGACGGGACGCGACGGCAATCGCGGGATGTGCGCGCAGCCCTGCCGCTGGAACTACACGCTGGTTGAGGAAAAGCGCCCCGACGTGCCGCTGCCCATTGAGGTGAGCGACCTTGGCACCTTTATTCTCTCGTCCAAGGATATGTGCATGATCGAGCATATTCCCGCGCTGATGGAGAGCGGCATTTATTCCTTTAAAATCGAAGGGCGCATGAAGAGCGCCTATTACACCGCCGTCGTCAGCAACACCTATCGCATGGCGATCGACGCATATACCGCAGATCCTGCGGGCTATACCTACGATCCCGCCTGGCTTGACGAGCTGGAGAGCGTTTCCCACCGCGAATACTGCACCGGCTATTTCCTTGACGACTGCAGGGAAAACGCGCAGCTTGCCTCAAGCGTCGGCTATCTGCGTGAGAAAGCATATTTTGCCACGGCGCTGGCATATGATGAGTCAGCGCTGCCTGCGGGCTTGCCGCTGACAACGGAGCAGGGAACGCTGGCGCTGTTCGGACAAAAAAACAAGCTCAGCGTCGGAGATGCCGCCGAGCTGCTCACCCCCGGGCGCATCGGTCAGCCCTTTACCGTGACCGAACTGTACGACGAGGAGGGAAATCCCATTCCCTCCGCCCCCCATCCGCATCAACGCTTCTTTGCCCGTATCCCCCTGCCCGTGCAGCCGGGTGATATTATCCGCGCAGGGAGGAATTGAGGGGGAGCGGGGGGGGGGGG
>JAFTME010000120.1 GCA_017452545.1 Clostridia bacterium | reverse complement strand
TTTTCCAAAGTTTTTTGGAAAGCCTGAAAACCTTTTTGCAAAAAGGTTTTCAGCGGGGTGTGGGGCAGCGCCCCACATACTCCCACCGCACTTATGGGGTAGGGGCCCCATATCGGGGATTGATGTTCATTTCGCAGGACGGACCGCCGAGGACGTCGGTCCCTACAAAATTTGTTGTTTTTTTTGTAGAACAGAACCGCTTGAAATTTAATCTAACCCTTTCCCAAAGTTTTTTTGGAAAGCCTGAAAACCTTTTTGCAAAAAGGTTTTCAGCGGGGCGTGGGGCAGAGCCCCGCATACTCCCACCGCACTTATGGGGTAGGGGCCCCATATCGGAGGTTGAAGTTTATTCCGTGGGACGGACCGCCGAGGACGTCGGTCCCTACAAAATTTGCTGTCCTTTCTGTAGAACAGAACCGTTTAAAACTTAATCTAAAAGTTTTCCAAAGTTTTTTGGAAGGGGGTCCGGGGGAAAGCCTTTTGTTCACAATAGGTTTCCCCCGCCAAGCGGGGCGTGGGGCAGCGCCCCACACACTCACACACTATCGAATTAAGGAGACAAGGCATGATTCTTCCGATTGATCTCAAGGAAAAATCCTACAATATTATATTAGAGCGCGGGGCGATCCGTGCCGTTGGGGCGCAGGTCAACCGGGCGAACCGTCGCGTATGTGTAGTAACCGACGACGGCGTTCCCGCACAATATGCGCAGGCGGTCCTCTCACAGCTGCAGGGAGATCCGCTGCTGTTCACTTTTGCGCAGGGGGAGCAGAGCAAAACGTTTGACACCTACCTTGCACTGCAGAAAACGCTGCTGGACGCCGGCTTTACGCGCGGCGATGCGGTAGTCGCTGTCGGCGGCGGCGTGGTTGGCGATCTTGCCGGCTTCGCGGCAGCCACGTATATGCGCGGAATCGACTTTTATAACGTTCCCACGACGCTGCTCTCGCAGTTGGATTCCTCGATCGGAGGAAAGACCGCCGTCGACCTTGGCGGCTATAAGAACATGATCGGCGCTTTTTGGCAGCCGCGCGCCGTCTTTGTCGATCCCGATACGCTGCTCACGCTACCGCGCCGCCAGGCGGCTGCAGGACTTGCCGAGGCGGTCAAAATGGCGGTCACCTCGGATGCCGCGCTGTTTTCCATTTTCGAGCAGCAGAGCGTGCTTCCGTTGCGCGAGTGCGACGCGGAGGAGCCCACCGTCGCGGATATCGCCGACGAACAGACCATGGACGTGCTGGAAACGGTCATCGCGCGGGCGCTGGCGGTTAAGAGAGATGTGGTCGAGCAGGACGAAAGAGAGGCCGGACTGCGCCGCGTGCTCAATTTCGGGCATACGCTGGGACACGCCGTGGAAACGTGCGCCGGACTCTCGGCGCTGTCCCACGGAGAATGCGTGGCGATCGGCATGCTGCCGATGTGCGACGGCACCGTGCGTGCGCGCGTGAGAGCGGTGCTGCAGCGCCTGGGGTTGCCCACCGAGATTCCGGCGGCGCTGGAGCCGCTCGCGCTGAAGGAAGCCATGACACATGATAAAAAAGCAACGGGAGCGACCATTCGCGTGGTGCTCTCGGAGGAGATCGGCAGCTTTTCGTTTGCGGATATGAGCACGGAGCAGCTGCTCGCACGGGCATATGCAACGCTCGGAGAGGGGAATTGATACCATGAAAAATACGTTTGGAACGGTACTGACCGTAACGATATTCGGAGAGAGCCACGGTGGGGGCGTGGGGGCGGTCATTGACGGCCTGACGCCGGGCATCAAGGTCGATGAGGCGCTGATCCGCCATCAGCTCTCGCTGCGCCGCCCCGCAGGTGCCACCGCAACGGCGCGGCGGGAGCAGGATGCGTTTGTCATTCAGAGCGGCGTGTTTGAGGGCAAGGCGACGGGAACGCCGCTGTGCCTGTTTATTTCCAACGAGGACACCCGCAGCCGCGACTATACACCTGCGGTCGCAAGACCCGGGCACGCCGATTATACAGCACAGTGCAAATACCACGGGTATCAGGATTATCGCGGCGGAGGCCACTTTTCCGGGCGCCTGACGGCGGCGCTGGTTGCTGTCGGTGCCGTGCTGATCGGTGCGCTGCGCGAGAAGGGCATCGTGATCGGCTCGCATCTGCAGCGCTGCGCCGGTATCTCGGACGCTCCGCTGGATGAGGCAGCCTACAATGATTGCACCGTGCTGCGTGAGCAGCTGTGCGCGCTCAACGAAAAGAGCTTTCCTGTGCTGGACGAGGAAGCGGGGGCGCGTATGATGGACGCCATCGCAGTGGCAAAGGGAGAAGGGGACAGCGTTGGCGGCGTGATCGAATGTGCCGTCGTCGGACTCCCCGCAGGTCTTGGCGAGCCGTGGTTTGACTCGCTGGAGAGCCGCCTTGCCCATATCCTGTTCAGCGTTCCCGCTGTCAAGGGCGTGGAATTCGGGGACGGCTTTGCCATGGGTGAGCTGCGCGGCAGCCAAGCCAACGACGCCTTCCGTATGCGGCAGGGCGAGATCGTGACGGCGACCAACCACAACGGCGGTATCAACGGCGGCATCTCCAACGGAATGCCTCTTCGCTTCCGTTGCGCGCTCAAGCCGACGCCCTCTATCGCAAAAGAGCAACAGACGGTTGATTTTATAAACCAACAAGAACAGGATTTCGTTGTCCACGGGAGACACGATCCCTGCGTGGCGCACCGCGCACGCGTGGTGATCGACAGCGTTTGCGCGATCGCCCTCGCAGATGCGCTGCTGGAGCGCTACGGTACGGATGCGCTGGCAGCCGACGGACAGAAATAAGGAGAGCACTATGAATCAGCAAAACGATCTACTCATGCAAGCACGCGCCGAGATCAACCGCGTGGACCGCGAGATGGCGCGCCTGTTTTCCGCGCGCATGGCGGCGGTGCGACAGGTCGCCGAATATAAGCGGGCAGCGGGCATTCCCGTACTCGATCGGGAGCGCGAGGCGCAGGTCATTGCCAACAACGCCGCACTGATCGACGACGAGGAGCTGCGCGCATACTATGTCAATTATCTGAATTTCAATATGGCGCTGTCCAGAAAATATCAGCACGTCCTGCTGGAGGGGCAGAGAATTGCCTTCAGCGGCGTGCCGGGCGCGTTTGCCGATATTGCGGCGGCACGCATCTTCCCCGACGGCATTCGCGTGCCGTGCGCTGATTTTAAGGCGGCGTACGATGCGGTGGTGGACGGCGAGTGCGAGTGCGCCGTCCTGCCCGTGGAAAACAGCACCAACGGCGACGTTTCGCAGGTGCTGGATATGGCGTTTGCAGGCTCGCTGCATATCAGCGGACTGTACGATCTGGAGATCGAGCAGTGCCTGCTTGCCATTCCGGGAACGTCTATTGAGCACATCCGCAGCGTGACCAGCCATCCGCAGGCGCTGGGGCAGTGCGCCGAATATATCCGCAGCTATCGCTGGCAGGAAAAGGAGGCGGTTAATACCGCCGTCGCCGCCAGGCAAGTCGCCGAGGCAAACGACCCGACGGTAGCGGTCATCGCCAGCAAGGAAACGGCGGCGCTGTACGGGCTGCAGATCCTGGAGCGAAAGATCAATCGCAGCAGCCGCAACGTCACCCGATTTGCCGTCTTTACCCGCTCGAGCAAGGCCCCGCGCACGACGGATCGCCATTTTGCTATGTTCTTTACCGTCAAAAACGAGGCGGGAAGCCTGCTGCGTGCCGTGGCTGCTATCGGTGAGAACGGCTTCAACCTGCGCACGCTCAAGAGCAGACCGACCAAGGAAACCAACTGGGAATATTATTTTTACGTCGAGGGTGAGGGCAGCATTGCCTCTCCCGAGGGCGAGCGCATGAGCGCCATGCTGCGCGAGGTCTGCGGTACGCTGCAGATCCTCGGCTCGTTCGACGACATTCATACGCTGCACGATCCGAGCGATCCCGAGTATGCCGAGCGAACGGCAGACACGCTGCTGGAGGAGTGCCAGGCGTTCAGCGGAGACGCGCAGTAACAAGAGCAGAGCAAAAAGGAGAACACCATGACCATGGAATACGGTTGTATTGCCGAGCGGCTGGGTCACAGCTTTTCAAAGGAGATCCACGCCCGTCTTGCCGATTATTCATACGAGTTGCGCGAGCTTACGCCGACACAGGTCGGCCCCTTCCTCGAGGCGAGAGCTTTCAAGGGCATCAACGTGACCATCCCCTACAAGCAGACGGTCATTCCGTACCTTGACGAGATCTCCGAAACGGCGCGTGCGATCGGGGCTGTGAACACCATCGTCAACCGCGACGGCAAGCTGTACGGAGACAACACCGATTTTTACGGCATGAAATATCTACTGCGGCGTCAAAAAATCAACTTGCAGGACAAAAAAGTGCTGGTGCTTGGAACGGGTGGCACGTCAAAAACGGCGGTTGCCGTGGCGACACACCTGGGCGCCGACAGCATCGCGGTTGTATCCCGCAGCGCGCGGGAGGGTGCGATCACCTACGAGGACGCCTGCCTGCATCACGCCGATGCCGAGGTCATCATCAACACGACGCCGGCAGGCATGTACCCTGCCGAGGACGCGCTGCCTTACGACATGGATCTGCGCCGCTTTCCTCGCCTTGAGGGGCTGCTGGATGCGGTGTATCATCCGCTGCGCAGCGAGCTGGTGCTTGCTGCACGTGCGCGCGGCGTCAACGCCGTGGGCGGACTGACCATGCTGGTCGTTCAGGCGGCGGTTGCCGCAGAGCGGTTTCTCGGTGCCCCCATCGCGCCCGAAGCGGTGGCAGAAGTGGACCGCGACATTCGCATGAGCAAGGAGAACGTCGTGCTTATCGGTATGCCGGGCTGCGGAAAAAGCGCGGTCGGCAGCCTGCTGGCACAAAAATACGGACGTGAGCTGATCGACACCGATGCGCTGATCCGAGAAATGACGGGGAGCACCCCCGCGCACATCATCGAAATGCAGGGCGAGGCACGCTTCCGTGAGATCGAGGCGGAGGCGGTCGCAAAGGCGAGCCTTTACAGCGGCGTGGTCATTGCCACGGGCGGCGGCGCCATTTTGCGCGAGGAAAACGTGCGGCGGCTGCGCCGCGGCGGACGGCTGATCTTTTTGGATCGCCCGCTCGATCAGCTGCCCGTGACGGACGACCGTCCGCTCTCGGCAGACCGTGAGCGGTTGGCTGCGCGCTATGCGGAGCGCTACGAGCGCTACTGCGCGGCAGCAGAGGCTCGCATTGCAGTCGTGGGCGACGAGGTCGCAACGGCGGCGCAGGTCGCCGCTGCCTTTGAGGCGATGATGTAACAAAGAGAAGGGAGCACGTGACGAATGAAGCTGCTTATATTAAACGGTCCCAATCTGAATATGCTGGGCATTCGTGAGCCCGGCATTTACGGGGTAGAAACATATCAAACGCTGGTTGAAAAAATCGAACGGCACGCAAAAGAGCTCGGCGTAGAAGTGCGCTGCGCACAGACCAATCACGAGGGCGTGCTGGTGGACGAGATTCAAGCGGCGTACGGCGTGATGGACGGTATCGTTATCAATCCGGGTGCCTACACGCACACAAGCATCGCGATTTTGGATGCGGTCAAGGCGGTTGGCATCCCGACGGTTGAGGTACACATCTCGGCGGTTGAAAAAAGAGAGGATTTCCGACAGGTCAGCTATATTCGCGCGGCCTGCGTGGCAACCATTACAGGACACGGAACGGACGGGTATCTGGAGGCGATGGAGCTGCTGGTCGCCCGTCTTGGCGGAGAGGAGGCTGCGCGGTAACGCGCGATGCACCATGACGGAGTTACGATCAACACACGCTCCGCTGCCGACGGCGGTTCGCGTCAAGCCCTGCCGCCCCTGCGGTACGGTCAGTGCGCCGCCCTCGAAAAGCGTTTCGCATCGGATGCTGATCTGCGCGGCGCTCGCGGCAGGGGAGTCGACCTTGAGCGGCGTGTCGCTCTCGCAGGACATCCACGCGACGATGGACGCGCTTGGCGCGCTCGGCGCGCAGTTTACCGTCCGGGACACCTCCCCCTCCGGCGCGACCGTTTGCGTGCGCGGGATCGGCGGGCGTCCTCGCCCCGGCAACGAGCCGCTTTTCTGCCGCGAGAGCGGCAGCACGCTGCGCTTTATCATTCCGCTTTGTCTGCTTTCCCCCGATGCGAGGGTGCTGCAGGGAAGTGCGCGGCTATTCAGCCGTCCGCTCTCCGCATACCAAGCGCTGTTCCCCTCGCGTTGGGGCGCACAGGCGGCGGACGAAACGCGGCCGCAGGACGGAGGACGGTTGGAGATTTTTTCCGGAACCGATCTTAAAAGTGGAGTTTATCAACTCGCAGGAGATATCAGCAGCCAATTTATCTCGGGACTTCTGTTCGCGCTGCCGCTTTGCGACGGTGACAGCCGCATTGTGCTATCCTGCGCGCCCGAGAGCCGGCCGTATATTGATCTGACGCTGGACGCGCTGCGCTGCTTTGGCGTGCAGGCTCGCTGGGTGAGCGATCGTGAGCTATTCGTTCCCGGTGGGCAGGCGTACCGTCCGCACGACGGTGCGGTAGAGGGAGATGCCTCGGGCGCTGCCTTCTTTGGGGCGCTGAACGCCTTTGGCGGCGAGGTGTGCGTCACCGGGCTGTCGCAGGACTCGCTGCAGGGGGATCGCGTCTACGCGGCGCACGTTG
>JAFTME010000119.1 GCA_017452545.1 Clostridia bacterium | reverse complement strand
TTGAAAAGGGGTGCGGGGGAAAACTTTTTTTAAAAAGTTTTCCCCCGCCGTTCCCCCTTCCATAAACCTTTGGAAAAAGGGATATTGGATTTGAGTCATTCCGTTTTCCGTAGAGCGCAAAAACGGGAAATTCAGCCTGAAAGCGTTTCAAATTTTTTGAAAAGGGGTGCGGGGGAAAACTTTTTTTAAAAAGTTTTCCCCCGCTTTTTATCCCCCCCCTTCCCCTTACTCCGCAAGCTCTGCATCGACTGCGAGCTCGGAGATGGAGGTGAAGTGAGCGCTGCCGCCGGCCATGCCGATGACGCGGACGCCGCGGCAGATTTCGGAAATTTCAAGAGTAAAGGTATAAGTTTGGTAGTTAGAGCCGAAGGCGCTCTGGCTGTCGCCGTCGGGATAGCTCGGCTTGATTGAGCAATCCGCCTCGACCCATTCGCCGTCGAGCAGCAGCTCCAGACGCAGCGTGCCGTCCTTGAACCAGCCGCCGTTATCGAAGTGCGCGCCCTCGGTGAATTCCACCGAGAAGACCTCCCAGTCATGACGGAAAATATAGCCGAAGAACTCCTCGTGCTCGACGCCCGAGCCGACGAAGGTATCATACTGTACCGAGCCGTGGTTGCCGCTGCTGCCGACAGAGGGCTTTTCGCCGTCGCGGATGATATTGATATCCTTGCAGCCGGCGCCCGCGGGGTTGCTCTCGGATACGATCACGATGCTGTCAAACTCTGCCGTCTCACCTGTGACGTCGTAGGTGGGATTTTCCACGTGCGTATAGTTGACCGCCAGCTCTGCACAGGAGACAAACTGCGAGCTGCCGCCGGGCACGCCGATGACGCGAACGCCCTCGCACGCCGTTTCCTCCTCCAGTTTGAAGGTGAAGGTCTGGTACGGATCTCCCTGCGGCGCCATATCGTCTACCTCGATGTAGAGCGGCGAGCAGGTCACATCGACCGCCGTCCACTTGCCGTCGATCAGCGCCTCGATGCGCGGCGTCTTTTTGAACCAGCCGCCGTTGCCAAAGTGAGCGCCCTCGGTGAACAGTACCTCGCTGACCGTTACGACATGGTCAAAGTTGAGGGCATACCAGTCCTCTGCGGGTGCGCTGCCGCCGTAGGTATCGTACTGCTTGAGGTTGTCCGCCATCTCGGGTGTAGGGGTCTCACCGTCGGTAATGACGGAAATATTGCGGCTGCCGCCGCCGGCGGGCACCGTCTCGGAGCAGGATGCCGTTACCTTAAAGCCGGCACTCGGCTTTGCGGTAACCTCAACGGTCGCACTTGCCGTTGCCGTAAAGTCGCCCACGCTTGCCGTGCATTTGATGGTATAAGTGCCCGAGGCGGTATAGGTGTAGCCGGAGATCATGGAGGGCAGCAGCGTGCCGTCGCCCATGTCAAAGCTGTAAGAGACCTCGCTTGCCGTATAACCGGCGGGAGGCACACAGGTCGCCTGGATGCTCACGTCGCCCGTGGTGCGAGGCACGACGGTCATATAAACGACCAGCTCATCGTCGGGCCACTGCTCAAAGGGCACGGGCGTGACGCCTTCCTCCTTGGTCAGCGTCCAGGTGTCGCTCTCGCAGGGATAGCCTGCGGCGCTCATTGCCTGCTTGGCAAGATCATAGTTGAGCTGAATGCAGTCGTTGAGGGTGTATTCGGTATAGGCAAACTTGGCGCCGTCAAAATCGGTGCCGCTCTTGTATTCCTCGGGCAGACCGGACAGACCGTACATGGTGCCCAGAATTGCTGCTGCGCTGGAGGGGTTGCAGTCGCTGTCCTGACCGCAGCGCATCGAAATGACGATGGTATCCGCCAGATCGCCCTCGCCCCAAAGCAGACCGATCAGAATGTAGGCGGCGTTGATCTTGGCGTCGATGTTCTGCACACCCTGGAATTCGGGGCACTTGTCGTCAGCCGCCCAGTCCTCCTCGATGGCCTGCCAGCATTCCTGCCAGGTCATGTCGTCGGCGTAGCAGTCCATGACCTGATCACAGACCGCGCGGAACTCGGTTCCCTCGGGGATGATGGAGATGCCTGCGTCAATGACCTCGTCCAGATCGTTGCTGACCATGGCCATGGCGTGCATGGCGGAGACGAATACGCCGCCGTAAACACCGTCGCCGTAGTTCATCAGATGACCGATCTCAAACGCCTTGGCGCCCGCCGTGCTGACCATACCGGGGTAGATGTTACCAAGGAAGTCTGCCTCGATCTGCCAGTCGATATCGTCGGCGTGGTAGTTGTACTTGTAGTGACCTGCCAGCGAGGGCTCAATGCCCATCTGCAGATTCAGTCTTCCCTGGTAGTTGGCGTGTGCCAGACCGAACTTGGAGTCGCGGAAGTAGGGCGCGATCTGATCGATGGTGGCAGCGGGGCCGTGATCCTTCATGGCGTCGATAAAGGGAACCTCGACGTACAGGTCGTCCTGGCCGAAGGCGTCGTTGACCATTTCGGGGCGCCATACGGGAACCTCACCCTCGGGGATGATGACACCGTTGTAGCGGAACTCGGTCGATGCCGACCAGGTAACGCCGATCATCTGTCCGACCCAGGAGCCTGCGATCTTGTCGTACAGCTGCTCGTCGGTCAGCGTCAGCGTCTTTCCCGTGACGGGAGCAATCGTGCCGTCACCCGGCTGCTTGCCGTCATCGGGAGTTTCGGGAGTGTTGCTCTGCCCGGGGTCATCGGGCTGCTCGGGCTCTTCGGGCTGCGAGCATCCGCTCAGCAGCAGCGTGCCCAGCAGCAGCGCCGCGCATACGGCGACGGCGAGCAGGCGTAGCCAAAGAGAGGTGGTTTTCATGCGTGTGTCCTCCTTAATATAGATCATGATACGGCATCCGTGCCGTTGAGTGCCTCAAAGCGGGATACGGTGTCCTCAATGGAGAAGGTCTTATGCCCGATGATATAGGTCATGATGGTATCGTTGAAGCGGTCATACCAGTGCGCGGGAATGCCCTCAATGCCGACAAAAGCGCCGACAATGCTGCCGACCGTCGCGCCGGTGCAGTCGTTATCAAGACCGATGGCAATGCACTCGCTGATGCATTTTTCATAGTCGTTGCCGCCCAGCATGAGGGCAAAGACGATAGCGACCATGTTGTTAATGGTGTGAACGGGATGCAGCCCGCCGTACTTTTCGTCGATCAGCATACGGGCGCGCGAATAGCAGGTGACCTGCTCCTGCACGGAAAACGCCCATTGCAGCGCCTGATACAGCTCACTTTCTTCGGGGATCTGCATCATGCCTGCGCGAATGGCGTCCAGGGGGGAGTCTGCGGTAAAGGCAGCGGCAATGGCTGCAGCGCAGAACATCTCGCCGTAGATGCCGTTTTTGCGGTGGGAAAGGTAGGCGTCGTTGTAGCACAACTTGGCGGCGGCGACGGGATCGCCCGCACAGGCGTATCCAAAGGCGTCGGCGCGGATGGCGGCGCCGATCCACTCGACAAAGCCGTTGAAGGCGGCGGCGCACTCGGCCTTCGTTCCCGCACGAAGCTGGCGCAGCGCCTCGTCCTCGGCGGTGCAGGCATGCGGAAGCACGTCCACCCAAAGCTTGCCGACGTCGTCCACGCTGTAGCCCTTGCCGTACTTCTCCAGAAGCAGCAGATTGAGCATGACGTAGGTCACGTCGTCGTCACCCGCCGCGCAGTAAATGTTCTGCTCCAGATAATCGGTGATGAGATTGATGCCGTAATGCATATAGTTTTCACGGTCGGTTCCCTTCCAGTAGGTGACGGGCGGGAAGCTTGTTCCCGTCTCGGCGGCGAGCGCCTGCATCCGCAGGATGGAATAATTCTCCACGGGAACGCCCAGCATACAGCCTGCCAGCCGTCCGATCAGCGCGCCCTTGATGCGCGAGGTCAGGCGATCGGGGGTGCGAGGGGGAATGTCGGCACCTGCAGGACGCAGCGAAAGAATTTCGGCAAGCGCGTCGGGTTGCTTTGCATCGTGATTGACGTACATAGAATAGCCCTCCTTTTTCATTTGGTATCTTCATTATACAGGTATATTTCGCGCATTTCAACGCAATTTCAACCGAATTCTATGCAAAAACGACCATGTTTTCTCATTTCTCCCGTTGGTGCGCCGTGCGGTACTCCGAGGGGGAGCAATGCATCCATTTTTGAAACTGTCGGTTAAACGAGCTGAGCGAGCTGTAGCCGCATTGCTGCGCGACACGGAGGACGGAGAACTCGGTCGAGCTGAGCGCACTGCAGGCGTGGCTGATGCGGATCTTGTGCAGAAAGGCGATGGGCGAGACGCCCATCAGCGCGGCGAATTTGCGCCGCAGATGCACGGGGCTGAGATTGCAGCACTCGCACAGCTGCGACGTTTGCACGTCCTCGCTGTAGCGGTTGAGGATATACTGTACCGCAGGGTAGAGCTCTCGCAGCCCGTCGGTATAGCGCGGCTCCCCTTCCCTCTCTGCGGCGTGCGTCCAAGCGGCGCTCTCGTAAAGGATGCAGGCGATCAGCGCGGCGTATTGTCCCAGCTTTTCGCCGTAGGTACGGGCGTCCTCGTAATACAGTGAGATCAGCCGCCGCAGATACGGGGCGACCTGCTTGTTTTCCGTGCCGCTCAGAATGCGCCCCGCGCCGTATTGCTCCGCGAGCGTGCGCAGCGCCCCGAAGTCCTGCCAGGAGCCCAGCAGCGCCTCAATATCGACCGTCAGAAATTGCCAATCGCTCGGTGCCGTCCGCGCGCTCTGGGCGATATGGCTTTCGCCGGGATAGATCAGCGAGATGTCACCGGGACCGAAGGGATAGATCTCGTTATGAATATAAAAGATGCCGTGACCGGACAAGCACAGCCCAAGCTCCAGCTGCTTATGAAAATGCAGGTTTTCCGGCGCGTCGTAGGGCGTTGTCGGGCTGAGAAACAGGCACTGCTCCCGCTGCGCTAAAATATCGTCAAAATATGATGGGAGCGTGTGAAATCGCTGCTTTGACATGGCAAGATCCTCCGTAAGTGCTCTTTGCTTCATTATAGCAAAACACATCGCGCTTGTCAATAAAAGGAGAAATATCCGCGCGGCAGCAAAAAAAATCGGCAAAGCTCTTGACATCTGCGCGCCCTTTCTTTATAATAAAATCAATACATATCGGCGTATTTTGGCTCGACGAGAGCCATCGGTGCGCCGCGAAAGGACGGATTCCGATGAAACACATCACCCGTACACTGAGTCTTGTGCTGACGCTTGCTTTGCTGCTCGGCACGCTGCTTTGCCTGCCGCTGACGGCGGCTGCCGCCTCTGACGACGGCATTTCCTTCGGTTCATCCTCGCTGTATACGGCTGCCAAGCCGTACAGCAGCACGCCCACCACCTTTGAGGCGTGGATCAATCTGCCCAAGAGCGCTGCCTCCGGCCGCGCAGGCATCATTCTCGGCAACTATGGAGATGCTGTGCCCTGCATCAACTTTGAGATCCATCCCAACGGCAGACCCCGTCTGTACTGGAGCGACACCTCCGGCACGACCGACTGGATCTTTACCAATGTCAACGTTTGTACGGGTGAATGGCTGCATCTGACCATCGTCCGCGACGAGGCAAAGAACGAGGTGCGCTGCTACGTGGACGGCGCGCTTGCCGCCACGCTCAAGATCACCAAGGATACCCGCGATCTGCGCTGCACCGAGCCCTTCGTGCTGGGCGGTGACTGGCGTGCGGAGAACAGCATGTTCTTCCGCGGTCGCATTCGCTCCGTCGCCGTTTACAGCGACGTCCGTACCGAGGACGAGATCAACGGCGATATGATCGAGCCGGATCTGGACGATGCACTGATCGCACATTACGATCTGTCCACGCTGACCGAGGACGGTCTTCTTGAGGACCTGAGCGGCAACGGTTATGACATCAAAAAGGGCAAGCAGGTCGTCTGGATCCCGGAGGAGGACAAGGAGCCCGTCACCGACTTTGATTACACCTTTGTCGCCGTCGGCGACACCCAGGTGCTGGCGCAAAAGCATCAGGATCGCTTCCATCTGGTCTACGACTGGATCATGGACAACAAGGACGAGAAGAATATCAAGTTCGTCATGGGTCTGGGAGATATCACCGAGACCAGCGCCGATAAGGAGTGGGAGATCGCCATGGAGAATATTCTCCGCATGGAGGGCGTGATTCCCTTCTCGCTGGTGCGCGGCAATCACGACTCGACGGCAACCTTCAACCGCTACTTCCCTTACGATGAGTACGAGTACCTGGTTGACGGCACGTATGGCGAGAGCATGATCAACTCCTGGCAGAAGTTTACCGTCGGCAACCGCAAGTACATTGTCTTTACGCTGGACTACGGCGCCTCCGACGCCGTGCTCAACTGGGCAGCCGACATCATCGAAAAGCACCCCGACTATAACGTCATTCTGACCACCCACTGCTATCTGTTCCGCGACGGCACCACGCTCGACCAGGGCGATGTCTGCCCTCCCGCAACCACGGGCGGTCACAATAACGGCGACCATATGTGGGATAAGCTGGTCAAAAATCACGAGAACATCGTGCTGGTGCTCAACGGTCATGACCCCTGCAGCCGCATCGTTACCTCGCAGGATGAGGGTGAAAACGGCAACATCGTTACGCAAATGCTGATCGACGCGCAGGGCGTGGACGCGTCCATGGGCGGTCTTGGCATGGTTGCCGCGCTGCACTTCTCGGAGGACAGCGACGAAATTCAGGTCGAGTATTACTCTACCTTCAAGGAGCAGTATTTCCGTCCCGAGAATCAGTTTACCGTTACGCTGGACTTCGTCGGCGAGGATCCCATCGACGAGAGCCGACGCGAGGAGGGCGAGCAGCCTCCCGTTGACGAGCAGCCCTCGGAGGAGGATCCTACGCCCGACGACGGCGAAAAGGAGCCGGTCGACGACGATACTGTAAACGAGCAGCACTCGGAAACGGTTGGTGTATCCGGTCTGATCTTGATCATCATCATTGCTGCTGTGATTATCGTGGCACTTGTCGTAGCGCTTGTGATCGTTGTGCTCAAGAGCAAAAAAGCGAAATAATCATTCTACACATATGGCAGCGTACCTCAAAAGGGTGCGCTGCCATGCGTTTCGCTTTCCTTTTATTGACATTTTTCGAAAAAAAGTGTATGATTATAGCAGTGATACGCTATGCTACAATTGAGAGGTTAATTATCATGAACAAAAACCGCCAAAATTCTCGCCGTTGCGCGGCACACGCTTTTCTGCTCTCGCTTGTCCTGCTGCTTCTTATAAGCCTTGCGCTTACCGCCTGCCAAAACTCACCGTCAGAGGGTGTTCCCCCCGACGGATCGGGCGGGGAGTCCGAGACAACCGCGGATGAGCCTCCGGTGTTCACACCCAAAAACGTCATTATGATCAGCGTGCAGGGTCTTGGTGACGGGTTGATCGAGGCCGAGGTCGACGGAAAGGCGCTGATGCCCGGTCTGCGTGCCTTGCTTGACGATTTTTCCTACTATAAGAACAACGTTTCGGCAAGTGCTCACGCTGCGGGCCTTGACATCGTCATGAGCTCCTCCGCCTACGCACCGCAGTTTTGTGAGCCGCTCGTCGGACTTCGTGGCGATCAACTGACCACGCTTGCCAAAATTCTGTCTGAAAAAGACTTCTATACGCTCGCTGTAGCCTCGGGACCCCGCGGCGCATACGGCGGCGCCAAGACCTACGAGAGCTTCGGCTATCAAGATCTCATTTCCGTATCCGCTGACGTTCTGCCGGAGAAAAGCCTGTACGACGTGGCGCTGAGTGCGCTCAAAAGCAGCGGCAGCGAGCACTTTCTGCTATCCATCACCGATCTTGGTCTGTATACCGGCAAG
>JAFTME010000118.1 GCA_017452545.1 Clostridia bacterium | reverse complement strand
TCCGAGGGAGTATCGTCCGAGGGAGTATCGTCCGAGGGAGTATCGTCCGAGGGAGTATCGTCCGAAGGCGTGTCACCTGTGGACGTTGCTACGAAATAATAATCAAACGCGTCGTCGCTGACCTTGGTGTAGCGATCGAACAGCGTACCGACAGCCGTGCCGCCGGGCAACTTGGCAAGCAGGTATCCTTGCGCGCCTGCAAAGCTTTCGGGATATACCGAGGTGGGAGGCTCCAGGAGGTAGGGCGTTGCACCCTCCAGCTGCAGCGTACAGCCGCTATCCACGTCGAAGATGATCTCGTCGGTTCCCGATATACGCACCGTACCGTCATAGGTCAGCTTACCGCCGTCCGTGACCGAGAACAGGCAAGAGGTGCCCGCATCGCGATAGTTACCCTCGCGAACGGTAACGTCAGCACCCTTGATGATAAACAAAGGCTTGCCCTGCGCGCCCTTAAGTTGCGCGCGGTCAGCGTTGATGGTCATATCTCTGGTGATGACCAAAGAATCCGTCAGCGTGATGGGGTAGGTCAGGTGCAGCTTTTCGGTCGTCGTTTGCTCTACGAGATAACGCAGCGCCGATTCGTTGTTGACGGGCTGCTCATACTCGTCCGCATATGCTGTGTTGATAAACTTGGCATCGTCAAAATAGATCTTGGTGTTCGGGCTGCCGGCGACCAACTTGGCGTTGTACATATCAAAATAGGTGATGGTTGCCTCGTTGATGCTGCTGAGCGATTCGTAGAGACCGGCGCCCTTGTAATAGGTGACCGTTCCCGCCGAGGTATCGCCGGAGAGCGCCTTGCCGATGTCGATATACAAACGGTTCCATCCCTTGACCAGCGCCTTTTCATTGTTGGCAAATGCGCCCTTGGCAGGCTGGAAGCGCCAGCCACCGTCGCTGCCGCTGCCGAGCTGAAGAATGAAGCCGGGCTCCAGGGAAATGTCCTCCTCAGCGTAAATATAGCAGGAGAACGCCAGATTTTCGGCAGGAATGGAGGCAAGGGAAACACCCACCGGGTTTCGCAGCGTGGTGCGAAGCTTTTCGCTTGCCGTCCATGTGCCAACGTAAGAGGCAGAGGAGCTCATGGTGATCTCCTTGGAGGTCGTACCCGTGCCGGCGGTGTGCTGATGGAACTTCCACTCGCTGACCGGAGTATCGACGTTAACGAACGAAAGCTGCTTGCTTGCAGGTTTGACGGTAACCTCACAGCTTGCGGTAAATCCGCCCTCCTTGGTGGTTACCGTGACGGTTACCTTGCCCGTCTTGTGCGCAGTGCACTTACCGTTCTGATCCACGCTGAGAATGCTCTCATCAGAGGATGCCCAGGTAACGGTAGAGTTGGCGGCGCTTGCAGGCAGCACGTTGGCGGTCAGCGTGCAGGTGTTATGTTCATATACGGACATCTCATTGGCAGAAAGCTTGACGCCGGAGACGGGAATGTCATCGGTGTAGGCGGGGATCTCCTTGCCGTCCAACGTAGCCGTCACGCCGGGCATGACGAACAGCGCATCCTTGCCGGTGATGGTGTAGCCGTTGGTTTTGATGCTGCAGGCGTTGCTGATGAATAAGGGCTCAGTCAACTTAATGTTGCCGCAAAGCTCAATATTCTTGTAGGTGCCGTCGGCAGCAACCGCTTCCAGCGCTTCGGCGGAATTGACCTTTTGCACAGCCTCATCCAGGCGTGCTGTATTGAGGAACTTAATATCGTCAACGTAGATTTTTACGTCGGGCGAGCCGTTTGTCAAATGAATGGAATAAAAATCCAAGTAGCAGTAGCCGCCGATGTTCATCTGCTTGTCAACGCCGGGGTACTCCTTGATGAATAGTCCCGCTTCGCTGACCCATTTGCATACGCCGTAGCTGGGATCGGTCAGCGCTTTGCCCATATCGATGTAAAAATGGTTCCAGCCGCGTACCAACTGCTGAGGCTGTGACATTGCCATTGCACCGGTGAGAGGAGAAAGCTCATAGCCACCATCCGAGGCCCCGCCAATACGAATGCGGAGACCGGGCTGCAGCGTTACGTCTGACGTGGCATAGATCCAGAAGGACAGAGCCATATTTTCCGAGGGAATGCCCTTGAGTGAGGGGTGTTTCCGTAACGACCGTTGCGGATAGACAGACGCTTGCTTTGCTCTGCCGTCAAGGTGAATTCAAAGGACTTGGAGGCAGAGATGGTATGCTCGGTAGAGGTTTTGTCAGGTCGCGAGAGCATATGGTCGATCGCCGTCCAACCGCGCGGCGTACCATCCAGGTTTTTGGCTACAGTGTCACCGTTTGCCCACAAAACGGAAATATCATCAGCCGCTGCACCAACGGGCAGAACGACACAGGAAAGCAGGAGCGCCAGTAACAAAACGATTGCAGTAATTTTATTTTTCATGTTGTTATCCTCCCTTGCTTATACTTGTTTTTTTGCGTTCTTCTTGGCAAGCAGGACGCCGGCATATGCCAGCACGCCGATTGCGGCAGCACTGATGCAGCCAAGCACCGCCCAAAGAACACCTCTGATAGCAGAGGGCTGGGGCTCGGCGGGAGTTTGGGGCGTCTCGGTAGGCGTCTCGGGGGTCTCGGTGGGAGTCTCCGGTGTTTCGACGGGGGGATCCTGATCAGCGGGGGGCGTCGGCGTTTCCTCGGTAGGCTTGTCGTTCTTGCTCAAGCCTGCACCGCTTTTCACGATGGTCAGCGTGTCAATCACCGAATCCTCCTCCAGCAGCTTGTAGCCGGTCAGCGTCAGGGTGTCGCCGTAGGTTTCCAGGATTGCATAGGAATTAACACCGATTTGTCCGGAGTAATAATAGTCCAACCAGGACCAGGGGAAGTTGGGCTTTGCGGACTGTCCCACAGCCCATCCGCCCGTGCGGTGCGTGGTGCCCATTTCTACCCAAACCGTTCCGCTGGGATCGACGTATGCGCCGTCCTCGTTCTGCTCGACCTCTTGGATCTCGCCGTCCTTCATAAAGTGAGAGCGAGAGTAGTTGTGCGCGTGACCGGTCAGCACCAGATCCGCGCCGTATTTTTCGATGACCTCAATATAAGGCGCGTATACGCTTTCGTGGTGTTCCTCGGGAGTCTTGCTTCCCATGTCCGTCTGCTTGTACATATACAAGCCGTAGATGGACTCGTGCAAGCCGACGACCATCCAATCGTAATCGGGATAAGCCTTGATGGCTTCCTCGAACACCTTCTCGTGCGTGCCGTCCTTGAAGTTAACATCCGTCAAACTCAGCATGACGAACAAAACGTTGCCCTGCTTGAAGAAATAATCTCCGATGCCGTTTTTCGAGCCGCCCTCGGTGGGGTTAGGAACATTGGTAAACAGGGGCCAGTTGCGAGAGGCAGGGGAAACGTCATGGTTACCATCGATGGGGGCCAGCATAAATTCGGACAGAAGAGGCTGATTGAAGAAGCCCTCCATATAGTCCAGGCGCGTGGTGTTTTGCATCTGGTCGCCGATGGACAGGATCAGATCGGCTTCGCCCAGATCCTCCAGCTGTGCCAGCGTTTTGCCCCAGTCGTCAGCAGTATCCTGCAGATTGAGGCCGACCTCGCTGCTGATGATATGTACGTCGGATACGATGTAGGCGGAGACCCACTTCGCATGACCGGTACGAATGGAGTACATTTTGGACCACGTTGCACCGTCACCCACGCGATAGTTGTATCTCGTGTTGGGCTCAAGATCGGTAACGGTCACTTTGTTGGCTACGCGGGGGATCGTCTCTCCGTCCTCCGTCGTGTCGGAGAACGCGGTTTGCGCATACGTTCCGATGACCATCCGCTTTGCCGTGTCAAAATCCTCGGATGCGGGGGCGATCTCTACGACACTTTCGTAGGGCGCGCCGCGTGTGATCCAGTTGAAATTCAGTGACGTGACGTCACTGCCCGGCTGGACGGTCAGGCAAAGTGCCTCCAGCTCCGCTGTTTGTGCGGATGCTGCGAGCATTCCTGCGCAGCCGATGATCATAATGGCTGACAGTAGTGTACACAGTAGTCGTTTCATTGTGACTCCTCCT
The DNA here is from genome assembly GCA_017452545.1 of Clostridia bacterium. Taxonomy (GTDB): domain Bacteria; phylum Bacillota; class Clostridia; order Oscillospirales; family CAG-272; genus SIG644. The sequence goes on along the minus strand of JAFTME010000118.1, from coordinate 35,025 downwards.
TAGGTGGTTCATATGCCTTTGCTTTCGCGAAAGGATGGTACAACCATTATACCATACCACTCCCATGCCGTCAAGAAAAATCAAAAAATTTTAAAAAGTGGCAGGGCAGCACAAAGAGGAAAAAACAAACGCATCTCATCTGCGAAATCCGCAGATGAGATGCGTAGCCTTTAAAATTTTAAGGAAGGATGACCATCAAGCCATCGGCAACGTCGCGCAGAGAGCCATCCGAGGGGCTGTTCTTGACGCAAAGCTCGTCGCCCTCCTTCAAAACGAAGGTGCTGGAGCCGCCGCCGTCCAGATTGATCGCATCAACACAACCGACGGAGCCCAGAATGTCGGCAAGGTCAGCCAGAGCCGCGCCGTTGGAGATCTTGGACTGTCTGCCGTCTACAACCAGCAGAACGACGCTGCCGTCTGCCTTGATACCGACAGCGGTACGGGGGTGACGGGTATATCCGAATTCATCATCAATGGAAATGTGTGTGACGTAGTCGCCGTCAACCATGACGTTAGAGCCGCCGACTGCGGTAACCAGACGGTTTGCATAGCGGGAATATTCTCCGGCCACGCCGATGACCGCAGTGCCGTCATCCAGAATGCCAAACCAGGGACGTCCGCTGACACCGTGCAGCTCCTTGCCCTCGCGAACGCAAACGCCCAGCATGGTGTTGCCGAAGAAGTCTGCATTGATGCCCGCAACTACGTTCTTGCCGTTGTCCTGTGCGGACTGCAACTGATCGAGAACGGTAGCGTATGTACCGATTTTTTCCTTATCACCGGGCAGGCTGGTGGCGATGGTGGCTGCCCCCTTGGCGATCGTGATCATATACGCGCGCACAGGCTTGCCGTTGGGATCGTAATACAGGCGCTCCTCGTATACCACGCCCGGTGCGACCTCCTTCGTGGTGACCTCATTCAGATCCAACGAATTGGTGCCCTTGGGAATGTGGAAGCCTGTGATGGGATCCTCGGCAGGCAAGGAAACGGAGATCGTTTCGGTCAACTCCTCGGGCGTGCATTCCTCGACGAAACGAGCCACGGCACCCGTTGCAGCAGATTTTGCAATGAAGTCGATGATGATGTTATCGCCGGATTCAAAGATGTAGTAACGATCCTTTCCGTAGGGCTTGACGGACAAATGCTTGTCTTCCGTGTCTGCGCAGCCCAGGAAGATGGCGGGGCCGCCCTCACCCTTGTTGTATTCCTCCAGCGTAACCACAGGGATCTCATATCCCATCAAATCAAGGAAATGGCTTGTAAGCTGCTTGGCAGCATCGGGAGCGCTGACCTTGGTGGAGGTAACGACGGTATAGTCCTTGATGCTGTGAGCGCCGATGGTGAAGGAGGTTACCGGGAACTCATAGCGGTATTCAAACGAGGCGCCAACGTCCAGCACGTTTGCCGTGCCTGCCGTGATGACCTCCTTGGTTTCAATGTTTTCCTCGTAGCCGATCAGATCGCGCAAGAAGGCTTTTGCCGCCACAAGCGTGGTCTCGGGTGAGCCGCCGCAGATGACGATGACGTTTTTGTTGACGATCTTATAGCACCAATCCTTGTGGGAAAGGGTTGCAAGCACCTCCTGGCTCTCGGGGCGATTGGTCGCACCGATCAGGATCTCGTATTCGGCTCTTTCGATCTCCGTCGCATCTCTCGGGACGAAGTCGGTCTTCATAGTGAAGGCGCCGCCGTACGTGCTTCTCAATCCGCGCCATACCAGCTGAGTGGCGGTCATTTCGTCCATCTTGGAGTTTTCGGAGCGGACTAAAATGTACGAAGCGTTGGGCGTCAGCTTGTTGGGGTCCTCGGGCAGCTCTACATCGGTGCTGTCGTCGGGCTGTGAGGGATCGTTATCGTCGGGCTGTGAGGGATCGTCATCGGGCGTCGTATCGACCGGGACGTCTCCGTCGTTCTCCCCGCCCTCGTCACTTACGTCGGGCGTGGGATCGTCGGGCTGCTCCGCGGGGGTGGTTTCCCGGCATGCCACGACAGAGAGCAGCGTGCACAGCGTCAACAGCGTGCACAGTAATTTCAACCAGGTATTCTTCATTTTAATTCCTCCAAAATCATTGTGTTTTTGGGTTTATACGTTCCGGAATTACTGCTTGCCTTGCAAGCGGTCCAGATATTCCGCTAAGCTGTGTATCGTGTTGCCGTTCAGATCCGGCGCCGCCGATGCACAGACCATAGAATTGAGGATGGCCTCCTCGGTTGCCTCGCCAACGGCACGGAAAACGCGATCAATGACGTTTTCGTTGATGCAGCGAATGCTCATGATCTCGCTCTCGGGCGCAATGACGTTCGCGGTGGAGAAGCCGATAAAGACCTCGCCGCTGCCGTGCCCGATGTAGGAACCCAGACGGGCAATACCGACCGAGCAGCGCTTGACCGCGCGCTTGAGCTGTCGCGCTGACAGCGGCACGTCGCAGGCGAGCACGACGATGATCGAGCCCTTATCGCATTCGGCGCCGTTGACCTCGTCAAGAATGCTTTGATCAATGTGTGCCCCGTTGATGGTGAGATCGTGCGTTGCACCGTAATTGGACTGTACCAGAATGCCCACGGTATACGTCTTGCCGTCCAGCTCGATCACACGCGAGGCTGAGCCGATGCCGCCCTTGAATCCGTAGCAGCCGGTACCCGTGCCCGCGCCGACGTCGCCCTCTTCAAAATCCACCGCAGCGCTCTCGATCGCTGCAAATACGTGCTCCTTTTTGACGGGACGATCGGCAATGGTGTTCATGCTCGCATCGTTGCATTCACCAACCACAGGGTTGACGCTTCTTGCGAATACACCCTCCGCCTCGCAGCGGTTGACCGTATATTCAACCAGCGCATCCGCCACAAGTCCGACGTTGAGTGTGTTGGTCAGCGCGATGGGCGTTTCCAGCGTACCGAGCTCGTCGACTTGTACCGTGCCGCACGTTTTACCGTAGCCGTTATGTACAAAGGAGGCGGCGACCAGCTTGTTGGTATACACGTTGCTCTCCGAGGGAAGGATCACCGTGCAGCCCGTGCGATACTTGTCTGTTTTGATGGTGGCGTGACCAACGCGAACGCCGGGAACGTCGGTGATTTTGTTGCGTTCACCGCGCGCGAGTGTGCCGATGTGCACCCCGTAATCGGAAATTCTTTTTTGCATATCAGATTCCTCCTTGCATTCAAATCAACTTCAGAACTGCCTGCACGATCAGCACGGCAGTCACAAGATAGAGAACCCACTTGACCAATCGCTTGCCGTTTCTGACTGCCAGATAAGCGCCGAGATAACTGCCCAGAATGTTGGCGATCGACGCGGGAATGGCGATCTCATACAAAATGCTGCCCTTGGCGATGTAGCTGACCAGCGCGATCAGATTGGAAACCACGATGATAACCTTTCCGTTTCCCGTCGCCACGCGCATATCGTAGCCGAAGATGACAGAAAAGAGCATCAGCGCCACAGTGCCGCAGCCGGGGCCGAAAAAGCCGTCGTACAGCCCGAGCAGCAGTCCGCAGACAAGGCATAGAAGAACGGTCGTCGGTGTCAGGACAAGACGCGTCATTTCCCGACCGTCGAGCTTGAAACGACCGACCAGGAGCGTCAAGGTAATGATAAAGGCCATGGCAACGACAATGATGATCTTTTTGACATCGTCAGAGAGGGCAAACATGATGTTGGTCGAAACCATGGAGCCGATGATCGCCGTGATGCACGCGATCATCGCGGGACGAACGTCAACCAGATCGGATTTTGCATACTTGAACAGGGAAGCACTTGTACCGAGGAAGCTTTGCATCTTGTTGCAGCCGTACGCCACGCTTGGCGACATGCCCGTCATCAGATACGCGGGCAGAGAAATGATGCCGCCACCGCCGGAAATGCCGTCGATCAGACCGGCAAGAAACAGCAGCGGGCATACAATCAATAAATCTGTCAATAATTTCACAACAATTCCTCCTCTTCCTCTTGATTATACACGACTTTTATGGTATAATCAAATACATATAATCGATACGAGCCATAAATATTTTTTATAGGTGGTATATATGTTTGATAAGAAGGAATATGTTTACGCAGTATATAAGGAAAAGAGCTTTACGGCAGCGGCGGCAAAGCTGTATGTTTCGCAGCCCTGCTTGAGTGCCGCAATCAAAAAAATTGAGCAGCAGATCGGTCGTCCGCTGTTTGAACGCAGAACGGGAGATCTGACGCCGACAAGGATCGGCTATGAATACCTTGCCTGTGCCCAAAAGATCATGGAGATCGAAGCAGCCTTTTCTCAAAAGCTGGATGACATCAACAACATGAAGGCAGGGGACATCCGCATCGGCGGCACCAACTACGTTTGCTCGTATGTTCTGCCGCTGATCGTCAGTGAATTTTCCAAGCTCTACCCCAACGTCGAGATCTCCATATACGAGGCAAACTCGGTCGAGCTTGAAAAAATGCTGCAGGGCGACAAGATCGATCTGATCATCGACAGCTATGATACCAAGGACGACCGACTGGAATATACCGCGTTGGCAGCGGAAAGCATCCTGCTTGCCGTTCCGGCAGCCTATCCCTGCAACGACGGCAAGCAAGCGCTATATGCACGCGCGGACGACCTCTATTATGGGCGCATCCACGCCGATCAGATGCCGCAGATCGACCTCTCGCTGTTCCAAAACGAAAAGTTTATCCTGCTCAAGCGCGGCAACAGCATGTATAAGCACGCGCAAAGCGTGTTCGACGTCAACGGATTTTCTCCGAACGTAAATTTTCGGCTCGACCAGCTCAGCACCTCCTTCCGCCTGACAGCATCCGGGAATGGCCTGTGCTTTGTGCCGGATATCATGTTCAAGACGCACCTGTACAGCGAGGACGTTGTTTTTTACAATATCAAGGGCGCCGGTAGCCGAACGCTGTATGCCGCCAATCATCAAAATAATCACGGTGTTGCCGCTGTGCAAAAATTCAAAGCAACGGCATGGGACGTGATGCAGCGCATCTCCCGCCGCGGGCAGCAGGTATAAAATGTAAGGAAGGAAGAATTACGTATGCTTTTTCACCATCAGTATCAAATCATCGAGCCCTCCGAGAGCCTTGTGCGTGTAGAGAGCACCGAGCAGAGCGTGCGCATTGTGCTGTCGCCGTCCGCACAGCCGATCAAGCAAGTGCGTGTCAAATGGTTGTTTGACACCTCGTTTATGCAAAAGGTGCTGGCGGATACATGGGGCGTGGCGCTTGCCGATCTGGCGTGGCGCACGTTGCCGCTCCCCCATCCCGCACAATGGTATTTTCTGGCGTATGACGGTAGCCATACGCATGGCTTCGGCGTCAAGACCGGCTGCAACAGCTTTTGCGCCTGGGATATCGAGGCGGACGGCGTGACGCTGATCTGCGACGTAAGAAACGGCGGTGAGGGCGTATACCTCAATGAGCCGTTGCTGTGTGCCGAGGCCGTGTATCAGAAGAGCGAGGACGGACAGACACTGTATGCCGCTGCGCAGGCGTTCTGCCAACGGATGAGCACGAAATCAAGCTACCCCGATCGCCCCATCTACGGCTTCAATACGTGGTACTATACCTACGGAAAGATTACAAGGGCCTCTGTGCTGGAGGATGCCCGTCTATGTGCCCGTCTGGCAAGCAAGAACGACGTGGGAGCTCCCCGCCCGTTTATGGTCATCGATGACGGCTGGAACCGATACGGCACCGACGATTATAATGGTGGTCCCTTCGTTCCCAACGACGATTTTTCCGATATGGCAGAGGTCGCACGGCAGATCAGCGAGATCGGCTGTGAGCCGGGCATTTGGGTACGTCCGCTCTTGGTGCTGGATGAGCATTGCCCCGAGATCCCCGAGGAGTGTTACTCCGAAAACCAGGGACATCAGTGCCCCGGCAAGGTGCTTGATCCCACCACGCCCGGCGCGCAGCACTACATTCGACGCCTGATCCGCGGCCTTTCGGACAGTGGCTACCGTCTGATCAAGCATGATTTCACTTGTCCCGACCTGATGGGTAAGCAGTTTTTCCTCAAGCCCAATCTGACAAGAGAGGGCTGGCATTGGAAGGATCGCAGCAAGACCAACGCACAGGTGTGCAAGGACCTGTATACGCTGATCCAGCAGGCGGCAAACGGCGCGTATATCATCGGCTGTAACATTTATAACCACCTGGCGGCAGGCATTCACGACATCGTGCGCAGCGGCTGCGATACCAGCGGACATCATTGGGAGATCACGCGGGATTACGGCATCAACACGCTGGCGTTCCGCCTGTGTCAGAACAAAGCCTTCTTTATGACGGACGCCGATTGCGCCGCCTTCACCGATCGCGTGCCGACCGAGCTGAATTTGCAATTTTCCGAGCTGCTGAGCATGAGCGACTCTGCCTTCTTTATTTCCGCAGCCCCCGGCATTCTCAGCCGTGAGGACGAGGAACGACTGATGCAGATGTTCCGTCGGATCACGCGAGGAGGAAGCAACCTTGAACCGCTGGATTGGCTGGAGCGCATGGTTCCGGAGCAGTTCTCGGGCGACGGACGGCAGCTTTGCTATCGCTGGGATGAATGATTTTGGCAGACGTCGTGTATGCCCCTTGATGGATGATCTGACCAAAAAAACATACGTCATATACCGGGAATACGGAGCGGACCACGCAAGTGATCCGCTCCGTCCGTTTTATAAAGTTTTTGAAAGGGGGATGGGGAAAACTTTTTGAAAAAAGTTTTCCCCATATTTCATATCATTTCATATCACTCAATTACACCTCAACGCCTGCCTGCTTTGCCAGTGTAGCGCGGTGCTGCGCCATAACCAGCTTGTAGTAAATGCCCTTCTTTTCCAGCAGCTCGGTGTGCGTACCGAACTCGGCAAGACGGCCGTGGTCAAGCACCAGCAGCTTGTCGGCATTTCGCAGCGTGGACAGACGGTGCGCAATGGCGAACGTCGTGCGCCCTTTGGTGACCTTGGTGATGGCGTCCTGGATCAGCTTTTCGGTCTCGGTGTCCAGCGCCGCCGTTGCCTCGTCCAGAATGAGAATGCGCGGGTCGTGAATCAGCGCACGCGCAATGGCAATACGCTGACGCTCACCGCCCGAGAGGGAGTAGCCCTTCTCGCCGACCATGGTGTTGTAGCCTTCGGGCAGCGACATGATAAAATCATGTGCGTTTGCCATGCGGGCAGCCGCGATGATCTCCTCGCTGGTCGCGTGCGGCTTGGCGTAACGAATGTTGTCGCGGATAGAGCCCGAGAACAGATGCGTTTCCTGCAGCACAACGCCGATCTGCGAGCGCAGCGCGTTTTGCGAAATATCCTTGATGTTAACGTCGTCGATGACGATCTCACCCTCGGTCACGTCGTAAAGACGCATGATCAGATTGATCAGCGTCGTCTTGCCGCAGCCCGAGTGACCGACCACACCGATCATCTCACCCTGCTTGATGGATACGTTGATGTCTTTGAGCACGGGATTGTAGCTGTCGTAGCCAAAGGTCACGTGCTTGATCTCAACGTCGCCTTCAATGCGGATGTCCAAGGGCAGTTCAATGTCGCTGACCTCGGGCTCCTCCTCAAGGATCTCCAAAATTTTGGACAGAGAGGTGATAAATGCGGAAATGTTACGGGGAATGGCGGTGATCTGCATCAGCGGCTCGTAAACGATACCGGCGTAGCTGTTGAACTGATTGAGCGTACCAAGATCAAGCGAGCCCTGATACAGCCAGACGTTACCGAACATCATGATCAGATAACTGCCGAAATGAACGACAAAGCCGAGAATGGGGAACAGCGTGTCAAACAGCTTGGCGTTGGATTCCTCCTGCCGCGACTGCTTGGCGGTGTTGTACTCAAATTCGTCGATGGCCTTTTCCTCGTTGCCGTATGCCTTGACGACACGAATGCCGTTGAGCACGTCCTGCAGACCGCGGTTGGTGCGCTGATCGAGGATCCAGGCGCGCACGTTGCGCTTTTGCATGAACGACCAGAACTTGACAATGCAGAAAACGGCGATGGGCAGCGGAATGAAGATAAACAGGCACATGACGGGCGACAGCCAGACCAACAGCCCCAGTGCCATCACGAAGGAAAACAGCTGGGCAAAATAAGTGGGCAGCAGGTTGGTGATAAAGTTCTGTACCACCGCGACGTCGTTGTTGATACGTCCCATCAGATCACCGGTGGATTTGTTCTGAATGGAAGCCATGGAGAGCATCTGGATCTTCTCGAACAGCAGCGCGCGCAGCATGCGGGTAAAGCGGTTACCCGAAACGGCAGCCAGGCGCGACTGTACGACGCCCAGCGCACGGTGGAACAGGTCCAACGTAACGATGCAGATAACGATGACGATAAATTGCATTCCCACATCGCCGACCAGTGAGCGCAATGTCTCGACGACGGCACTGGGGGCGGCGTTATCCTGCGGATAGATGTAATAGTTGATCGCGATTTTTTGGACTGCAGGTACAACAAAGCGGATGACCATGCCGATCATGGCGACCACCAGCGGGAACAGCATCATCAGACGCAAGCCACGCGTCATGCCCCACAGCTTTTTGTAAATTTCCTTTTTGCTCTGACAGAAGGGACAGATCTTGGTGTGAACCACGAACGGTCTGCCGCACTTGGGGCAGAAGCGCTCGGGCTCGTTGCTGCTTACGACACGGACCTTGCCCGTGGCAAGCTCATCGCAAGCGTTTTGCAGTACACTGTAACGGGGGAGGTTGCGTCCGGAGATAAAACGGCACAGCAGCGTGGAATTGCCGCGCACCTTGGCGTAAAAGCCGCAAGCGCCGTAAAAGGTCTCAACGGAAAAATCGCTCATTTCCGAAAGGGACCAGACATCCAGCACCTCGCCCTCCAGAATGCGGTAAATGCGCTTGTCGGTAATGACCATAAAGCCGCTCACACGGCGCTCGCCCTCAAAATCGTAGGGAACGCAGTACATTCGCTTTTCATCCTCCGCGCAAACGGCAAGGAACGCCTGCTCGTCGCGCGTCGGCAGATCAAACAATAGCTTCATGAGGTGACCCTCCTCACTTACATGTAGATCTCGATCTTCTTCAGGCTTGCCTTGTCAAGCTTGGCAGGATCGGGGATCTCAAAGCAGTTACCGTCAATGTCGTGAATAAAGACTCTGCCGTCCTCCAGAGTGCGGATATTGGAGGATACGTTGGTCATGACGAAGCTGATCTTGCCCGCCGTTGTCTCGGCATCCCAGTAGAAGTAACCGAATTTTTCCTTGACGCCCGTCAAACGGGTGATCACGGGTGTGAAATAGCGGCGGTCCAGCTCTTCACGCAGCAACGCCTGCGTGTCGGCGTCAAAATCGCTCATGCGGCGGATCAGACCAAGCTCCGCCCCCTTGCCCTTTTCGCGGGAGTCGGGCTCCTTGATCGAAATAAACTCGTCGGGATCGGTGATGGGGAAGGCGCGCACGGGAACGACGCGCTCAAATTCCTCTACCGTACCATCGGGCTGCGTGAGCGTCAGCGAGATCAGATTTCCCTCGCTGCGACGGAAGATGGCGTTTTCTGCAGTCATCGGAATGGACTGTCGTACGCTGAACAGCTTTTCGTCCTCAGCCGAAAGCTCAGTGGTTTTGTCAATTGTTTTATTTTCGTTTGCCATAATAGATACCTTTTGCCCTTTCTTTCGGAATCGACCGCCGTCAGATTCCCTGCATCACTTTCTTCATCTGCTCGTTCTGAAGCGTGTAGAGCTTGTAGTAGCAGCCCTTCTTTTCCAGCAGCTCCTCGGCGGTGCCGATCTCGGCGACCTCGCCGTTTTCGATTGCCATCAGATAGTTGCAATCCTTGAGCGTGGAAAGACGGTGCGCGATCGAGATGGTCGTTCTGCCTACGATCAGCTTTTCGATTGCTTCGCTGATCAGTCGCTCGGTCTCGGTGTCCATGGCTGCGGTCGCCTCATCCAGAATGAGAATGGAGGGCGAGAGCAGCAGTGCGCGCGCGATCGATATGCGCTGGCGCTCACCGCCGGACAGCGAGCGGCTTCCGATACCGACCATGGTCTCGTAGCCCTCGGGCAGCTTCATGATAAAGTCGTGTGCGTTGGCAGCACGCGCCGCCGCGATGACGTCCTCCAGCGAGGCGTCGGGGCGGGCGTAACGAATGTTGTCGGCAATGGTGCCGCGGAACAGGAAGATCTCCTGCGATACGATGGCGATGCCCTTGCGCAGACAATCGGTCTTGATGCTTTTGACGTTGTGTCCGTCGATTTCGACCGAGCCGCTGATGACGTCGTACATACGGGTAATGAGATTTGCCACGGTGCTCTTGCCCGAGCCCGTGTGACCGACGATACCGACGTGATCGCCCGGCTTGATCTCAAAGGATACGTTTTTCAGAATGGGACGGTTGGGGTTGTAATGGAAGCAGACCTGATCGAACTTGATCGCTCCCTTGAATTCCTTGATCTCCACCGCGTCGGGCGCGTCGGTGATCTCGGGGATCTGGTCCAGCGTTTCAAACATACGAACGGCACTGTTCATGGTGTCGGTCAAAATGTTGGTGAAGTTGGTAAAGAAGTTGAGCGGCTCAAAGATCATGCCGATGTAGCCGAGATACGCCGTCAGCTCACCGTACGTCATGCGCTCGCCGATGACCTCCAGACCGCCAAAGCCCCAGATTGCCTGCGAGGACATACCGATCAGAAGTCCGATGACGGGGAAGATGGACAGCGCGATCAGGTTGGTCTTGAGGTTTGCCTCGTACAGCTTGGTCGAGTACATATAGAAGCGGTTGGTTTCCTCGGCTTCCTTCGCAAACGCCTTGACCACGCGAACACCGCCCAGAGAATCGCCCAGCATAACGTTGAGCGAGTGGGAGCGTCGCCACTGGCGGTTGAACGAGCGCCAGAGCTTGGGCAGCATGAACTTGAACATACAGACGATGATCGGAACGGGAATGAACACGATCAGCGTCAGCTTCCAGTTGATGGCGAACAGGAAGATGGTTACGCCGATAAATTTGATGATGTTGATCAGCAAATAGGGAACACCGTCAATGTAGAAGGAGCGGATGCGCGCGGCGTCATAGTTGACGCGGTTGATCAGACCGCCCGTGCTGTTCTTGTTGAAGAAGGACAGCGACTGCCCCTGAATGGCTCTGAAGATGGCTGTCTTCATGTTGCGTGTGACGCGCGTGGACATATAGGCGTTGCAGCGGTGCTGCAGAATACTGATGCCCAGATTGACAATGGCGAGCGCGATCAATACACCGACGATGATGTATACGTACTTGAGCTCGTGCAGCGTACCCGTGATCTGCTCGTAAGCATCAAGCGGCAGCCCCAACTGCGCCATTTCCTCTGCCGTGTAATGGGCGCCGTTGCCCTCGACATCGGTGACGAGCCAGGTCGGCTCGGTGATGACCTGGTCAAACAGCAGCCGTCCGCTGATCAGCGGCGAGAGCAGCGCAATGCCCGCCGTCAGCAACAGGCAAAGCAGGACCAGGGAGAGCTGCGGCTTGAAATCCTTGAAATAGGACAGCATACGCAGCAGCGTGCCCGACTTCTTGGCACAGTGCTCGCAGATGCGGCGCTGCTGGTCGGGGTAAACCGTCCCGCACTTGGGACATTTGGCGTTGAATTGCTCGAAAATGGGATCGTTCTCCTCGACGGTCTGCCCGCCTGCCATGCGCTCCCAAATATTGATAAACGCCAAAAGCCGCCTCTTGCACGCATTGGTACAATACCCGAGAATGACGGTCTCGCCGCCGGCGTGATAGTCGGCAAGCGCCGCCTTGAAGGCTTTTTCATCGTCAACGAAGTCCTGCTTGCGGGGCAGGGGACGGTACCCGGGTGGATACTGGTGGCCGAGAATGCGGTTGGAGGTGGTAAAGTTGTCGATGTACGGCTCGGTCAGCGTGGCGAGATCGTACACCTGTATATGTGTATCCGTCGGCGTAATCCGATACAGCGTTTTGGCTTCCTTTGCCAGAACCAGCCACGACTCGCCAAAATTCCCGCAGGAATCCAGGTCGAGCCGAAGCGCGACGGAAAGTTGATCTTCTGTTACGTTCTGCCCTTCAAGGCGCGTGAGCAGCTCACGGGGCAGGGTGTCCAGTGGTAACATGAAATACAGTCACATCCTTTCATATCTGCAGCAAAGCGGACAGGAACGGGGCTGAGCCCTGATTATGTGAAAAGTACGGAGGGCGGTTACCCACTCCTGTGTTACGAACGCGAATAAACGGGGGCGTTTATTCTTTTTTTAGAGTATACCACACTTTTCGAAAAATGCAATAGTTTTGGAAAAATTTTCAAAGGAAAAAATAAAATTTTTTCACACGCCCTTCACCTGCCCCACACACCGCTAAAAAAATAAAAAAAGGTATTTACAAAACGGCTGCAAAGGTGTATAATAGATAGGAAAGGGAACGCAAGAGCCGCTCCCGCAATAACATAATCAGAAAGGATCACACATATCATGAAAAAAGCAGATATCGAGATCGCACGCAAGCAAGCCGCTGAAGTGTTTGCAAAGGCAGGCATCGTCATGAGCCCCGACGAGCTGGCTAATATCGAGGTCGCTGACTTCGGTCTGAACGACGTTTATCACACCGGCCTTCTGCTGGTCACCTACGTCAATACCGACCGCTACTGCGGTAAGGAAATGGTTCTGCTGCCCGGCATGACCTGCCCCGAGCACATCCATGCTCCGCTGCCCGAGAAGAACTACATCGGTAAGCAGGAGACCTTCCGCTGCCGTTACGGTAAGGTTTATCTGTACGTTGAGGGTGAGCCCACCCCCAACCACCACTGCCATCCCGTTAAGGAAGACACCTGCTACACCGTCTTCCACGAGATCGTCCTGGAGCCCGGTCAGCAGTACACCATCGCTCCTAACACCCGTCACTGGTTCTCTACCGATACCGAGTCCGTCATCTCCGAGTTCTCCTCGCCCTCTTTCGACGAGCTGGACATCTTCACGGATAAGGACATCCAGAGAATCCCCACCATCGACGACTAATTGCATATACAAGCGGGGGAGTCCTTCAAAGACTCCCCCGTGTGTTGTTTGTAAGCAAAGCGCACACCGGTTGGCTTTGCTGCTTTTTTGAATGTATGTGAATGTTTTTTTAAAAAGCTGTTGAAATTATAAATTTTTTTGGTCACTATTGACATGCCCGAAAATGTATGGTATAGTATTGATGTAGTTATAGGATGAATGAAAGGAGCCTTTGTCATGAAACTGTTTCGTTGCTTGCTGCTGCTGTTTTCCCTGCTGCTCAGCCTGACGCTGCTTGCCTGCGGCACGGATAAAAGCGAGAATCCCGACCCTCCGTTCCCCCCGGAGAGCGGCATTGAGACCGCAGACCCGGTTCCCGAGCACTACACCGACATGGATGAGTTTATCGCCACCCTCACGACCGCCGAAGCAGCAAAGGCGCAGCCCGGTGCGATTGGTACCACACTGGAAATGACACAGGTTCCAACGCTGCATTCGCCTGATTTTCAGTTCCGGATGGTTGAAAATTTGAAGCATTATTTTATTTACACCTATATTCCGATTACGGGCGATGTCACGTCAAATTTGATCAAGCACGATGAAGTTTTTATGATTTACGCATCTAAATATGCGCAAAGTGAGCCGTCAGAGGAACTGCTTCAAAAATGGGATGGCGAATATATCGACTACGCTTATGAAGCAGAGCGTAATACATGGAGAATTAACTACAATGGCAAACGCGTATGGATTACCTTCCCCGATGACATCGTTCTGACCTCGCCTGAGCAGATTGCAGATTATTTCACGTTTGAAACGTATTATTACACGGTACCCGCCGACAGCGATGCTGTAACCGAATAAAGAACAGCCATAGCCGACGAGATCCGTCGGCTATGACTGTTTCTTTGTAAGGAAAGCGCACACCGGTTGGCTTTCCTGTTTTTTTGGGGCTGTATGTGAATATTTTGTTAAAAATCTGCTGAAATTATAAATTTTTTTGGTCACTATTGACATGCCGAGGAATATATGTTATAGTATTATTGAGATTTCCGCTATTTGTCATGCGGTAGATTGAAAGGGGTGAATCCGATGGGCAATGATATGGATATGATAAATGAAATATCGATTGAAAATTATAATGTTTCAAAGGAGGAACACTATGAAACAAAACAAAAAACGATTTTTGGCTTTGATATTGGCTTTAACGGTAGCAACGATATGCGTATCATTCCCTGCACATGCCGGTGAGGCAGAAGCCGCAGAAGTTTCAGATACACAGTTGTTGAATGCGGATATAACAACGCTTACGACTACTACGGGTTCGACCTTTAGCGTGCAAGAGGGTATATTTAATATCTGTAACGCTGAACTGGGAAATTATTTGCAAATTGATAACGATGCCAGCACATCTTCCAGTGGTGCTGCAATGGAATTGTGGGATTACGATGCCGGTATCGATCAAAGATGGCAGTTAGTAAGTCATTACAGTTATTATGCAATCGTTTCTTTAGCAAGCGGATTGGCTTTAACTGCATCATCCAATACGGATGGAGCTGCTATTGTACAGCAAGAATATAGCGGTTTAGCATCTCAATTGTGGTCATTTGAGCTTACGGATAACAATACATATATTATTCGACCAGCAACAAACTTATCAAGTTCATCTAATTTTTGCATGGCTGCCGGTTCTGGCATACTCACAACAAACGGTCGTAATGTAAAGCAAACGGAATATACGGATAACAGCGATTACAAGGACGAATGGATATTGGAAGTACCCTTTACCTATGAATCCTATATTTATACCGATATGGCGCTAATCTCGATACCTGCGTATGAAATTCGCCAATATTATACGGATGCTGCGGCAGCCATATTTAATAATTTTGGCATATACTTGTATGCGGGGGCAAATATCAATCCGGATGATGCGTTAGACCTTGACACAACGGGATGCCGCTCGACGAGCATTACTGCGATATGTAATACTAGTTGTGGTGCAGATGCCGACTGTAGCACATTGCATCATCACGCAGGTAATCGCATCAATCAACTGTATAGAGTTAGTGGACGTTATACATATCGTATTATCAATTATGCTTTGTGCAGCATCAATTCCGGAACTCACAAAGAGGTGATCGGAGTGGGGCAGGTTGGTGGCACTGATGCAACGACATCGTATTTGACAACTCCCGATCTTACGCAATCCATTCAGCATGAATTAACCCATAATCTGGGGTGTAGTCATGCTGTATGTAAACTTAATACACAAAGGTGTACATTAAAAGGAGATACCGGATACTGGTGTGACGATTGCAGGGCTACAATCATTGCATATCTATATGATTAACGCAAGGGGGATATCAACATGAAAAAGAACTACGTATTGTTAATATCAATTGTTGCCGTTTTGATTACGATGTTGGCGGCATGTGGCGTGGATGACCCGAATTCCATTGCTTTGGATAACGATCATGATCATTACGAATCGTACGAGATTGAAGTTATGCCCGAAAGATATACCGATATGACTTCTCTTATCAGTACGCTGACGACGCAGGACGAGGCGCAGGTACAGGTCAATGCGATTGGTACCACACTGGAAATGACACAGGTTCCAATACTGCAAGCAGAAGGGTACGTGTTGCGCTTGGTTGAAAACTTGGAGCACCAGTATAAATATTACTTTGTACCTGAAAATCAAGTGAATGCACATCCAATTGATATCAAGACGGCTTTGATTGTTTACGTAGCCAAAAGCAATCTAACGTATCAATCGAGTATAGAGCAATCCGATCTTCAAGATCAAAACGGATTTGCCTATTATGAAAAATACAATGAGTGGTATATCAATTTTGACGGGAAACGCGTTAACATTGACTTTCCCGATGACATCGTTCTGACCTCGCCTGAGCAGATCGCAGATTACTTCACCTTTGAAACGTATTATTACACGGTACCCACCGACAGCGGTGCTGTAACCGAATAAAGAACAGCCATAGCCGACGAGATCCGTCGGCTATGGCCTTTCTCTTTTTTAGTTCAAAATACTCGCATCCACGGTAAACATGCGCTCCATGCGCTCGCGCAGCACGGGATAACCCGACAGCGTCGCATCTTGCTCCAACAGGGAGCGCGCATCGGCAAATGCCGTCTCCATCAGGTCCGCATCATCGCAGCCGTCGGCGAGGCGGAATTGAATGCCGCCGCTCTGGCGAATGCCCGCACCGCTCTCCCCGTCGCTGCCGCCGCGCAGAAAATCACCCGGCCCGCGCAGCAAAAGATCCTGCCGTGCGATCTCAAAGCCGTCGTGCTGCGTTCGCATAGTTTCCAGTCGCCGCCGCGCCGTCTCGCCCGGGCGGCTGCCGGCAACCAGAACGCAATAGCTCTTGCGCTTGCCGCGTCCCACACGCCCGCGCAGCTGATGCAGCTGCGCCAGACCAAACCGCTCGGCGTTTTCCACGATCATCAGCGTGGCGCTCGGTACGTTGACACCCACTTCAATGACCGTCGTCGATACCAGCACCTTGACCTCGCCGCTGACAAAGCGCGCCATGATCTCGTCCTTTTGTGCCGCCTTCATCTTGCCGTGCAGGCATTCCACTGCAATATCGCCCAGGTCGTGCGCGAGCTGCTCTGCCATGCCGAGTGCCGTTTTGAGCGGCGGCTTGTCGCCGTGCGCCGCACGCTGCAGCGCGGACAGATCCATATCAAACGCACCGCGCAGCGAAACGTCGCCGAGCAGCACGTCTTCGTCCAGCTCGTCGTCCGCATCCGCACGCTGCTCGTCGATCGCAGGGCAAACCACGTAAACCTGTCCACCCTCCGCCACCTGCTTGCGAATAAAGCCGTTCAACCGCGCCCGATAGCCCTCGTCCACCACAAAGGTGTCAACGACCTGCCGTCCCGGCGGCATCTCATCAATGCGGGAAATATCCAGATCGCCGTAAAGCCCCAACGCAAGAGAGCGGGGAATGGGCGTTGCACTCATGACCAGCAAATGCGCGTGACGGTTCTTCTGCGAGAGCGTCGCCCTTTGGTTGACACCAAATCGGTGCTGCTCGTCGGTTACCACCAGCGCAGGCGCGGCAAATTCGACACCGTCAGACAAAAGCGCCTGCGTGCCGATGACCACGGAAAGCGTTCCGTCGGCAAGACGGGCGCGAATATCCCGCTTTTTTGCCGCCGTCGTCGCACCGATCAGCAGCTCGCACGAGATGCCCATCCGCGAGAACAGATCGCTCAGCTCCCTCGCGTGCTGACGCGCAAGAATTTCCGTCGGTGCCATAAGCGCCGCCTGCCGTCCGCTTTGTACCGCAAACAGCATAGCCGCCGCCGCGCAGACCGTCTTTCCGCAGCCGACGTCTCCCACCACCATGCGGCTCATGGGCACGCTGCTCGCCATCTCACGGCGTATATCCTCAATGGCGCGTCGCTGCGCACCCGTCAGAGAAAAGGGCAGCTGTGCCTCCAGTACGGATAGATCTGCCCGATCGCAAACGGGCGCTACTCCCTCGCGCACGCGTGCCCGCGTCGCCGCAAGCCCCAGCGCGAATAAATAAAACTCATCGTAAACCAACCGCCGCTTGGCAAGCGCGAGTGACTCCATGTCGCGCGGGCGGTGTATGCTGCGCAGCGCAAACGATTGCGCACACAGCGCACGCTCCTGCCGCGTTTGTGCGGGTAGCATGTCGTCCTCCCCCCCGCTTGCCGCCATGCGCAGCGCCAGCGAAACGGCAGATGCGATCTGCTTTTGCGATAGCCCCTCCGTCGCGGGGTAAACGGGGATCAGCGCAGGCAACTCGTCCTCCCGACCCGGCGTCACCTCTTCAAAGGCGGGCGAGACCATCATGTATCCACTGCCGCGTCGCTCGACCTTGCCGTAAAAGCGATAGGTCGCACCGACCGCAAACGTGTCCTTAAGATAATTCTGATTGAAATAGGTGATCTCACAGCTGCCGCCTGCGCTGCAGCTCTCGTCATACGCACGAAACCGCAGCAGCGTCATGCCGCGACGGATCATCGCCGCCCGCGGCGCCGTGGATACGGTCAGAATGACCGCACTTTTACCCTCGGGCGAGGTCTCGGATAACAGTCGAATATCGCCGCGATATTCGTAAGCACGCGGATAGTGATGCAGAAGATCCTCAACCGTGTGAACGCCCAGCTTGGCAAACGCGCGACACCGCGCAGGGCCTACACCGTACAGTGCCCCTACCGAAACACCGCTCAGCCCGCTTGCCTCTGCCTTGTCCTTCGCCATTCCCGATCCCTCCTTTGCGCGAAATCCTGTGCCTTTAGTATAACAGATTTTTTATCCCCCGTCAAGCAGCACCCCAAAAAATGTTGCCTCCGGTGCGAGACGCCTCCGGCGGCTTAAGACCCTTTCTTGAAAGAAAGGGTCTTAAGAATCCCCAAAGAACTTAAAAAAAGAAGAGGCTCACTTTGAAATACAGGTGAGCCGCTTCGTTTTTCGTTATAAACTTTCCTAAAGGTTTTTGAAGGTTCCAAGGAAACTTTTTGCGAAAAGTTTCCTTGGCGGGGGTCTGGGGGCAGCGCCCCCGCGCATCCCCACCGCGTATCCTCACACAATCAAATCTTCAAATATCCCTTGTAAGCCAGCAGCTGCATAAAGAAGCCGCCGACGACGGTACGGCACTGGAAGCCGCACTGGACCGAGGTTACGGTATCGTACCAGTCGGTCATAGGCACGCGGGAGGGAGAAGCGTTATACGCCTCCCAAATGGGATTGACGATGGCTTCGAAGTCGTCGCGGTTGTTACCCAGTGCAGCCGCCCAGATGATCCAGTCGGTCTTGGTGTAGGTGCGACGGGTGTCCAGCGGAACACCGTATGCGTTGGTGTGGCGAATATAATTCTGCACCTCCGCCTCGCTGACAAAAGCGGGCATAATATCTGTGCCGAACAGCTTGTCCCAGATCAGGTTGTACTTAAGGCTGAACGTGCCCTCGCGGTCAAACGCCAGACGGTAAGAGCCGTCTGCGTTGCGCGCGCGCACAATAAAGCTCTGTGCCTTCTCGCGTGCCAGCGCGATGTAGCGCTCATAGGCAGCCGTGTCGCCCATCATGCGATAAATGATACCCAGCGCGGCAATACCCATGATCGCCTTGAGGGTCAGATTGCAGTTGTGCGAGAGATGTCCCGCAAAGTCGTCGGTGCAAAGCTGGTGGGCAGGGTCGTCGCCGTTGTCGATCAGATACTTGACCCATTGCTCCAGAAGATCCAGATTTTTCTCGGCAAAGGAAACGTCACCCGAAGCCACGGCACTGGTTGCTTCCATCATCAGCATGTTGCCGCACTCCTCGACCGGCATCTGACCGTCAAGACGCAGCTCACCCGTTTTGTTGTCCTTATTGTATACCTGTCCGTTGACCAACGGATACTGACCCGCATCGTGGGGCGCAAAATCATACTTCCACGCCTCGCTGCGCGCAAAGCGGTAAACCGGGCGCATCATGCCGCGAACCAGCTCGGGATTGTAAAGCAGATAGAGGGGAATGGAGGGATAGCTGACGTCAACCGTTGCCGCACAGCCGTTGGAGAAGTTCTCCTTGGAGATAAACAAAAGCTCGCCGTTCTTGTCCAGTACCAGCTTGTGCGCACCAATGGTCTGACGCATCGCCAGCAGCAAAAGCTCGGCGTACTTCTCGCCACCCGCACGAACCGCATCGGCAAACAAGCGGTCGGAAAAATCCTTGCAGCGTGCAACGACGCTCAGATAATCGCCGTGCGCCTGCGCGATCGCCCCCTCAATGGTGGGGCAGACCGACTTCCAGTAAGCCGGACAATTCTCGCCGAAATACTGAATGCTCTCAATATCGTCGTAAGCAAAGGTAAAGAGAACGCTCTCGTCCACCGCAGCCGTTGCCGTCACGTAAGCCATGCCGTCGCCGCTGTCCTCGCGAGCAACGCAGGCAACCTCACCCTCGGCAACCGACAGATAGAAATAACCCCAGTCAATGCGGCGATCGTCGCCGCTGCAGTGCAGCACAGGCTGGCTGACGCTGCCCATGCGTACCGTGGGAATGCCCTCAATGGCAACCGCCTCGGCGATCACCGCGTCCTGACCTGCCTCGTGCAGACAGATCTGCTCGGAAACGGCAACCTTGACGGTAACACTGTGCTCCTCGTCGTCCGTCGCACGGGAGAGAACCTCCATGTAGCTGACGGGACGGGAGATCATGTAGTTGTCGTCGGGCATAATGGGCGTGGTAAACAGAACAGTCAGCTCTACGCCGCCCGCACGGAAAACGTACGTCGTGGTAAACGCCTCAATGTCCAGCGAGATCTGCTCCATCGCAGCAACGCTGTCAGCGTTTTTGTCGCCCATAAAGCGGTAGAGAACACCGTCGATCTCGGCAGTGCCGTCAAATACCATCGGGCGGTTGGTCCAGTGGCGCGTGGTGGTGTCGGTCAGGCGGTCAGCAGGGGACCAGACGCTGAAATACGGATCGACCGTGATCAGCGGAACGGAAGGTGCTCTCATTCTCATAGTGTGCGTTCTCCTTTGATGGCTTGCGTGCGCAAGCAAATTTCTTTACGGTCATTATATCACTTTTTCGAGGAAAGTCAAGCCGTTTTTTAAGGGAAATCCACCTCAACCCATCCACTTCCGCACCTTGCACAAAACGCGCCGCTGCCGTTTGGGCAGGGTGACGAAAAGAGGGAGATAGGTACCGGAGTGGGAACCTTTTTAGAAAAAAAGGGTTCCCCCTCACCCCCTTCCAAAAAACTTTTGGAAAAAGATAGCCTCAACAGCACAACCCCGTAGGGACCGACGTCCTCGGCGGTCCGAGATCACGCACAACCCCGTAGGGGCTGGCGCCTCGACAGCCCAAGATCACGCACACCCCAAAGGGGAGGGTCTTGCTCCTCCCGAATACACGCCGATTTTTTGCAAACTTTCATATTTTTATTGCCAAAACGCGTGTTTTGTGGTATACTAATCAAAAAGAACGCTGTTATCCCAAAGGAATGAACACCATGACGTATACCCCCTGCCAAGGTCCGCTTGAAAATGCCACCCAGAAAAGAGTGCTCGTCATCAACGACCTCTCCTGCTTCGGTAAATGCTCGCTGATCGTCTCGCTCCCCGTCCTTGCCGCCTGCGGCGTGGAGGCCGTGCCGCTTCCCACCGCCATTCTGTCTACCCACACCGGCGGCTTCCCCTCGCCCTATATCTCCTCCATGACCGCCGCCATGCAAGGCATCTTTGCGCATTGGCGGGCGATCGGTCTGCGCTTTGATGCCATCTATTCCGGCTACCTGTGCGGAGAAGAGCAGATCGCGCTGGTCGAGCATATCTTTGATGAATTTTCCGACGAGCATACGCTGCTTGTCGTCGATCCCGTCATGGGCGACGGCGGTAAGCTGTACAGCGGCTTTGATGCTGCCTACGCCGCCCGCATGAGGCACCTGTGTGCCCGCGCCCATATCATTACCCCCAATCTGACCGAGGCCGCATTGCTGACCGGTCACGATGCGCACGCCGTCATCGATGCCCCCGCCCAGTATGCGCTGCTGCACGACCTTCTCGCGCTGGGCGCACCTGCCGTCATTCTCACAGGCGCGACACGCCCCGACGGTACGGTCGGCTATCTGTACACCGACCGCGACCGCACCGAGCCGCTGGAGATCCGCCACGATTACATCGACAAAATGCTGCACGGCTGCGGCGACGCCTTCGCATCGGCGCTGTGCGGTGCGCTGATGCAGGGAAGAGCGACCGAGGACGCCGTCCGCCTTGCCTCGGATTATACGCTTGCTTGCATCCGCGCTACGCTGGCAGATGCACCGGCGCATTGGTACGGGCTCAAATTCGAGGCGGGTATGTCCCTCCTCGTTCCGGAGCAGCGCTGAGCCCGTCACACGTATAAAGGGAAAGGAGTCCCCATGATCACTTACGAAAAAATCAGAAAAAATGCCGCGATCAATACCTATATCACCCAAGCCGATCGCTCGCTGCAGGCACTGGGCTATACCGAGCATAGCTTTGCCCACGTGACGCGCGTGGCTACGCTGGCAGGGGATATCCTGCAGACGCTGGGGTATGACGCCCATACCGTCGAGCTTGCCCGTATCGCCGGCTATATCCACGACATCGGAAATCTCGTCAATCGCGTGGCGCACTCACAAAGCGGTGCGCTTATGGCGTTCCGTATTCTCGATCATAGCGGAATGTCGCCCGAGGATATCGCCATTATCGTCAGCGCCATCGGCAACCACGATGAGGGAACGGGCGTTCCCGTGGATGAGGTCAGCGCAGCGCTCATCCTCGCCGATAAAAGCGATGTTCGCCGCAGCCGCGTGCGAAACACCGATATCTCTACCTTCGATATCCACGACCGCGTCAATTATTCGGTCGAAAAATCCGAGCTGATCATCGGCGATGATAAAAAAAGCATCCTGCTGCGCCTGACCGTCGATCCGCAGTATAGCAGCATTATGGACTATTTCGAGATCTTCCTCGGTCGTATGACTATGTGTCGCCGCGCCGCCGAGTGCCTCGGTATGCGCTTCAAGCTGGAGATCAACGGACAACAATTGTTATGATGAGAGTAGCGGGGGAGAAACTTTTGTGAACAAAAGTTCCTCCCCCGTACCCCCTCTTCAAAGAACCTTGGGACAGGGAGAAGGGAATATTCGTGTCTTACTGCGTTCGACTCCTATATCACAAACGTCGAACCGCCGCTCTATAAACCTTGATCCTCCAAAAAACTTCCTAAAGCTTTTTGGAAGGGGTGCGGGGGAACCTTTTTGCAAAAAGGTTCCCCCGTTTCTTTTCTTTTCCACCACTTCCAATATTTACATATTACCGTTTTTTTGAATAATATTTACAAATATGCTTGGATATGTTATAATTTCAACAGACTTCCTCGGGCGAAGACACAAGTACGCATCGCGAGCCCGTTCCCATGAACGATCCGCGCCACAACCCATGGAAAAGAAAGGAAGGAAACGAAACTCCATGCCAAGCAATCTCACTCACCACAAAAAGCAATCTCACGACACCGCCGAACGCCGCTTACATAAAAAACCGATTCGCCTTGCGCTGCGGCTTGCCTGCGGAACGCTGGCGCTGACAGCACTGCTGGCGCTGCCGGTCGGAGCAGTCACGCCGACCTATCCGCGGCTGACCGAAAGCTATGCCAATAGTCGGTACGGCATCAACCTGCGCTACGTCAATCTCACGGGCGACGCCAGAACGGATATCGTCATGGTCGCCATGAGCCAGCTGGGCTACTGCGAGGGCGACTGTGCCTCACAGACCAACGGCGAGCACGCCGGAAGCGGCAACTTTGTCGAGTATAATTACTTCAACGGCGCCGTTGACCAGTACGGCAACGGTAAGCGCACCTACGGTTACCCCTGGTGTGCCTCGTTTGTCACCTGGTGCGCCTACATGGCGGGCATTCCCGAGAGCACCGTCACGCCCTCCGTCAACTGCGCCTACTGGGTCAACTGGTTCCGCAGCTGCGATAATTATTACAGTCGCTCCTCCGGCTACGTTCCGCAAAAGGGCGACCTCATTTTCTTCCGCGACGCCGGCTCACCCAAGCTGTCCACGCACGTCGGTATCGTCCGCTATACCTGCGGCAATACCGTCTATACCATCGAGGGCAACCAGAACCAGCAGGTCTCTCTCGTTGCCTACGATCTGTCCGATCCGTACATCATCGGCTACGGCGTGCCGGACTATAAGGAAAACTGCGCAAGCGGCTTTACCTTCCTGCTTGACGCCTATACCGAGGGCAATTACATCATTGCCGCCCCGTTGCTGCCCGTCTTTGCTTCTCCCGGCGGCACCGGTAAGCAAACGGCAACGCTGCGCCGCGGGGATCTCATGCATATCTACGAATCCCGCGGTATGTGGGGCCGTACCGATTACGGTTGGATCCATATGCCCGATACGCAGCCCGTAGAGGTCAAATAAGAAAAAGGGACCGACGCCATGCGCGTCGGTCTCTCCGTTTATTTCTTTCTCAGCTTGAAAAACAGCACGGTCGTTACAATGGCGGTCAGCACCACCGCTGCCACGCGGATGACGGGTGTGGTGTGATCACCGCCCAGATGAAAGGACATCATGGGGGATAGTGCCGTGTCGTCGCGGTAGATGCCGCACTCATAATGCAGAGATTGCTTGAGCTTGGGCTTCTGCACAGCATCCAGCAGCTTTTGTCCGTTGCAACGGCAGTCGCAAGCGAAGGAATGTTCGGATTTGTTCATGATATTGCCTCTCCTTTTTTATTGTTGTGTGCGGGAGGTCATTCCGATCAGAAGAGCTCGGAGATTGGCATCCCCGCATAGCGTGTCAATGCCGCATAAGATCAGCATCGCATCGGGCTGCTGCTCGTCGATGATTGACCAAAGCGTCGTCGCATCCGCTTTGAACGAGCGCGGATCGACAAGGATCAGCCGAAAATGCCGCGCAAGATAGGGCGCAAGCGATTGTGCGTAGCTGTCCTTGAGGATCAGCAGCGTCGGCAGCTCCGTGCGCTGCGGCTCTACGCAAACGTAAGCGTTGGTTCCGCCCAAAAATACGTTGTACGGGTCGTCGCTCTCGGCAGCAGCAAGATCGTATAAGCCCTCCAGCGTCCGTCCGCCCGCACCGTGAATGACCACACGGTAGTCCGTGTCACCCTCGTATCGCCAAAGCGACAGGACATCGGGTGCGGTGTTGCGAAGACCTGCCGAGGCGTAGGTCGTACCGAAAAAGGCATCGGTCACCGTCTGCGCCTCAAAGGCGCTTTCATCGTAAGGCTCGTATCCCAGCGAGGGCGCAAGAGTCACGTAAGCGCGGTAAGCGCCCGCAGCCGTCCAGTGGTGGTCGGTCTTGTACCATACCTGCTCACCGCCCTCGGCAGCCGCGCGCAGCGCCTCCAGCGTCGAGGCGATGCTCATGCCTGCGGTCGCCTCCTCCCAAACTGCCCAAACTGCATCCGCAGCGGATGTGTCGTAGAGCGCGGGGAGATAGCGGCGGTTGACGTCAACTGAGCGAGGCACTGCCGAAAGCACGACGTTTATGTCGCGCTCCTGTGCCTCGGCGGCGATGCGTCGGAGCGTCGCAGCGTTCTGCCGCAGCGTATCGTACTGCGCATCGGTGTACTCTTGGCGGGAGATGAGATAGCCCTCCTTGCCGATGATCACACCGTTGTTCTCGCCGCGCAGCAGCAAACGCTCGCAGCTCGCCTTAAGATCGACGAACATCGATCGCAAGGGAAATTGATCGGCGCAAAACTCACCCAGCGCCGCCGTATAGCTGCCGTCAAACAAAGCCTCTGCGGAAAAGGCAGGCGCCGTTGCCAGTGTGCGCTTTTCCTCAGCAGAGTATTGCTCTTGCGGTGCCACCAGCAGCCAAATGCCAAAAAGAAGGACCACCGTCGCACAAAGCAACGGCAATACGGCGTGCTGCCATGCTGCGCCTGTGCGCTTGGCAGCGGTCGTGGATGCTTGCTTTTGCATGGTGGTCTCCTTTCCGTCGATCAAAGATCGGCGTGTGACTTAAGATAGCGTTACGGTGATGATAAATCCACCGTCATTGTCACCCGAGATGGCGTATGCGTGCTCGGTGGGAACGGGGATGGAGGTGTCCATGCCGCCTGTTGCCGCAGGGACGTAGTAAATTTCATACGCAGTGCCGTCCTCGCCCGTCACGGTCAGCGGTGCCTCGTTAGTATATCCCTTCACGTAAGAAATATACTCCTCAAGGCACATATCGTTGAGCTTCATGGCGTAGGCGTGAACGTAGCCGACGTAACGGAAATAATAATTGTAATCCGAAACACCGGTCAGTGCCTCCTTGCCGTCGGGATAGCGAACGATAAAGCCGTATTCGTGGCAGTGCTCGTAGATCCAGTTGTAGACGGGATCGGAGGACAGATCCGCGGTCTTTCCGTTGCTGTCAAATACGCGAAGCGCACCGGAGAGTCCCGCGTGGCTGTCGCTGAAGCCGGCAGGCACACTGCTGCCGGTATTGACCTGATCCTGATAAGAACGGTAGGCGGTCGTAATCAGAACCGTGTTCAGTCCGGTCTCTTCAAAAAAGGCGGTGAGCATCTTGTTGAAGGCGTTATAAGCGGATTTGTCCATCAAGAGGTGCGAGCCGGACAGCTGGAAGTACTTGCTCAGAATCTTGGCAGCCGACTGGCTGTCATAAACGTTGATCAGATTGTTGTTGACGGAGGGGAACATGTATTCGTGCGTTTCGTTGATCAGGATCAGCGGGCCCTGCTGTGCCTGCGCGGCAGGCGCGTTGACGTAGGTCACGCCGGGATCAACGGGCGCGTCGTTTCCGTCGTCGGGATCGTCCGGGGTCTGATCGTCCTCGGGATCCTGTTCACTGTCATCGGGCTGCTCGCCCTGCTCACTGTCGTCGGGCAGATCGGTCCGGCTGTCGCGAATGGCGGTAATAATATTGTCGCATAAAAGAATGAAAAACATCAAAAGGATCAGCGCAAAGCAAAGCGCGATGGCGATGAGCGTTCTGCGTTGCTTGGATGCGCGGATTGCCTGTCGCTGCTGACGCGAGAGGCCGCGATGAGGCGCGTTGCGGTTGTCCATGGTAGACTCCTTTCAAACGGGAATTGGGAGAGCGCAAAGGGGAGGTATCTTTGCTTGACAAAGAACCTCCCCGTTTTGTATTGCGTGTGAAATTACTGTGCGTCCTTGATGGAGAAGTCCATTCTGCCCTTCTTGTCAAGACCCATGTATTTGACCTTGACAGCGGAGCCTACGTCGATGCCTGCGTCGGTTACCTTGTTGATGCGGCGCATGCTGATCTTGGAGATGTGAACCATGCCCTCCTTACCGGGAGCGTACTCGACGAAGCAGCCGATATCTTCGTTGGGCTTGTCCTTGCTTGCCAGGATCTTCACGACGGTCGCGTTGTAGATTGCGCCGACCTCAGGCTCGAAAACGATCGCATCGATGGCAGCCTTGGCAGCCACAGCCTGATCGCCGTTGACGGCAGCGATGCGAATGGTGCCATCGTCCTCGATGTCGATCTTGGCACCGGTATCGGCAACGATCTTCTGAATGACCGAGCCGCCCTTACCGATGACCTCGCGGATCTTGTCGGGGTTGATGTGCATGGTGGTCATCTTGGGAGCATAACGGGAAACCTCAGCTCTGGGAGCGGGAATTGCCTTGAGGATGACTTCATCAATGATGTAGTCACGGCCTGCGTGCGTCTGATCCAGCGCCTGCTTGATGATCTCGGGTGTCAGACCGTCGATCTTCAGGTCCATCTGAATGGAGGTGATACCCTTGTGCGTACCGGCAACCTTGAAGTCCATATCGCCGTAGAAGTCCTCAAGACCCTGAATATCGATCATGGTATCCCAAGAACCGTCCTCAGCGGTGATCAGACCGCAGGAGATACCGGCAACGGGAGCCTTGATCGGAACGCCTGCATCCATCAGTGCCAGCGTAGAGCCGCAAACGGAGCCCTGAGAGGTCGAGCCGTTGGAGGATACGACGTCGGAAACCAGACGGATCGCATAGGGGAATTCCTCAGTAGAGGGGAGAACGGGAACGAGCGAGCGCTCAGCCAGCGCGCCGTGACCGATCTCGCGACGACCGGGGCTACGGGTGGGCTTTGCCTCACCGGTAGAGAAGCCGGGCATGTTGTAGTGGTGCATATATCTCTTCTCGGTGTCGTTGTCGATACCGTCGAGCATCTGTGCCTCATCCAGCGTACCCAGGGTAGCAACCGTCAGCACCTGCGTCTGACCACGGGTGAACAGGCCGGAGCCGTGGGTTCTGGGCAGAACGCCGACCTCGCTCGTCAGCGGACGGATCTGGTTCATCGCACGACCGTCGACACGCTTCTTGTCGACCAGCAGCCAACGACGAACGATCTTCTTCTGCAGCTTGTAGATCAGCTCCTCCATGATGTTGCCGATCTCGGGATACTCCTCGCCGAACTTCTCGACGATC
This sequence comes from Clostridia bacterium, assembly GCA_017452545.1. GTDB lineage: Bacteria > Bacillota > Clostridia > Oscillospirales > CAG-272 > SIG644. The sequence goes on along the minus strand of JAFTME010000118.1, from coordinate 7,131 downwards.
GCATCCATGATCGGAACCATCTTGGCGTCACGAACCGTCTTGTCGTCGGTGTCGAGCGCCTCCATGATGTCGTTCTCAAAAGCAGCGAATACCTTGTCGAACATATCGTGATCCAGATCGCAGGAGGGATACTCGAACTTATCCTTACCGATCTCGTCAACGATCGCGTTGATAAACTCAAGAACGCCCTGGTTCTCCTGGTGAGCCAGCATGATCGCCTCGTACATCACGTCGTCGGGAACCTCGCGTGCGCCTGCCTCGATCATGACCACCTTCTTGGTGGAGGAGGCAACGGTCAGCTCCAGGTCGGAAACCTTGCGCTGTGCCTCGGTGGGGTTGACGACCAGCTTGCCGTCGCAAAGACCGATGTGAACGCCGGAGATGGGGCCGTTCCACGGAATATCGGAAATAGCCAGAGCGGTGGAAGCACCGATCATAGCAGCAACCTCGGGCTCGCAGTCGGGATCAACGGACATAACGGTCAGCGTCAGAGCAACGTCGTTGCGCAGATCCTTGGGGAACAGGGGACGGATGGGGCGGTCGATGACGCGGGAGGTCAGAACTGCCTTCTCGGAGGGCTTACCCTCTCTCTTGAGATAGCCGCCGGGGATCTTGCCCGCAGCGTACATTCTCTCCTCGAAGTCAACGGACAGCGGCAGGAAGTCGATACCGTCACGGGGCTTGGCGGAAGCGGTTGCGCAGCAAAGCACAACGGTGTCACCGTAGCGAACCATAACAGAACCGTTGGCAAGACCTGCGACCTTGCCGAACTCCATCACCAGCGGTCTGCCGGCGAGGGTGTAGTGGAATACCTTGTGGTTTTTGAATTGCATCTCGGAACTTGTGATTGCAAAAGACATTTGTTGTTTTCCTCCGTAAAAATTTTTATTGTCCACGGGGGATACGTCCGCGACTGGGAGTTAGCACTTACGCACACGCTTGAGCCTCAAGCGCATGAGTAATTGCTAAATCCGTCGGGAGCCCCCGTAAATGATAGAGTTGACCTGAAAAATAGAATAATGGAGTGAAGAACATAAGTTCTCCTCGTGTTCCTCACTCCAAAATTGCTGTGAAATTACTTTCTCAGGTTCAGCTTAGCAACGATCGCACGGTAGCGCTCGATGTCAACCTTCTGCAGGTAGCCCAGCAGATTTCTTCTGTGACCAACCATCTTCTGCAGACCTCTGCGGCTGTGGAAGTCCTTGGGATTGGTCTTGAGGTGTGCGGTCAGATTAGCGATTCTTGCGGTAAGAACTGCGATCTGAACCTCGGGAGAACCGGTGTCACCCTCGTGGGTTGCGTGAGCGGCGATAATTGCCTGCTTTTCTTCTTTCTGCATCGTCATGATACTATTCACCTTTCTGAATAAAGAAATTTCGTTGGCAGAAAACTCAGAGATCGGTGGGTGAATGCACTGCCTGCAGCAGTCATAGATCCGAAGCCCGGGTCAACGCCATACATACCTATTATAACACAAAGGCTCATGCTTGTAAAGGGGTTTGACACTTTAATTTTTGACTTTTTTGTGAATTTTTTATTATAGTAGAGAAAAAAGCTCGCCCAATCACTCCTGCGGCTCAAGATACAGCAGCTTGCCATCGCTGCGGAAGTAGACCAGCGGCCCGATACTGCCGTCAACAGCCAGCTCGCCGTACTCGTTTTTGAAACGATCCAACCGCTCTTGTGTAGTAAGGGCAGCACACCAAATACCCTCCGCCGGATCGTAGCGCAGCGCGTAAACGATTCTGTCCGTGCTGTGCAGAGGAGCAGGCGTATTTTCGTCCGCCATTACTGCGCACAAATAATCGAGCGCCTGCGCAGCCGACGTGAGGGACTGCTGCTCGTATTCGATGTCCTCCAGATTTTTCACCCATTCCGGCATACCGTCCTCATACCGTGTCAAGAACTCCTGATAAGAAAATTCACCGCGATAGCGTTCGTGCGAAAAATCCATGTCTTCGACCGGGGGCACGGTATAGTTTGGAGAAGAAAATGCGCCGCACGCCGTCATCGACAGCACGCACATCAAAAGAGCAATAAGTACAGAGAAAGACTTTTTCATTTTGGAGCTCCTTTCAGATAAAAAGTAAAGCAACACGGCACTTGCGTGCCTGGCACCGTATTAGACGCGATAAAATGCAAAAGGTTCCCTCAATTTAAAATTTTATGTTAAAAATTTTATGATGTTCAAAGCATATAAAACGGTCAAGCCTTTTAAAAAAGCCGCACGGCGCCGCCCCCCCTTTGGCGGAGAGCCGCGCCGTGCGACGATAGATGTGCTCCGTCGCGTGCAGCAGAGGAGCTCGCTACTTTTATTATAGCACAAATTCGCTTGCTTGAAAAGGCTTTTTCGCTATTCAATTATGTCTGCACTGTGAATTTTTTTGCGACGCGCTCGCCTGCTCCGCACCAGCGTCATTACCCCCGCCAGTACCAAAAACGCACCGAACAGCCGTGAGACAAGCTCGCCCGGCAAGGCAAGCGCCAGTCGTGCTCCCAAAAGCGAGCCCAAAAGACCGCCCAGCGCGATCAGCAGCACCGTCAGCAGCGGGATTTTTCTTTTCGTCAGATGAATACACAGCGAGGCAGCCGAGGCAAAAATAAAGAACAGGAGATTGATCCCCTGCGCGTGCAGCTGCGGCGCGTCGCGTATCGCCGTCAGATACAGCACCAGAAGCCCGCCGGAGCCGATCCCCATGCCCGAAAGCAGGGCAATGATCAGCGCAGCGATCATGTCGAGAACCAACGTGTCAACCTCCCGTTCCGTTTATTGTTACGATCCTTTTGTTCGAGCGCCTCCGTATGCCTGCCGCCAACGCTCGTCGTGCCCTCGGCGACGCTTGCCGATACGGTCTTTTCCACATTCTCGGCACGCGAGTCCGTCATCCGAGCAGCATACGCCCACCCGAGATCACAAGGATGAGCGCAAATAGCCGCTCCAGCAGCGGCAGTCGCACACGGTCCAGCGCGATGCCCCCCAGCACGCCCCCGATCACAGCAGGGAGCAGCAGGGGAGCAAATGAGGCGAGCTCCAGCCGCCCCGCCGCAGCGTATTGCGCCGCGGACAGGACGGAAACGGGCAGCATCGCCATCAGCGAAGCCGCGGGAATATCACGACCGATGTCGCTCTTTTGTGCCGCCCCCGGGCGATCGCCCGTCGGGTACCCCTCGCACAGCGCGGAGCGCGGGACGCTCTCGCCGCCCGAGATGCGCACAAGAGCACCAAGCACCAAAATCACGATCACACCGCCGCCCGCTCCCAGAAGTCCGTTGATAAGACCGGCAAGGATACCGGTCAGCAGCGGCAGCAGAGATACGCGCAACGGTACGATGCGATAATAAAAGCGTGCCTTGTGCATCGGTCTCTCTCCTTTATGCTTGTCGCTTGTCGCAGCCCATAGCCATGGGCGCGCAGCCCCGCGGCGCCTGTCGTAAAATTTCTCGGGGAAAAATGAGAAAACATTGACTTGCCCCTTGAAAAAATCCGAAAATAATGTTATACTATACATTGGTATGTTATACCATTGCGCGTATAACGGTGACTGCCCACCATCGGCGTCGAAAATCTCCGATCGGGCAGCGCTCGTCGCGGTGCAGCATTATTGTGCGCAGCGCACAGCGGCTTATACAGGGCGCAAACGGTGAAAATTCGGCAACGCAGGCAGCTTTTTCCGCTGTGCCGTTCAAAAGATAGAAAAAACGACCCGCCCGGCGGGAGAAGGAGACGTATTTTGGCAAACAAAAAGAACGAAAAGAAAAAGAATTGGTTTGACACACTCTGCTCACTCGGCAGCGATGCGCCAAGTGGCAAAAACGATAAAAACAGAACATCCTCGACAAAACGGAAAAAGAGCACGGGCGACCGTGCCCGCGTCGAAAATCGCTCGACCGATCCGTACGACGGCTTTAACGACGCCGACATCCCGCCCTTTGACGACACCGAGGAAACGCCGGTAGCCGAAAGCCTGTTTGGTGACGGCGGAGCGCCTGCGGGTGAGATCGAGGGCAATACCGCACCGCGCACCCGATCCTCGCGCAGCCGCAGCACGACCGCCTCGGGCAGCTCGTCCGGGCGTTCCTCCTCCGGTAGGAGCACCGCCTCCCGCTCCTCGCAGAGCACCAAGAGCGCGTCTGCCCGCAGCCGCGGTAAAGCCGCCGCCGCAGAGGAGCCGCGTAAGCCCGCCGAGCTTGTCTACTTCCTGCAGCCCTATATCATTTTTGTGCTGGGCGCGCTGCTTGCCGTGGAAATGCTGCTCTCCTGTATCATGAGCGGCGGTCAGTTCGATTGGACGAGGGACACGCATCCCTTCCGCCTAATCGGCTATTATCTGGAATATTTCCTCTTTGGTATGCTGGGCTACGGCGCTTACCTTGTGCCTGCCGCCATGTGCTACCTTTCCTTGAATAAGATCCGTCATAAAAAGCTGTATCGCCCGACGGGCAAGGCCGTGCTGGCAGCTGCGATCGTGCTGCTGCTGCCCGCCGTTATTCACGTCTGCCAGGTCAACGCCGGCGTGGAAAACGTTCCCGATACGACGAGCATCTCGGCACTCTATACCGCAGCAGGCAGCCTTCGTGCCGGCGCAGGTGTCCTCGGCGGCTTGCTTGCCTATGCGGCCAACGTCGGACTCGGCGTCATCGGCACCGTTATCATCGGCGTGCTGCTGATCGTGCTGTTTACGCTCCTGTTGGTCGGACTCACCCCCGCAGCCGCATGGCAAATGCTGCGTACCTATGCCCGTGACCGCGCCGATCGTCGCGCAGAATACCGCGAGCGCGAGGAGCAAAAGCGATTGGCATACGAGGAGCAGCGCCTGTTGGAAGCACCCGAAGAGAGCAAAAAGACGAGAAGAGGCGCTGCACACGAGGAGGAATCTCTCCCCGCACTCGTCGATCCCAAGGAGGCGCGGCGCGCCGCCCGCGAGCAGGAAAAGCGACAGGCAGAGGCGCTGCGTGAGGCAGAGCGCTCGGATCGCCTGGAGCAGGGAGGCAAGGGCCGCAAAAAGCCGCAGCCGCCCGCAGATGAACCCGAAACGACCGATGAGGACGATTTCGATCCCACCGAGGCATTGCTTGACCGCGAGCGCGGCGTCGTTCCCGAACTCATCCGTAAGGATACCCCCACCGTGACAGAAAAAGAAACGAAAGAGGAGCAGGAGGCGGAGGCCGTGTTCGGCGTGATCCGCGAGCTGCCCCCCGTTGAGGATGATACCCCCACCGTCGTTCCCCGCGCCGACGAGCTGCCCGAAGCTGACGAATCGGCAGCCCAGGATGAGGACGGCGAGCCCCAAGTCTATCCCGCACACCGCGAGATCGAGTTGGATCTGGACGAGCCCGTGCCCGAGGAGGACGCAGACGACGACGTGACCGGCATCTTCCGCCGCGGATTTTTGCCCGATGACGAGCCTGCAGCTGAGACTCCCGCAGCAGAGGATGAGGACGATGGGACCGTCGAGACCATCGAGGGCGAGGGCGGCGTGACCATTGCCGTCGAAAAGCTGTCCGAGGAGGAAAGAATGCGCGGCGAGCAGATGGTACAGGACAAAAAGGAGCCGGAGATCCCCAAGCGCCCCTATCAGTTCCCCCGCGTCGATATGCTGGATGCGGCACCGGAGGTCTCTGCCCTCGCAGAGGCTGCGCTGCAGCGTAAGGCAGTCCGCCTGCGCGACACGCTCAGCAGCTTTGACGTCAAGGTTGAGGCAGTCTCCTACGTCGGAGGTCCTACCGTTACCCGCTATGAGGTCAAGCCCGCGCCCGGTGTGCGCGTGCGTAAGATCGCCGCACTGGCAGACGATATCGCCATGGGACTTGAGGCATCGGGTGCCATCCGTATCGAGGCCCCCATCCCCGGCAAAAACGCTGTCGGTATCGAGGTTCCCAACGAGGACCGCAGCACCGTCTATCTGCGCAGCCTGATCGACAACGATACCTTCCGCTCCAGTAAGAGCCGCCTGACCTGTAGTCTTGGCGAGGGCGTCGGCGGAATATCCGTCTATATGGACATTACCAAAATGCCCCACCTGCTGATCGCAGGCTCCACGGGTACCGGTAAATCCGTCTGTATCAACAGCATCATCATGAGCTTGCTGTATAAGGCAAAGCCGGATGAGGTCAAGCTGATCATGATCGACCCAAAGACGGTCGAGTTCAGCGTATATAAGGACATCCCCCACCTGATGGCTCCCATCCTTTGTGACTCCAAGCGCGCAGCGGGGGCATTGAACCTTGCCGTGCAGGAGATGGAGCGCCGCTACGAGCTGATGCGTCAGATCGGCGTTCGTAAGATCGAGGATTACAATGCTGCAACCGTCAAGGATCGCTACGAGCGTCCCTATATTCCCCATATCGTCATTATCATCGACGAGCTTGCCGACCTGATGATGACGGCAAAGAACGAGGTTGAGGCGTCCATCGTTCGTCTGGCACAAAAGGCGAGAGCCGCAGGTATCCACCTGATCCTGGGTACCCAGCGTCCCTCCGTCGACGTTATCACCGGTCTGATCAAGGCGAACGTCCCCTCGCGTATCGCATTTACCGTCACCTCGCAGATCGACTCGCGTACCATTTTGGATAACGCGGGTGCGGAAAAGCTGGTCGGCAGAGGCGATATGCTGTACGCCCCCATCGGCTCCTCCAAGCCGCTGCGCGTGCAGGGTTGCTTTGTCAGCGACGGTGAGGTCGAGCGCATCGTAGACTTTATCCGCCGCAACAACGACCCCGTTGCCTACGATAAGGACTTCCTTGCAAGCCTTGACCGTGAGGCAGAGCTGATCGGCAATAAGAAGGGCGGCGAGCGCGATGAGGACGAGGGCGAGCACGCTCCCGGTGATCTTGACTCCAAGTTCTACGAGGCACTCGGCGTTGCCGTCAAGAATAAGCGCATCTCCACCTCGCTGCTGCAGCGTGCCATCTCGGTCGGTTACGGCAGAGCCGCAAAGATCCTTGACCAGATGGAGGAAAAGGGCTTTATCAGCGAAGCATCGGGCAATAAGCCCCGCGAGGTCCTCATCTCCGAGGAGGCCTACCGCGAGCTGATGCTCAATCAGGACGAATAAGTAAAACAAAAAGAGCAGGGGAGCGCGGCGCCGCGCGCCCCGCGCCACCCAAGAAAAGGAGGAAACCATGGACATC
>JAFTME010000117.1 GCA_017452545.1 Clostridia bacterium | reverse complement strand
CCATCTATAACGACCTGCTCCCCTATGCAGGCAGCTTCCCCGTCTGGAACGGCCTGGTTCCCGACTTTACACAGCCCGAGGCAAAAAAGATCTTCGCCGACTATCACCGTGATACGCTGATCAAGCTCGGCATCGACGGCTTCAAGCTGGACGAATGTGACGGCTCCGACTATACCGGCTGCTGGTCCTTCCCCTCCACCTCGTCCTTCCCCGGCGGCGCCGACGGCGAGCTGATGCGCCAGCTGCTCGGAACCCTGTATACCCAGGCGATCTGGCAGGCGCTGGACGGCGCCCCGACCGTCTCCTCCGTCCGATCCATGGGCTCCCTCGCCGCCCCTTACCCCTTCGTGCTGTACAGCGACCTGTATAACCATAAGGAATTCATCCGCGGCGTTGTCAATCAAGGCTTCTCCGGCATCCTCTGGTCGCCCGAGCTGCGCGCCGTCGACTCCAAAAAGGAACTGCTCCGACGCCTGCAAACATTGGTATTTTCCACCCAGTGCCTGGTCAACGCATGGTACTGCGAGGATCGCTGCCCCTGGTTCGTCTACGACTGCGAGGACGAGGTCAGAGAACTGCTCGAGCTGCGTGAGCGCCTCATCCCCATGCTCAAGGCTGCCTTTGATACCTACCATGAAACGGGTAAGCCGCCCATCCGCGCCCTCGTTATGGACTGGACCGATGACCGCGAGACCTGGGCAATCGACGATGAGTACCTCTTCTGCGATACACTGCTCGTCGCGCCCATGACCGCCGAGAGCGATACCCGCCGCGTCTATATCCCCGACGGCACTTGGGTCGACTTTTATACCAAGGAGCCCGTCACCCCCGGCTGGCACGACGTCACCACCGAAAACATCCCCGTTTACGAGAGGGTGTAAAACGAATAGAAAAAGCGAGAGGAACCTTTTGTGTACAAAAGGTTCCTCTCGTGCTCTCCTCCAAAAGACTTAATGCACATAAAGACAATTTTGCAATCCGAGATTTTTTCTTTATTTTTCAGCAAGACCTATGAAATAATCCGCACTCACCTTGTAAAAGCGACATAACTTAATCAAATCATCAATTTTCAGTTCTGCTCTTCCCTCCTCAATATGGCTATAGCCTTGTTGTGATTTGTTAATAATTGCCCCCGCCTCTTTTTGAGTCAAATCATGATCTTCTCTTAAATTTCGCATTCTTATACGATAATTCATGATAATCTCCTACATAAACGAATTTATGTAAAAAGTTTACCATACTCATCATTTGAGTGTTGACAAATACTCAATAATTGAGTATAATGTTGTTGTTAGGGAATGCATATAAGTAATATTGCATTAAAAATTACAAATTTAAAGAAGAAAGGATATTTGATTTATGTACAATCAGCACCCCGCAATCCTGCAAAGTGATCTATATCGGGAAATCTTTAAAGCAAATCAAGCAGTACAAGAAATTTACGAAGTCAAAAATGACATTATAAGAATAAACCAGCAGGCCGCGGAAGAAAGAGAAGCAGCAGAACAAAAAAGAATAGCACGCACGAAGCATCAACTTTTACTAGCCGTCATACTCCCTGTTCCTTTGTTGTTTGTAAGTACTATAATACTCGCTATTTTAGGTGCAATTATGAAGCAACCCATCATAGACTGGTTTTTTAACTACGTTGATATACCGACATTGCTCTTTTTCGTGTTTCCCATCATATCTCTTCTGCTTTCATTCCCTCTTCTTCCACTCAAGAATAAAGATCATATTGCTCGAGCAGAATCCCTTGAAGAAAAAGCAACCTCGTTGGAATACAAAATTCAAGAACTTGTATCGAACAACAGACAAAACGTAGCAATTCTTGCCCCAGAATATCGTTTTCCAGAGGCTTCTGCATATATTGTACGTCTATTTGAACTAGAAAGGGTTTCTACATTGCCCGAGGCCTATGATAAAACAGAAGCTCAAATACATCGATGGCGAATGGAAACCGCAATGAGTGTGTTAATTCATACACAAATAACGCAGTTGAGCATGTTACAAGAAATCGAGCATAATACAATTTGGTTATAAATGAAGTCTCACTTATAGTTGCAATCCCCTTTATTCAATACGATTATTCCCAAAGTTTTTTGGAAAAGGGGTGCGGGGGAAAACCTTTTTTTCAAAAAAGGTTTTCCCCCGCCTTTTATTCTCTCGCCTTTTATTCTCTCGCCTCTCACTCCATCGACTCACCCAGCAGTCGATAGTAGGAGAACGGATCCAGCACGATGATATTACGATCGGGCAATTTATCCTCAAGTGCCTCGATGCAGCTGATCAGATAGTCCGGTGTGCTCCATACACAGCGGCAGGACATAAACGTCGCGCAGCCGATGCGATCACGCGCCGCGATGTCGATCGCCCAAACGCGCGCACACTCCTCAGGACTGGAGCGGTCAAAGCGATTGCTGATCTCATCGATCACCGCACCGTTGTCTGCAATGTGCGGAACCGTCTTGACACCCGTGCCGTGTCCCAGCTGATTGGAAACCAGCGTACCGGCACCCGTCGTTGCAAACTGCGTTACGTAGTACTCGGAAAGCTCGGAAAGCGCACAGAAATCCCAAATATCGGGCGCTACGGAAATATCCGACATGGTAAAGTACTTCTTGTGATGCGCCGCAACCACCGGCCAGTCCGCCTCAGGCACACGGCTGGGATTGTACCAGCCCGCACCACCGACGTTGGACACGAAGTAGTCGTTTTCTGTCGCCGTCTGATAGAAATACTCAATAATATCGGGATATTGCTGCAGCATGTTGGGGTTGTACGACCACGCCAGCGGAATTTTTCCGCGACCGCCCGCATTCCAGTTCTTGATCATCTTGGTGTACAGCGATCCCGTCGAATCGTAGTCACCCATGACGATCAGCATATATACGTTTTTCTCGTCGTTGTCCAGCTTGATATCGTCGGGACGGTTCTGCACAAGCGGCGTCTGCAGCGGATACGCCTCGTGGAAGGTCACGTTGGACGCATTCTCCGCCACAGGGTTCCAATAGCAGCCGTAGGGCGTAAACAAATACGCAAACTCCCACTCAACCTGCGTTCCCTTATACTTGGAGGTGAAATCCAGATCGTTTCCGCTGTCGGAATACTTCCAGGACGGGAAGAAACCGCTGATCTCAGTCAGCGTATCGCTGCCGCGCACCTTCTTCTGCGCCTCAAGGATCATCAGATACGTCTCACGGTCCAAGCCCTTTCTCTGCCCCATGTCATCCTTGGGAACCTCGTCTGTCCAGGGCGACAGATCAAACACAAACGCCTCATGCTCTACCGCAAGATCGCGCGGCAGAATGTAGCGCAGCTCGCCGTTGGCGCGTGCCCGCGCAGCATCCTCATAGGAGCACATATAGTGCGTCGAGCACAGTCCCTTTTCCAGATATTCGCGGATCGCCCAGCGGTATGCATCGTTCTTGGCGCTGCCCGTCTCGCTTCCGTCAAATTTGTCAACCAGCGAGACTACGTTAATACTCTCCGGCAGTACGCTCTTGTACGCCTGATACATCTCGGGCGTCATGACGATACCGTCCTCAACACCCGCGATCATGGTCGCTACGTTGACCGTCGCCGGTACCTTAACGTCCCACAAAACGACTGTCGTAATGTAAGGCGCGCCCAGTTCGATCAGAGCCTTGAGATTTTTGATCGCCACGCGATCCACGTTCTGCAGCCATCTGCCCTCTTGGCTCATAATGTCCAGTACCGTCGTCGTAGACTCCACATCCTTGGTCGTCACGTAAATTTTTGTGTCGGAATATCGGTTGAACAAGCCCTGCAGCGTCACCGCAGCAAGACCGGTGTCATACTTTTCCTCTCCCGAGCCTCCGATTGCAAATGTATACATCTGTGAATATTCCCCCTTGTAATCCAGCGCCTCGGGAACCTTGCCCGCACGCTCTCCGCTCAGATAGTTTTCGATCAGATACGCTGCAGCCAGCCGCGTGCCGAAATCGTTGGAGCCGATCACTACCACCTTCTTGTTGACGACGCGAACGGCAAACTCTCCCGCCTTCAGCGTCTGCAGCACCTGCTCGCTCTCGGCGCGATTGGTAAGTCCAACCAGGATTTCCGTCTCGATCTCGGGAAAATCCGCCTTGCCGTCACGGCTGATCCAGTCGCTGCCAATGGTCACCTCCTCGACGCCAATGCTCTCCTTGAGTGCTCTGGCAACGTCAACCGCTGCCACCGTCACCGTATTGTCTGCAATATCCGGGCGAATGACCTGATAGGCAGGTGCGCCGTCCTCCGTCAGCAGCGTCAGAAGCGGACCGAGATCCTCCTCTTGCCCGTCACCGCAGGAAAGCAGCAGCATCGCCGCTACCGTCAGCAGCACACAAAGTACACCAAGCAATATACGCTTATTCCACGTTTTCATATTATACCTTCTTACTAAAATTCAATGTAATAATGCCTCCAAGGCCTCCACCGCATTGTCAACCTGTCGCTGCGACTGTGCCGCCTTGGCACGCGCAAGCGCCACACCAAGGGCACTGTCCGCCTCGGGAGCCTTGGCCTCCGCCTCCTTGATCAACTCGTCCAGATCCCCGCGATACAGCGCAAATTTACCCTGCGACAGTACGATGTCATCCACCTTCATGGTCACCTCAGAGGGCAAATTGATCAGGAATATGCGAATGTTCTTGATGGTCTGCAGCTTATCTGCTCCCGCCTTCGACGCGGTAGAAATGGGAAGCTGTAAGCAGTTCCAACCGCTCTTAAGCCCCAAGCCCTTGATGTCCCAAGCAAACTCCACCTTGTCAACCTCTTGCGAGATCTCAATGTTGCATCCGTTCGTCAGCGCCGAGGGATCGTCAATGTACATCCACATTTCAATATACCACTTCTGCCAGTCCTCCGGCATTTCCACCTCCAGCGCCCCGGAGGTGTTCATAAAGTTGATCCACCCGTTGCCCGTCGTGCTGAAGCAGCCCTCGCCGACCACCGCCGACGCCTTGTCAATCCCAACGTTTTTCTTACCGTTGAGCGACCACGCGCCCTTGTCGTCGCAGCCGTCGATCACGATATATTCGTCCGAATAATCCTCATCCGACGCCAGCCGATCACGCGCCGTGTAAATGGCATCGGTCGCCGCTGCATATTGCTCATCGGTCGCACCCGCCGCTACCAGCGCCTGCGCCTCGTCTACCGCGCGCTGCAGCGCCTCAACGCTCACCGCCACGTAGCCCTCAACATTCGTCAGCCAGTAATCCTCGGCAAATTCGCAAAGCGCCGCCAGCATCACACCGCGATCCACCGTTGCTCCCAGCTCGTCTGCCAAAAACTCCGCCAGCACACCCGCCGCCTTCAGATGCGACAGATAGCTCGGATGCCCGTGCGTGCCCACACCCTCCTTCGCCGCACTCATGGTCGGCAAAGAAAGATAAAAGACGTCGCTGTCGCCCTCATCGTTGAGCTGCTTGACCGCCGCCGCAATGCAGTCACCGCGACTCTGCGTCATCATACCGTATGCCCAAACGATCATCGCATCCGGATTTTTCGCCCGTACCAGCTTGATAAACTCCACCGCGTGCTCGGTGTATTGCGCCGCCGAAATGGCTTTGCCGTCAATGCGAGCCCCCGTGTCGTTGGTACCCAAATTGATGACCACCGCATCCACGGGATTGGCATCAAAATCCCAGTAGTCGACCGACGCGCTCTTGCCGGGCAGCGCCGCCGTCTGCGTATAGAAGGGATACATCGAATCGCGGTCGCTTCCCGTCACATAGCAAATACCGCTGCGGGAAAGAACCGATGCATTGGCACCAAGTGCCCGCGCCGCCAGCGCCGCATACGTGCGCGTACCGTCCTGTGTTGCCGTCGTGAAATTACCGGAATTGTCACTGACCATGTTGCCAAAGCCGCCGGTAATCGAGTCACCGATGACCTCAATGGTCAGCGACGGCTCCTTCGGCGCGGTCTTGCAGAATCCACCGCCAATGACCTCCAAATGCTCCAACGCGATCGTTGCACTGTCACCGTAAATGGCCTCGTTTCTCTTTCGCACCTCAATGGTATGTTCTCCCTCGGGCAAGCCCTCCGCCAGCGTAAAGGTTCCCGCCTTGTTGACACAAACCGTCGCATGAGGAGAAAATTTCCCGTCAATAAACACCTTCAGATATCCATAATAGGTCGGATTGGTCGAGCTCGGCGTCAGCCTTGCCTTGACACCCGTTCCGTAAAATCGGAAGGAAAAGCCGCTGTTGGTCCAATACATGGTCAGCTTGCCATCCACCACAGGCGTTCTTCCGTATACGCGCAGATAATCGGTGATCGTCTCCTGCGCCTCGGCATACGCCTCCCCGGGGTATCCCGGCTGCTCCTCTGCAGGCGTGTCGGGCATTTCGCCCTGATCCTCCTGCGGCGGCTTTTCATCCGCATCCGGCACCTTCGGTACCTCCTCGTGTGAGCAGCCGATCATAGCACCGCAAAGCAGCATCACACCGCAAAAAAGTGCAAACAACAGAGCCGAGCGTCTTTGTTTTCTCATAGGGTTCCCTCCGTGATAGTTTCGATAGTTCATTATACCATGTTGCCAAAACTCTGTCAATGTTTTTGTGCTTTTTTCCTGCAACCTCTTGCCAAGCGCCCCCATGTGTGTTACAATGATATATCCGCAAAATCCCCATCATTACAAGAGAGAAAGGATGACATACCATGAGATTTCGTCAGGTCCACCTTGATTTCCACACCGGCGAGCACGTTCCCGGCGTCGGCGCCCGCTTTGATAAACAGCAATTCCAGAATGCCCTGCGCATCGGCCACGTCGATTCTATCACCGTGTTCTCCAAATGCCACCACGGCTGGGCATACCATAAAACCGAAGCCAATAAAATGCACCCCACCCTCGGGGATTTCGAGCTGCTGACCGCCCAGATCGAGGCAGCCCACGAGATCGGCGTCCGCGCCCCCATCTATATCTCGGCAGGCCACGATGAGCACGCCGCACACGAGCATCCCGAATGGATCATTCGCAGCTATGAGGAGCGCGGGTTGACCTCCTCTCCCAACGATTTTACCCGCCCGGGCTATCATCGCCTGTGCTTCAACTCCCCCTACCTTGACCTGCTCATTGCCCAGACCCGCGAGGTCTGTCAAAAATACGCACCGCTCGGCATCGACGGATTGTTCTTTGACATCGTCGGCGTCCAGCCCTGCTGGTGCAGCCATTGCCAGCAAACGCTGCGCGATCGCGGCCTTGATCCCGAGGATCCCGCCAATATCATGGCGCTGGCAGAGGAAACGCACGCCACCTACGCCCGCCGCATCCGTGAAACGGTCGACGAAACCGACCCCTCCATCCACGTCTTCCATAACAGCGGCCATATCACCCGCGGCAGACGTGACCTCGCCAATATGAGCACCCACTATGAGCTGGAGTCCCTGCCCACCGGCGGCTGGGGCTATGACCACTTCCCCCTCTCCGCTCGCTACGTCCAGCAGTTCGGTGTGGATTACCTCGGTATGACGGGCAAATTCCACCGCTCCTGGGGCGAGTTCGGCGGCTTCAAGCATCCCAACGCCCTGCGCTATGAGGCTGCTCTCTCGGTCGCCTGCGGCGCTAAATGCTCCATCGGCGATCAGCTTCATCCCTCCGGCAAAATGGAGGAAGCGACCTACCGCCTGATCGGCAGCGCATACGCCGAGATCGAGCAAAAGGAGCCGTGGCTTGACGGCGTCCGCGCCGTCTCCGACGTCGGCCTGCTGTCCGCCGAGGCATATCACGGTGCCCGCTCCTCAAGCAACACCGCCACCGATGCCGGTGCCGCCCGCATTCTGCTGGAGAGCCATATCCTGTTCGACGTCCTCGACCTCGAGTCGGACTTCTCCCCCTACCACGTTATCATCCTTCCCGACGTCGCACGCATGACGCCCGCTCTGCAGCAAAAGCTGCAGCAGTTCGTTGACGGCGGCGGCAAGCTGCTCGCAACGGGCGACTCCGCCCTCACCGCCGACGGCAGTGCCCTCGCCTTTGACCTCGGCGTTACCTACGGCGGCAAGAGCGACTATCACCCCACCTACCTGCGCCCCGTCACCCCCTACGACAACATGGAGGATACCGCCTACGTCATGTACGGTCAGGCACATCGCACCTCCCTTGCCGAGGGCGGCATCGCGCACGCCATGATGGAGAATCCCTACTTCAACCGTACCGCCGAGCATTTCTGCTCGCATCAGCATACCCCCAATAACGTCGACGTTCCCCCCGCAGGTGTTGCCATCTCCGAGGGAAAGGACGGCATCTACATCGCCTACGACGTCTTCCGTGATTACGCCGCTACAGGCATCCTCATCGATAAGCGCATGGTCCAGCTTGCCCTCTCGCTCCTGCTCACACAAAATAAAACGGCAGAAACGAGCCTCCCCGCGCAAGGCGTCCTGACGCTGATGGAACAGCCCGCCCATGCGCGCTACGTCTGCCACCTGCTCTACGCCTCCCCCGTCCGCCGCGGCAACGGCGTCGAGATCATCGAGGATATCATCCCGCTGCATAACATCACTCTGACGCTTCGCCTGCCCCGCCCCGTCCGCCGCGCTTACCTCGCGCCGCAGATGACCGAGCTTCCAATGGAGAAAAACGGACAAAGCGTCACTCTCACCGTTCCCACCGTCGACTGCCATCAGATGGTCGTGCTGGAATGACCCCCAAGGCATAAACCGCAGGGGTGTTTCACATTTCTGTGAAACACCCCGGCACTTTTTATTCGTTTGTTTTACTGCATGCTTTCCTCAATCAGCGAGTTGATATCCTCAAAGCGAATCTCAACCGCGCTCTTGTAGGACTCCCAGATGGAAGCGATGTTGGACTCACCCGTCTTGGGCAAACGCAGATAGGTAGTCTGAATACCGGAGCAACCGGTGCCGCTGTCCCAATACTGACCGGGATCGTACAATCTCGTGCGGAAGACGATCTCCAGCATCTCCTTGGACTGCTGGTCACGGGTAGACTTACCCAGGATAACCGTATCGTAGAACTTGGGATATACGTTGTACCAGCTGTAGTAGCTCATCGCCTCAACAACCAGCGCAACCATATCGGGGTTCTTTGCAGCCGCCAGAATACCCAGCGCACTGTCGTCATGAACCCAAACCAAAGAAGCATAATCCTCCTGATCCTCATCGTACTTCGGAATGGGAAGCACACCGTAGTCCGTCTCCATGCTGCGCAGCTGGTTGACCGATCTGACGCCGCCGATGGCAAACAGACCGCGGTCGTTCATAAACTGCTCCAGCGTAGAGAACTTACCGGAGGGCAACAGTTCATTGTGTGCAAAGAAGTCTGCGTAAATAAAGTTCTCGAAGACCTCCTGCATCTTGAGAATGGACTCCTCGTCGCCGAAATCATACGCGATCAGACCGTCCTCGTCAATGTGCGCGAACTTAAAGCCCGTTGCGCTGAAAATACGGAATACGTCGGAATCCGAGCCGATCAGACCCCAACGGTCCTCCATTGAGTTCATCAGCTCGTCTGCATCCAGGCTGGCAGAAACCTGCTCGCAATATTCGATCATGTGCTCCCACGTCCACTCGCCTGCCTTGGCAAGATCATACAGATCATCAATGCCGTGGTCGATCGCGATCTGGGAGTTGTAATACAGCGCAGCAGCCGCACCCTTGTCGCGCAGCAGCAGCTCGGGCGCTGCAAAATACAGCGTGGAGCCCAGCGTAAAGGACGCAACCGAGTCCTGGTTCCACCAAGGCATATCGCTGTGAATGTTGTCCATCTCATACATGTTGGCCATCAGCTCCTCCAGAATAAAGGAGGTAATGCTCAGCGTACGCATGGTCATTGCCTGGTATTCATCGTCGTCCGTCTTTGCGTTGTTGCGAAGTGCCGTACCGTAGTCCTGGTCAACGCTCTTATATTCCTTGGTGATGGTCACGCCGTACGTTTCCTCAACATAGGAATTGCGCTCGTAGATCGCAGTATTCAGAATATCACCATCGTAGTCCTCGATCGCAATGTCCTCCCACGGAATCCAGTTGTAACCCACGTCAACCTGTCCGCCGGCAGACCACTCCAGGAAGTGAACCTCCGCGCCGTTGTAATTGGCATCGGGAAGGTCGAGCGGCAAACGCTCGTCCTCGGGATCGGTCGCATCATCACCCGAGGTATCGTCCTCGGGATCGGTCACCGGATCCTTGTCCTCGTCCTTGTCCTGATCGTCTGCACAGGACACGAGCGCCACGGAGCCCAGCACCATCAGCATTGCCAGCATAAGCGCCAGCAAACGCAGCAGCATACCATTCTTCATGATCGTATGTTCCTTTCTTTATTGGCGGTAATATTTTACCGTAATATTAACGTTTGTATTGTACCATAAAAATTAGTTATCGTCAAGATAATTTCCGGTTTTTACACAAAAATATTGATAATAAAGGAGCCGCCACACTCCCGTGCAGCGGCTCCACCCTTTGTTCGCGTTATTGGTTTTTCTCAAGATCGTCCTTGGGCTTTTTCGCTGTCAGATTGCCCAACAGCATAATGCTTACGATGATCACCGCAATCACGATGAAAATGCACAGCATGCCCTGCCACATATACTGCAGCGAATTGAAAAAGCGATCCCAGCTGATATTCTCAAAAATACTCATATCCAACTACCTCCTTATGCGAAGAAGCTCAGAATCAGACCACCGGCAATCACCGACGCGATCTGTCCCGAAACGTTGACACCGATCGAGTGCATGAGAAGGAAGTTCTGCGGATCCTCCGCAAGACCCATCTTGTGCACCACGCGTCCCGACATCGGGAACGCCGAAATACCCGCAGCACCGATCATGGGGTTGATCTTTTCCTTGAGGAACAGGTTGAGCAGCTTAGCAAACAGCACACCACCCGCCGTGTCAAAGATAAAGGCAAACAGACCCAGGCCCAGGATGAGCAGCGTCTCCCACTTCAAAAATGCCGTAGCCTCCATCTGAGATGCGATGGTAAGGCCGAGGAAAATGGTAACGAGATTAGCCAACACCTTCTGCGCCGTCTCAGACAGCGAATCCAGCACGCCGCACTCGCGGATCAAGTTACCGAACATCAAGAAGCCAACCAGCGCAACCGACGAGGGCGCAACCAGGCCGGCAACAATGGTGATAATGATGGGAAACAGAATTCTCGTCGTCTTGGAGATCTCCTTCCCCTTGTAGGGCATACGGATCATTCTTTCCTTCTTGGTCGTCAGCAGCTTGATGACAGGCGGCTGAATGATGGGAACGAGCGCCATATAAGAGTATGCCGCAACCATGATGGCGGGCAGATACTGAGACTTCAGCTTGTTGGCAACGACGATAGCAGTAGGACCGTCTGCCGCACCGATGATACCGATCGAAGCCGCATCGGGCAGATCAAAGAAAATGGCAGCCAGGCTCATCGTCATAAAAATACCGAACTGTGCCGCCGCACCGAAGATCATCAGCTTGGGGTTGGACAGCACGGGACCGAAATCGATCATCGCGCCGATACCGATAAACAGGATCAGCGGGAACAATTCATTCGCAATACCGGCGTTGAACAGCGTGGTCAGAGCGCCCTCCTCCTCAAAGAGAATGCCTCCCGTCACAGGATCGCGCAGAATGTTTCCTGCTCCGTCCACGATAAACTCGCCAAGCGCCCCCGAAAAGGGCAGATTGACCATGATGGTACCAAAGCCCAGCGGCAGCAGCAGCGTCGGCTCCATCTCCTTTTTGATGGCAAGATAGATCAGCAAGCCGCCGATCGCCCACATCACCACGTACTTCCAGCCGTTTTCGTTGGTGAATAGCCATTCAATACTTTCGATTAAAATTTCCATGAAGACTCCTTTCTTCGCCGTTCGCGTTCCGCGGAAACACTCAAGCGTTCGTCAAAACACATAATCGATTGATTGTACCACATTTTTGAAAAATAATCAATATTATTTTGCAAAAAAATAAAAAAACTATAACCCGACCGTCCAAACACCGCAAAAATTTGCGAGGAGCCGCCTGTGCAAGCTCCTCGCAATATTTATTTCTCCGGCTGTGCCGTGCCCGACTCTGCCGACACGTCCGCCGCCTTGGGCTCCGCTTCGAGCGCTTCTCCGCGCGGTACGCTTGCCGCACGCTGCGCCTCCCGTCGCATCACATCCTCACGCAGCAATCGGTACAGCGTCGCCGTGATCGGTACTCCCAGCAGCATACCGAGAATGCCGAACAGTCCACCGCCGACCGAGATCGCTACCAACACCCAGATGGCAGGCAGCCCAATCGAGTTGCCCACGACACGCGGATAGATCAGATTGCCCTCCAACTGCTGCAGCACCACGATAAACACCAAAAACAGCAGTGCCTTGAGCGGTGAAACCGTCAGCATCATGATCGCCCCCGCAGCAGCGCCGATATACGCACCCGCAACGGTAAAGAGCGCCGAAAATCCGACCAGCGACCCGACCATCGCCGCATACGGGAAGCGGAACAGCAGCATTCCCAGTGTGCAAAGCACACCCAGAATAACCGCCTCCGTCACCTGCCCGACAATGAACTTGTGAAAGCTCTCGTTGAGCACCGACAGCACGTAGCGAACGCGCTCCAGCCACCTGCGCGACAGATAGCTGCGCATCAGCCGATCTGCCTGCCCTGCCAGCCGATCCTTGTCCGCAAGCAGATAAATGGCAAATACAACACCCAGAACAACGCTGACAATACCGGAAAACAGTCCCGATACCGTGCTGACCACGGCGCCCGCCGCGCTGCCCAGCCCATTGATCAAAACTCGGATACCGCCTCAACGACCGACCACCAGTCGATCGACTGCAGCTGCTCCAGCACCGACTGCGGCAGCGCCTCCTGCACCGCCTGATCGTTCAGCAGCCGGTAGAAAAAGGGAGGGATCTCCTCTGCGAGAAAAACAATGCATTGCCACAGCTCCGGCACCACCAACCAAACGATCAGAGCGATCGCGCCGCACAGCGTGATTATCGCGCCGAGCATGCATACCGGTCGGCGCGTGCGCGCCACAAGGCGCCGCCGCGACCGCCGCGGAAAATAATGCCGCTCGTAAAAGCTCATCAGAATGTTGACCACGTAAGCAATGGCGATTCCCAGCAGCAGCGCTCCGAGCGCGTCCAGCAGCAACGCCGCCGAGCGCTCCAGCCACGTCCAATAATGAATGGCGAGAAACAGCAAAAACGCCGCCGATGCCACCTTCAAACAAGTTTTCCAGCTGATCTTTACCATAAACTGACTCCTCAAGTAAAAAGTTCCCGATATGTTGGCGGTTGCCGCATAACGGCAACCGCCCCTCGGGAAAAATTTCAAAGATATGACAGCAGAAGCGGTCTCCCCGCATCAAAGAGCATACCCAATTATCGGATTTTAATGACAGTTCCACCCGTCAGCTCGATCATTTTCACGGCCTGAATGGAAAAGCTGTGAGCACGAACGGTAAACGCCTTGGTCAGCATACCGTCCGCCAGGATCTTAACGCGCTTGATCTTGGGCGAAACCATACCGCGCTCCTGCAGGCGCGCCAGCGTGATTTCCTCACCCGCCTCGAACGCCGTATCAATATCGCCGATATTGACGTAGTCGCGCTCGCCCTCGGTCTTGGGACCCTTCTCCTCAACGATCATAAACGCCATCGCCACACGGTCACTCAGCATCTCGTCCGCGTGCTCCGCGTCAATGTGGTCAACGATCTCGGGCAATACCAGCGGCTCTTCCTCCTCTTGCGCAGGCGCCGCTGCCACAGCAACGGGCGCAGCCATGGTCCTCGCCGCAGCAGGTGCCGGCTTTTTGCTTCTGAATGCGGTGATCAGAAAGATGGTAAACCA
This sequence comes from Clostridia bacterium, assembly GCA_017452545.1. Classification (GTDB taxonomy): domain Bacteria; phylum Bacillota; class Clostridia; order Oscillospirales; family CAG-272; genus SIG644. Next base: position 8,774 of record JAFTME010000117.1, on the reverse strand, counting down.
AATCTCCACCACGGCACATAAGCCCTCAAGTACGAACAAAATAACAAATAACATACGATTCCTCCTTGTGATCAAAGATTGGAAAGGGTTGTCTGTTTTCACTGTCCTGCGAAATTTCCCGTACATTTCTGTGGCGCTATCCGACGACCGACGATCAACGACCGACAAAAAGCCGCTATCGCTTGTCCTCTTGCCGTGATTTTATCATAAATTGCGACAATTTTCAATAGTTTTTATAAATTTTTTTCAATTTATTTATAAATTTTACATAAAATAGGCGAATCGGCACCGTAGTATCGATCCGCCATCGCATCCGTTATTCTACAATAACCTCGCCGTCGTCCGTAACCGTAATGGTCATGCCGTCCTTGACGTAGTCCAAAAACTCATCGCCCAGGCTGTCCACAACGGGCATGGAAACGTCATCCAGCCAAACGTCTGCCAGGATCGCACCCGCTGCCGCCAGCGAATCGATCGGCTTGGAGAACAGCATGCAAGCAGGCTGACGCTTCATCGCACAAGCGCAGTAGAGCACCAAGCCACCCGTCGTCGAGCCGATGGTCATGGGCAGACAAAGCGCCTTGCCCAGCATCTGCTTGCCGTACAGATCGGGGTTGTTCTGGTCGCCGCAGGTCGCCGTCTTGTCGCCAAACTGCAGCGCCTTCTGGAAGGATGCCAGCGTGTTCAGACCGCCGTGGGAGACCAGAGCCTCAGCCTTAACGCTTCCCGGAGCGATCACTCTTCCCTTGAATGTTCTCATGCCTTTGCCCCTCCCTTCGTGATCTGTGCAAGAATTTCATCGTCGGTATAGTAGCGCGCCGTCGTATAGGTGCGCAGCTTGTTGGACGAGGTAATGACAGGCATTTTGCCGCAGAGCGGATTGTTCATATACATCAGCGGGCAAATGTAGGAGGTAATGACACCCGTTGCCTTGAGTCTTGCTGCATACTCCGTCTTTTCAAACTCCTTGAGCACCGCAGGAGACGCCGTAAATACGGTCGGGATCAGCACCTTCTTGTTGCCTGCCTCACGCAGCGAGGTCTCCACCTTGTCCGTCCAGTTCTTGAGCTGCTCCAGACTCATGTGCGGACAGCCCATAAAGCACAGCTTGGGCTTGGCATCGGGATTTTTCCAGATCACGGGATAGCTGCGATAAACGCGCTCCAGCTCGGCGTCGTCCACAACGTAGACCTGCGCCCCCTCGGCGATCAGCGCCTCGCCCTGCTCCTTTGCCTCGGGCGTCAGATTTTCAATGTGATACAGACCAACCGCACCGTTGGATGCCGTCGCCGCACCGAAATCCTTGAGATACGTGCAAGCAGCATCGTCCAGCTCGCTGCCGAGCCATGCGTCCAGGCCCTTGATGTAAGGCACCGCCTCCATCACCTTCATACCGATGGCAGAGCCCAGCAGCTGCGCCTCCGGCTTCTTGGTCGTCTTGATCTCCACGATCCAGGTCGCGCGGCGCCCCTCGTCGGTCAAAAGACCGAATTCGGGAACAAAGCCCGCAATCGAGCCCATAATATCAATGATACCCGAGTTTCTGTTGCAGCGCGCACCCAGCACCGAGTTGGCGTAAACGACCGCGCTGGACTCTGCCCAGGACAGCACGTCACCTCTCTCGGGCTTGTTGCCTACCTCATCCATGTAGCAGGTGCAGGTAAACGCATCCTCGTCCATCAGACCCAGCTTCTGCAGCTGCCCCTCGTAGAAATCCTGCGTCGCATACATGATCTTGGTAAAGATCAGCTTCTGCAAAAAGTTGGCAGGCACGTCGGGATCGACCGGGCGCGGATCTACGGAAAATTGCTGACTCGATACCACCCCGGCATCGATCAGCTGCTGCATCAAATTGAAAACGGGCGTCATCATCTTCAATCCGAACGAGGTTACCAAATGATTGTATTTCGACGTTACGGGCACCATTCTCTCGGCACCAAACGCATCGCCGTACATCACCAGCGTCTTCATGACCTTGGCAAGCACTTCACCCTTGCTGCCGTCAAGAATCGCCTGCTGCTCTTGTGTGAGAATCATAGCGTTTTCTCCTTTCTTGTTACGAGGAGGGGGGGAGCGTGGGGCTTTGCCCCACACCCCATCAAGGGAACTTTTTGAAAAAAGTTCCCTTGAAACCCTCAAAAACTTTAATTTAGGGGTGATACGTTTTTATTTTATACAGCGGCATCGGGGGCTCGTGGGGCAGCGCCCCACATTCCCATCAAATCTTCATGCAAACATCCCAAGCGCCCCAGATAACGGTACGCAAATTGCCGACGCTTGCCGCGTCACCGATCACGTGCACCTTGCCGCTCTTCTTGGCGATCGGCGCAGGGTTGTAGCCGACGGACAGGATCACACTGTCAGTCTCAACCTCAAATGCGCCCTGTGCGCCCTTGAGCACCACCTTGCCGTCGCCGATCTCGCTCACCGACGTCTCCAAATATACCGGCACGTGGTTGGTTTTAAAGAAATCACGCAGATACGACGTGTTGGCAAGACAGATCCCGGGCGTCGTGATCAGATCGTCCTGCATCTCCACGATGGTCGGCTTCTTGCCCTGCAGATACAGCTCGTAAGCGATCTCACAGCCGGTCAGACCGCCGCCGATCACAACGACACGCTCGCCCACCTGCTTGTTGCCCAGCAGGAAGTCAACCGCCTCAACCGCCTTGTCCGCACCCGGAATCGTAACGCGCTTGGCAGTCGCACCCGTTGCCACGATCACCTCGTCGGCATCCAGCGCCTTGACGTCGGTGATCTCGGTGTTCATCTTAACCTCAATCGGCAGTTTGGAAAGCTCACGAATGTACCATGCGATCAGCGCTCTGTCCTTCTCCTTGAAGGAGGGTGCCGCCGCAGCAATGAAGACACCGCCCAGCTTGTCGCTCTTTTCATACAGCGTCACGCTGTGTCCTCTCTTGGCACAAACGATCGCTGCCTCCATACCGCCGATACCGCCGCCGATAACCGCGATCTTCTTTTTCTTCTTGGCAGGCTCCAGCTTGTATTTTTTGGATTGCATGGTCTCGGGATTGAGCGCACAGCGCGCCAGTCCCATCGTGTCGGTCAGATCCTGCGTGTTGGCGTGTCCCTTGGACGAGGAGAAGTTAAAGCATCCCGCGTGACAGCAAATGCAAGGCTTGATGTCCTCCAGTCGGTCCTCGATCAGCTTGGTCACCCAAGCAGGATCGGTCAGGAACTGACGTGCAACGCCCACACCGTCGATCTTGCCCGCCGCAACCGCCTCTGCACCTACGTCAGGCTCCATGCGTCCGGCACAAACCACGGGAATATCCACAAACTGCTTGATGTGCGCAACGTCCTCCAGATTGCAGTTCTGCGGCATGTACATGGGCGGATGCGCCCAGTACCACGAGTCGTAGGTACCGTTGTCGGCGTTGAGCATATCGTAGCCCGCATCCTGCAGATACTTGGCAGCCCTCTCGGACTCCTCCATGCCGCGTCCCACCTCGGTGTATTCCTCGCCGGGCATCGCCCCCTCGCAGAAGCCCTTCATCTTGGACTCTACCGAATAGCGCAGCGATACGGGATAATCCTCTCCGCACGCCTCCTTGATCGCCTTGACGACCTCTGCCGCAAAGCGATAGCGGTTCTCAAAGCTGCCGCCGTAGTCGTCGGTGCGCTTGTTGAAAAATTCAATGGCAAACTGATCCAGAAGGTAACCCTCGTGTACCGCGTGTACCTCTACACCGTCCACGCCCGCATCGCGGCACAGCTTTGCCGTCTTGGCAAACGCCTCAATGATCTCATGGATCTGCTCCACCGTCATCTCGGGGCACTCAATGTCGTGCGCCCAGCGAGAGGGCTGAGGGCTGGGAGATGCCAGCTCGTGACTGGTGTCCAGAATGGGCTTGAGCAGCGCACGGGTAAATTTGTTCTTGTGCAGCGGCGCCACCAGCTCGGTGATCGCCCAGGAGCGCCCCATACCCGCCGTCAGCTGAACAAACAGCTTTGCGCCCGTCTTGTGGATCTCTTCCATAAAGACCTTGAGCTCGTCAAACATTTTGGGGTTCTGCCACAGCCATTTGCCCCAGAAGGTGTCGCGCAGCGGCGCGATACCGGGACTGATCAGACCGACGTTGTTGTTCGCTCTCTCCAGAAACAGCTTTGCCGCCTCCTTGTCGAAGTGGCAGCCGCCCAGCTCAAACCAGCCAAAGAGCGACGTACCGCCCATCGGACACATGACAATGCGGTTTTTGATCTCCACGTTGCCAATGCGCCAGGGGGTAAACAGAGCTTGATATTTGGGATTTACATTCTCCATAAACAAGTCCTTTCTCGTGCCGCGTTTCGCCGCGCCACGCCCTGTAATTTACCTATATTTTACCAAAAAACCTCTGCCTTGTCAATGTTTCCAACCCAAAAAATCATTCTCCCGCCTTGATTTCTTGTACACTGCATAAAAAACACCCGCAGGGCAACAGCCCTGCGGGCGAATGGATCACAGCACCTTGGCAAGGAATTCCTTGGTGCGCTCCTCCTTGGGATTTGCAAAAAATTCGTCGGGAGTCGCCTCCTCCAGAATAACACCGCGATCGATAAACAGAATACGGTCAGCCACCTCACGGGCAAAGCCCATCTCGTGCGTGACCACCACCATGGTCATGTTGTCCTTGGCAAGCTCCTTCATAACGTCCAGAACCTCGCCAACCATCTCGGGGTCAAGCGCCGAGGTCGGCTCGTCAAACAGCATGATCTCGGGGTTCATCGCCAGCGCTCTGACGATGGCAATTCTCTGCTTCTGTCCGCCCGAAAGCTGGCTGGGATACGCATGTGCCTTGTCCTCAAGACCGACACGACGCAGAAGACGCATCGCGTTCTCCTCTGCCTCCTCCGGCGTCTGCAGCTTGAGCTGCACCGGCGCATAGGTAATGTTCTTGAGCACGGTAAAATGCGGGAACAAGTTGAAATGCTGGAATACCATGCCCATCCGCATGCGTACCTTGTCCAGATTGACACCCTTGGCGGTAATATCCTCCCCGTCAATGTAGATAGAGCCGCCCGTGGGCACCTCCAACATATTCAGGCAACGGAGAAATGTACTCTTTCCGCCGCCCGAAGGACCGATCACGACGACCTGCTCGCCGCGATTGATCACACAATCCAGCCCGTCAAGCACCATCTTGTCCTTGACAAAGCTCTTTTTGAGTCCTTCCACACGGATCAGCGGCGTTGCCGCGCCGTTCATATTAGCCTCTGTCACTCTTGGCAAGCCTCCTTTCCAGCATCTTTACAAAGTAGTTAAGCACGCAAACCACCGCAAGATAGATCAGCGCGATCGAAATATAGGGGAAATACGCATCCATCGTACGGGAAATAACACGCTGCGCCGCCTTGGTCAGATCAATGACACCAAGGAAACCGATAACGGACGTTTCCTTGAGCAACGAAATAAACTCGTTACCAATGGCAGGAAGCACGTTCTTAATCGCCTGCGGCAGTACGATGGCACGCATGGTCACGCCGCCGGAAAGACCCAGCGAACGACCCGCCTCGGTCTGACCGATGTCGACCGCATTGATGCCCGCACGGATGATCTCCGCCACATAGGCACCCGAGTTGATACCGAAGCCGATAATACCGACAGCCACGGCGTTGGTGGACGAAACGAAAATAATGTTGTACATGATCAGCAGCTGTACGACGATAGGCGTACCGCGGATGACGGTGGTATACACCTCGCAGATCGCGTTGAGCAGTCCCAGCTTGTGCGTCTGCTTATGTATGGTCTTGACGATGGCGATCAGCGCACCGATCACAACGCCGATCAGCGTCGCACAAAAAGCGATCAGCAGCGTCATACCCAAACCCTCAAGGAACATCAAATAGCGATCCTCACGGATAAAGGTCTTTTCAAAGCCTTGGATCAAAAAATTCACGAATACTTCTCTCCTGTATTATATTTTTTGCCGCACATATAAGCGGCAATCGGGAGGAGCAGCGCGGAGCTGCCCCTCCCATATCCTGTTGTAAATTACTCTTCAACGGTAGCAGCCAGATCGTTGTAGTAGGACTCCCACTCAGCAATCTTGCCCTGTGCGATCAGATCCTCAAGAACCTCGTTGATCACTGCCAGCAGCGTCTCGTTGCCCTTGGCAACGGCAACACCGTACTCCTCAACCTCAGCCACAGCAGAGCCGTCAGCCTTTACGCAGGGGAAGGTCTTGTAGGCACCGTTGCTGCCGTCCACGATGATCTGTGCGGTCAGCTTGTCGGTAACGACTGCGTCGATCTTGCCGATGGATGCAGCTGCGACTGCAGGAGCATCGTAAGGAGTCAGCGTAGCACCTGCCAGCGTACCGTCGGAGATCAGACCCTCAACCATAAAGTCAGAGGTCGTACCCTGCTGAACGCCGATCTTCTTGCCCTTGAGCTCCTCAGCGTTGGTAATGTCTGCGTTGTCTGCAGCAACGATGATGTACTGCTCGGTGGAGGTGTAAGGAACGGAGAAGTCAACCTCCTCTGCACGCTCAGCCGTGATGGTGATGCCCGCAGCACCCGCATCAGCCTTGCCGTTACCAACAGAGGTGGTGATGGTGTCAAACAGAACGTCCTCAATAACCAGCTCAACGCCAAGCTTTGCGGCAACAGCCTTCATGATCTCAACGTCAACGCCAACGATCTCATTGTTATAAACGAACTCGTAAGGAGCAAAGCCTGCCTCGGTGTACATCACCAGCTTGCCCTCAGCCTTAATGTCGTCAACCGTGTTGTAGCTTGCACCGCAAGCCGTCAGACCCAGCGTACCCAGCAGCATCAGCATTGCCAGTACCAAACTCAAAACCTTTTTCATGATAAAAAACCTACCTTTCTTTGGTTCAAACGGGGGGTGTTTTCGATCCCCTCTTGATGATGGAGCAATTATACCACGCTCCTCCCCGTTTGTCAACCCCTTTTTTGAATAAAAATCGAAATTTTTCAATTTTTATTCAAAATATCAAAAATTAAAGCATAATTTTTGAATATATGCAGAATTATTCATGAATATTCATTCAATCAACTTCAGAGCCTGCATAAACACGCGCCGGGCGCTTGATCTCCTCGGTGAAATTGGTCGTCTCCAGCAGCTCGCGCAGGTGCGCCGTCGGATAATCCACGTGCTTGAGCGTCACCGCTCCGTCAACGATGGTAATATAATCCGCGCCGTGCGTACCGGCGTTTCCGCCCAAGCGGTAATGCATACTGCCGGGATTGAGATACAACTCATTCCATCTCGCCTGCAGCGTGTAGCAGTTGTGCGAGTGTCCCAACACCAGACGATGCAGCTCGACCTCGCGGCTGCCGCCAAACCGAGTCCACAGCTGATCGAACATGGGAATGGAAATATACTTGCCCAGATACTCACGAATGGTATTCTCCGCCTCGCACACCTCCACAGCATGACGCATGCAGTAAGCAATACCATCCACCGTCACGTGCTGCGTTTCGGGCAGCGCACGCAGCCAGTCGGCGTCCTCGTCGGTCATATGATTGACGCACCAGGAGGAATAGTTGGTCTCCATGCCCGGCTCCTCGCGTCTGCCGCTGTCGTACAAGCGAACAATATGCAGATCGTGATTGCCGTGTACGCAGATTGCCCCCTTCTCCCTCAACCAGGAGATAACCTCGTGCGGATGGAAGCCCCAGTCGGTCAAGTCTCCCGCACACAAAATCACATCCGCGTCGCTCTCGCGCTCCCAAACGGCGTGCAGTGAATCAATACTCGCGTGAATATCGGAAATCACTAATATTTTCATAAGTACCACCTTTCTACGTTCATATTTACTGATATCGCCTATTTCTACCCTCTCTGTCGGCTTCTCCGACACCGCCCTCATAGGGTAAGGCTTCCACAAGGCTCTCCCTTTGGGAGAGCTCCCGCGAAGCGGGTGAGAGGGTACTATATCTTGCTGCAATCAGGTTAATCAATATGCGAGCCCGCGTACACCAGCGCCGGCGTTTTGATGTTCTGCGGGAAATTCGACGCCTCAATTCGTGCGCGCAAATGCGCCGTCGGATAGTCCACGTGCCGCAGCTGCGGAATTCCGTCAATAATGACCATGTAATCCGCCCCCTTGGCAGCCGAATCCCGCCCCTTGCGATAGTGCGTGCTGCCGGGATTGAGATAAAACTCGTGCGCCATGGCGCGCAGAATGTAGCAAATGTGCGAGTGACCCAGAATGATCCGCCGCTCCGCGGCCGCAAGCCCTCCCGTCAGCGACTCCCATAGCGTCGCAAACGTCGGAATGGAGCGGTATTCGCCCAGATATTGCTGCACCGTGCTCGTCCGCTCGTGCATGGTCACCGAGTGCTTCATGCAGTACGTGATACCGTCAAGCTCCTTGACGACCACCTCGGGCAGCGACCGCAAAAAGGAAACGTCCTCTGCCGTCATCGCGTTGACACAGTGTGACGCATACGTCGTCTCCATGCCGACCTCCTCGCGCACACCGCTGTCATATAGCCTGAGCGTCTCTACGTCGTGATTGCCGCAAATGCAGATTGCCTCCCGCTCCTTGAGCCAGGCGATCGTCTCGTGCGGATGGAAACCCCAGTCGACAACGTCTCCCGCACATAATACCACGTCCGCATCACCCTCGCGCGCCCATACCGCCCGTAACGCATCAATATTCGCATGTAAATCCGATATTACTAAAATTTTCATGGTTCTTTTTTGCGAGAGGAACCTTTTGTGAACAAACGGTTCCTCTCGCGCTCTCCTCCAAAAAACTTAATCAAAAAGCAATGATGTTTATCCGGCTACGCCTATACTT
>JAFTME010000116.1 GCA_017452545.1 Clostridia bacterium | reverse complement strand
CTGCCGCTGTGAAGTCCCATTTGCTCGATCAGCGGGACTTTCCATGTACACGCCTGGGTGACGGCGACGGGCCACTAGGTGCATGCGCGCAGACCTGAGGGGCAGTCGGAAAGGGTGCCCTTGGGGATGCCGTAGCGCTCAAGGTCGCCCCAGTTGGAGGCGGGCATTTTGCCTTGCACCAGTGACATCAGCTCGGTGTTGTTCAGCTGCTCGAGGAAGGCATCCATTTTGGTGCGGTCGGCGTAGACGGCGCTGAGCGGAATGATATCCTTCTCGTCGACCTGGGGGCGATCGTCGTAGCTGCCCGTGGGGGCGCCGGGCAGACGCTCCAGCGTAATGTCGGCGAGGTTGACGCCACCGGAGGGGATAATGACGAATTCATTTTTACCTGCATTGAGCGAAACGTAGCCGCAGTTGATATCTTTAAAGCTGCTCCAACCGCCGGTACCGCCCTTGGTGGACAGGTTGAAGTGCAGCTGGGGGCTGCCGTTGATCTGAATGCTCATGGCACTGTCGGAGCCGTCGTTGCCGCAGGCGGAGCCGATGCGGATCAGATAGTCGGCTGCTTGCTCGGCATACAAGATATAGGTGAGCGTACCGCCGTGGTGCAGCCCCTCAAGGTAGCCGTTGCCGGTGGCAAGGGAGGGATTGGTGGTGGCGTCGTAATCCAAAGAAGAGAAGGAGCTGGAGCCCGTCGCGTAGATGGGCTTATCGGCCTTGACGCTGTCAAGGTCAAATTTTTCGCCGTCCTCTTCGGTGGCAGAGCAGATACGGAAGCTTTCCATATTGCCGATGGCGCCGTTGTGGATCTTGATCATCAGGGTGTGTCTGCCTTCGTCCAGCTCAAGCGTGCCGCAGGGGTAATAGCGGTAAACCTCCCAGCCGCCCGACGTTTCGTCGATGTCGACACGGAAACTGCTTTGCAGCTCGCCATCCACGTAGACCTTAAGGCAATCCTTGCCGACGTTGGCGCCCTGTGCGGTATTGATATAAACGGTATATTCGTCGTACAGCTCGACGTCGATGGTATAGTACAGCGTGCCGCCAAGGTGTGTGGCGTGCAGCGCGCCGTTGCTGATGCTGATGGAGTCGTTATCCTCCAAACGGTAGTAGCTTTCTGCCTCAAGGATGGAGGTGCCGACGGCCGAGATGACGGTGACGTTTGCACTGTCCTCATCCTCGACGGGCGGGCGCTGCTCCAGCTCCTCATAGCTGCCGTCGGCAAGCAGTCGGCGCTCCAGCTGCATGACGGACACGCCACATTCGGTCAGCTGTGCGGTGACGGTCGTTTTTTCGACGGTGATGGAGGCGGCGGTGACGACGTCGCGCACCGAGGTGCCGACGTAGACGGGGTAGTCGCCCTTCTCAAGGATGTAGGCGGATTTTTGGATCTTACCCGTATCGTCGTAGCCCGCCATGTCGCTCAGCGCATAGGTCATGGTCAGCGTTTGTGACTGCCCGGGGGCGAGCAGGTCGGTCTTTTGGTAGGCGGCGAGCTCCTTGGCGGCATAGCCGAGGAGGTTTTGCGTCGGGTGTCCGAAGTAGACCTGCACGACCTCCTTGCCCGCGACGGTGCCTGTATTGGTGACCTTTACGTTGACGGTGACCGTATCGGCGCTCTTGTTCGGGGTGACGGTGATATCGGTCAGGTCGAAGGTGGTATAGGACATACCGTAGCCGAAGGGATACAGGACGTGGTCGTAGGCGTCGTCGAAGGTTTCAAAGTAACGGTAGCCGAGGAAGATATCCTCCTCGTAATCGACGTGGGTACCGCCGAAATTTTTGGCGGTGGGGTAGGCGTCGTAGCTGTCGGCAAAGGTATCGACCAGCTTGCCGCTGGGGGTGATCTCACCCGTGAGCACCAGCGGCAGGGCGGCTGCGCCGTACTGTCCCGGCATCCAGGTGACAAGCAGAGCGTCTATGCTGTAATCCTCCACCCACGCAAGGTCGGTGACGGCGCAGATATTCATGGCGACGATAACCTTGTCAAAGCGGTCACAGACAGCGGAGAGCAGCGCTTTTTCTGCAGAGGAGAGGTAGTAGTGTGCGAGTGTGCGATCCACGCCCTCCTCGCTCCATCGGCCGATGCAGACGAGCGCGGTATCGGTGAAGTCTGCGGCACCGTCAAGCAGGTCGGCGCCGGGCAGCTTTTCCTCGGTCAGACCGTCGTAGAAGGAAAGCAGGGGGGCATAGAGCGAGAGCGTTCCTTGCTTTTCCGCTGCCTTCAGGGCCTGTGCGGTGGTCAGAATATCGGTGGTGTTGCTGCCGCCGGAGCCACCGCCGCCGGCATAAAAGGTGCCGGATTGGTTGGTGCCGAAGACGGCAAGCTTTGCTGCTGCGGGCAGCGGAAGAGCGCCGTTGTTTTCAAGAAGGACGGTACCCTCGGCAGCGATCTCAACAGCAAGCTCCTTGCTGCTTTTGGCTTGACCGGCTGCTGCTGTGTGCAGAGGGATAGCGGTAAAGAGCAACGCCGGTGTCAGCAGCAGGGCTGCGAGACGGCGCGCGATGCGGCGGCGGGAGACGGAATGGTTGGTTTTCATCGTTGGACTCCTTTCGGACGCGAATTTTGGCGGTTTACTCCGCTCTTGTTTGTATTATACAGGATATACAGAGCAAAATCAAGACAATATTTGCGGTTTCAAGGACAGTTATTGCCGCAATTTCGACTTTTATTGCGAAAAATGAGGGATTTTTTGCAGTCTCGGCTTATCTTTTGATCGCGTGTGATGGGGGATTGCAAAGGGAAGAGAAATGTGATATAATGAGGGTATCAAGCAGAAAACGGAGGACACGGGATGCAGAGCACGGTTTTATTGGGGCGCTACCGGCATTTCAAGGGAAACGAATACCGGGTGCTGATGATCGCAAAGCACTCGGAGAGCGGTGAGGATATGGTGGTTTACCGCGCCTTGTACGGCGAGGGCGACGTTTGGGTTCGGCCTGCCTGTATGTGGAACGAGACGGTCGAGCGCGACGGTAAATGTATGCCGCGCTTTACCTATCTTGGGGAGTGAGGTGCGGGATGGTTTATTTTACCGCTGATCTTCATTTGGGCCATGCCGCCATTTTGAAGTACTGCCATCGTCCCTTTGCATCGGTGCAGGAGATGGATCGCACTCTGATTGAAAACTGGAACCGTTGCGTCAGGGATGGGGACACGGTGTACGTTCTTGGCGATATGATCTGGCCCAAGAAAAAGGCACCGGAATATCTTGCGGCACTCAAGGGGAACATTATTTTACTGCGAGGCAACCACGACGTATCCTGGCTCAAGCAGACGCCGTGCGAGGGGTGGCCGACGCAGATACAGGAATATGCCAAAATCCGTATTGCGGGGCGCGGCGTGACGCTGTGTCACTATCCGCTGTTGGAATGGGAGGACAGCCGCCCGCAATTTTCGACCAAGCCGGGCTATCTGATCCACGGGCACATTCACAACAACGTTTTACCGGAATATACGGTGATTTTGAAACAGTATCACGCGCTGAATGCGGGGGTGGACGTCAATGGCTTTATGCCCGTGACGTTTGAGCAACTGCAGGAGAACAACGAGAAATTCAAGCTATCGGTGCTGCAGAGCCCGATCGACCGTGCGTATCTGATCGCCTCCCGCTATCACGAGGGGCAGAAGGACAAGGCGGGCAAGCCGTATATTGAGCACCCGGTGCGGGTGAGCTCATTTTGTGAGGACGAGATCACAAAAACGGTGGCGCTTTTGCACGATGTGCTTGAGGATACCTGTGTGGACGAGGCGCTGTTGGAGACGTATTTTGCGCCCGAGGTGCTGGATGCGGTACGCACCATGACGCATGGGGAGGATGAAGAGTATTTCGATTATATCCGCCGCGTGGCGGCGCATCCCGTGGCAAGGGTGGTCAAGGCAGCCGATCTTCGGCACAACATGGATCTGAGTCGCTTGCCCTCGGTGACCGAGCGCGATCAGCAGCGAATGGAAAAATACCGCAGAGCGGTTGCAATACTGAACGGGGAGGAGATTTAAACATGAAGGAGCAGGTTTTAGCGGCGCTGACGACACGGCGCAGTGTACGGAGCTATCAGAAAACGCAGGTGGACGAGCAGGCACTGCAGGACATTCTGGAGGCGGGGAGATACGCCGCGACGGGACGTGGACTACAATCTCCCTTGATGATCGTTGTGCAGGATGCCGAGGTACGAGAGCAGCTTCGCCGCATGAATGCCGAGATTATGGGGACGCCCGATGCTGACCCGTTTTACGGTGTGCCGACGATCATTATCGTGTTGGCGGATCGCAGCGTACCGACTTGTGTGGAGGACGGCTCGCTGGTGCTGGGCAATCTGATGAATGCGGCGCACGCCGTCGGGGTGGACAGCTGCTGGATCCATCGTGCGCGGCAGGAGTTTGAGAGCGAGGAGGGCAAGGCGCTGCTCAATCGCCTTGGGATCGATGGCGATTATATTGGCGTTGGTCATCTGATCTTAGGATACAGAGAGGGTGAACTGCCGACGCCCAAGCCTCGCAAGCAAAATTACGTTTATCGGTTGTAAAGAATGAAGGCACGGCGCCATTGGCACCGTGCCTTTGTACGTTCAATTTAAGAGGGATTGCGTATAGCAAGCAGCCAGACGGCGACGTGGGAGGCAAAGCCGTGGTTGCAGCTGGCAAAATCGCTTGCGTTTTCCCAGAGGGTCCCCGTTTTCTTTGCCATATAGTGGAAGTAGCCCTTGATCTCGGTGAGCATTTGCTCGTGGCGGCCTGCGCGATACAGCAGGTCCTGGCGCAGGTAGTTACCGACGAAGGAATTGGCGGGATGGACATCGGGGTAGAGTCCCTTGGCTTGGCGGTCGGGACCGAACTGCTCGGTGAGAATGCGCCAAAGCGCGGGATGGGTATCGGGGGCTGCCACGCCGAAATAGAACATATAATACTGGCAGACCTCGGTGCTCTCACCCGACAGATGCAACGTGCCGTCGGCGCCGCGCAGCATATTATCACAGAAAAAGCCGGTATCCAGCAGCGCGTGGGCACGGATATAGCTGCGGATGCGTTCTGCCTTTTGGTGAAGCGCGGGCAGGTCGTACAGGTGATCGAGGGCATCCAGCACAGCGGCGTAGAGGGCGTTGGAGGGGAAGTTGACGTCCTGGCAAAGGTTATTGGCGTGTGACCACTCGACAAAGACCCAGGAGGGAAGATGCTCCAGCAGTCCGTCGGTATTTTCGTACGCGGTAAAAAATTGGTAAAGGGCGAGCATTTTATCCTTGGCGCGGTCGATCAGCGCGCGGTCGCCGCTGCGATTGAGATATTCCTCCAGCTCAAGGACGTACCACATGGCCCAGTTGGGAATGAAAACGCCGTTGGGATGGTCGGCGGGGTAGCACATGGGCAGCATTCCCTCGGGCAGTCCGGGGAAGCGCTCGGCGCGGATGAAGTTATCAAGGAAGGCTCGCTCGACTACGCTTTTTCCTGTCAGCGCATATTCTACGCGGGAGGTGAAAAAGCTGTCGCACAGCCAGCCTGCGCGCTCTCTGGAGGGGCAGTCCATATAAATATCGGCGGTGTTCTGTCGGAAGGACTCGACGGCGGCGGCATAGATCTCCTGCTCGACG
>JAFTME010000115.1 GCA_017452545.1 Clostridia bacterium | reverse complement strand
CTTTTGTCCACAAAAGGTTTCCCCCGCCAAGCGGGGTGTGGGGCAGCGCCCCACATACTCCCACCGCACTTATGGGGCAGGGGCCCCATATCGGGGATTGATGTTCATTCCGTGGGACGGACCGCCGAGGACGTCGGTCCCTACAAAATTTGTTGTTTTTTTCGTAGAACAGAAGCGTTTAAAACTTAATCTAAAATTTTCCCAAAGTTTTTTGGAAGGGGGTCCGGGGGAAACCCTTTTGTCCACAAAAGGTTTCCTCCGTCAAGCGGGGTGTGGGGCGGCGCCCCGCAGCACCCTCTATCGCCCCGGGAAAGGAGTCAACATGAACTGGATACTTGCCTCCGCATCTCCGCGGAGAAAAGAAATATTACAGCATTTAGGGCTGACGCTGCGCGTGGTGACCTCGGATGCTGACGAGAGCATTGCGCCGTGCGCGCCGGAGGACATGGTCCGCGAGCTTTCCCGCCGCAAGGCGATGGCGGTCTACGAGGCGCTGCCCAAGCCGCTGCCGCCCGATACCGTCATCATCGGCTCGGACACCGTTGTCCGAAGCCCTGACGGGGAGATTTTCGGCAAGCCGCACGACCGAGAGGACGCCGCGCGTATGCTGCGCGCGCTGTCGGGCAGGGAGCATCTTGTTATCAGCGGCGTTTGCATTTGCGACGCGCAGGGCAACGCGCACACCGCCGCCGAGGCGACGGGCGTGATCTTTGCGCCCTTGAGCGAGCAGATCATCGCTCGCTACGTCGAAAGCGGGGAATGCGACGACAAGGCAGGTGCATACGGCGTGCAGGACACGGCATCGCTTTGGATCGAGGGGCTGCGCGGCGACTATTTCAACGTCGTCGGTTTGCCCGTTCACCGCTTGGAAACGCTGCTGCAGGACACGCTGGGCGTTTCGCTCTTGGATTGACCTTTGGAAAGGAGTAGGCTATGAACAACAATCCCAATCTTGATTTTTACGGCTTTGGCGATCCGCCCGAACAGGCGCCGAAAACCGAGGGCGAGGCACAGGCGCCCGGCACCGCCGAGGTCACCCCCACCGAGGTGCAGACCGAGGAGCAGGTCGCCGCGAGGACGGCACAAGCCAAGAGCGCCTTCAGCCGCTTGGGCTTCGGCGTTGCTGCGCTGGTCGTAGGGTGGTACGCCACCACCTTGCTTTTGCGCTTTATTTTGCCGCTGATCCACCCTGCGCTGGCGGAAAACCAGTCGGTTTTCATGCTGCTGGGCACGCTGCCTCTGTATTTTGTCGGCATTCCGCTACTGTACGGCATTATCCGCAACCAGCCGCGCGAGATCCCGCAGCGGCAGTCGGCACTTCCGCAGCTTGGCATTGTCTTTTTTATCGCTCTGTTCTTTTTGATCGTCGGTGCGATCGTGAGCAACATCACCATGGGAATTTTAGGCACGCTGCGCGGCGAGCCCTACGTCAACAATCTTGACTCGGTGCTTGATCTGCCCATTCCGTTGGTCTTCTTTCTGACGGTCATTTGTGCGCCCATCTTTGAGGAGCTGATCTGTCGCAAGCTGCTGCTGGAGCGCGCGCTGCCCTTTGGCGAGCTGCCTGCCATTCTGTTTACCTCTGCGGTGTTCGCATTGATCCACGGCAATTTCTTCCAACTTTTATACGCCTTTCTTTTGGGCGTCGTTTTCTCCTACGTTTATCTGCGCACGGGCAAGCTGCGCTACACCATCGCGCTGCATATGATCATCAACTTCATCGGAGGTGTGCTGCCTGCCATCATCATGCAGGGGCTGGACGTCGCCGAGCTCACCCGCTTGCTCGAGGAAATGAGCGTCTCGGGCGATATGCGCGAATATCTCAAGTATATGCTGGACAATATGGGTTCGCTTATTCTGGAAATCTATCTGCTGGTGCTGCAATACGGCGGTGCCTTTGCGGGGCTTGTGCTGCTTTTGGTCTTCCGTCGGAGAATTGCCTTCAACAAGCGACAGGATCAGCTGCGCCCCCACCAATACGGCGCGATGTTTTTGCAGCCCGGCGGCATTGTCATGCTGGTCGTGCTGTGCGGATTGACTCTGCTGTCACTGTTTATTTCTTGATAATATGTTACAATTTCTAAAAAAGGAGGGATACCATGGCACAACCGGACAACAAGCGCCGGGATCGTGATGGCGAGGACTACACGCCGGGGCAAACCGAAACACCCGGTCGCAAAAAGAGACGCTCGGAGGGTGCAGCGGACTTTAACCGCCGGGTATCCCGTCCGCGGCGGATGTTTCAGATCCGTCTGATCCTTCTCATGGCGGTCTTTTGCCTGGTCTGCGGCATTTACGCGGTTCGGCTGATGACGCTGCAGGTCGAGGGCAACGCCTACTCCGTCTTCTCTCCCGCCGACGTTCCCGTGGGCGTTGAGACTCGGACGGTGGTGCTGTGCGCGCCGCGCGGCGACATTTACGATCGCAACGGCACGCCGCTGGTGACCAGCGTTTCCTCGTATGCGGTCACGCTGGACTACGACGGGCTGTATTCCCTCGGCGGTCACGCCCAGCGCAATCGCGTGCTGCTGCGCGTGCTTGCCGGCATTGACGCTGCCGTGCGAAACGAACCGGAGGGCGGCATTACGCCTGCTGTGCAGGTGACTCCGTTTGAGGGAACGTATCCCTCGCTGCGCTATGCGGAGGAGGTCGAGACTGAGACCTCGACGCTGGGAAAGGTCCACCGCGAGGTGCTTGCCTTTCTTGGGCTGCGCGAGGGAACGTCCTCGGCGGCGCTGGTGCAGTATTACGTAAAAATGTACGAGCTGGACGGTCACGTGGACGGTATTCCGCTGTATTCGGACGAGGAGATCGACCGACTGATCCGCATTTACTACGACATGGACCGTCTTGCCTTTGCGCCCGGCACGTCGTACGCACTGGTCAGCTGCGAATCGGAGGGACTGATCAACATGCTGCGCGGACTTTCGGTTCCCGGGCTGCGCGTCGAATCCACGCTCTCAAGAGTGTATCATTATCCCGGCTACGCCTCACACGTTCTGGGCGAGGTGACATCCCTTGCCATGGACGGCGAGCGGGAATACTGCAACGCTCTGGGCTACCCGACCAACGCGACGGCAGGAAAGAGCGGCTGTGAGAGTGCCTTTAACGACACGCTTCGCGGCACGGACGGCGAGATGGAGCTGACGCTGGATGCAACGGGGCGGGTGCTGGACCGTCGGGTGACGGTGGAGCCCATTCCGGGGCGGGATGTATATCTGACCATTGACATTGACGTACAGATGGCTGCCGAGGATGCGCTGCGTGTCAACGTGGCGACGGTTGCCTACAACGGCACGGCGGGGCAGGGTGCGGACTGTGACGCGGGGGCGGTGATCGCGCTGGACAGTGCGACGGGTGCCATTCTGGCGCTTGGCTCGTATCCGACGTTTGATCTGTCGCTGCTTGCGAGCGAGCGGGCGCAGCTGGAGCGTGACGACACCACGCCGCTGCTCAACCGCGCGCTGATGGCGACCTACACGCCTTCGACGCTGTACACGCTGTGCACCGCGACGGCGGGTCTGGATCTGGGCGTGATCACGGCGGGCGAGCGGCTCCGCGACATGGGGCAATTTATAACCGGAACGGCGGTGCTGGAGTGCCCGCTGTACCGTGATTTCGGTGAGAGCCACGGCTCGCTGAACGTTGTCACGGCGCTGCAGGACGGCTGCGAGGTGTTTTTCGCGCAGCTGGGCGGCAGCATGGACGCAAAGCTGCTCAACTACTACGGCGAGGACATGGGGCTTGGACAAAAGACGGGGGTAGAGCTGCCCGAGAGCACGGGTGTGCTGGCGGGACCTGCCTACCGCGCTCTTGCGGGGCTTGCGCCCTGGACGCCCTCGATGACGCCGGCGGCGGCGGTTGGTCTTTCGGACAACGCCTGCACGCCGATCCAGCTGGCGACCATGGTTTCCTCGCTGCTGACGCAGGGGGATCGCTACGAAACGCATCTGTTCCACGAGGCGCATTCTTACGTCAGCGGTGACGTTCTGGAGCAGCATCGGTCGGTGCTGCAGGCGCAGATGGATCTGTACGAGAGGGACACCTCCTTGCTGCTGGGTGCGCTGCAGGACAAGGCCATGGCGAACGCGCTGCTTTGGGAAAAGACGGCGGAGGTACGGGCGAGTGGTGTGAGCGTGGGATATTTGGGTGCGCAGAGCTTTTCCACGACGTTCAACAGCGAGGATGCGCTGTGTGTGGCGTTTGGCGACGACGGAGAGGGAAATGCCATTTCGATCTGCGTTGTGCTGGAGCACGGAGCAAACGCCGAGCTTACCGCGCCGACGGTTGCGGCGGTCATGGAGGCTTGGTTTTTGGAAAAATAAAGGAAGAAATACGGGGGAAACCTTTTGCAAAAAGGGTTTTCCCCACTTTTCTTTTCCAAAGGGGAGGGCTTTGTCTTAATTCGATATCCGTGCGGAGCTCGGCTTGAACTATGGAGAGTTTTCGCTGAACAAGTCTGACAACATTTCGATCCCTCCCCGTGTTAGCTTCTCACTTTTCGCCGTCCTTTTTGAGGCGGCGAAAGCGAAGGTTCTGCCATCTGACAACCGCGTGCGGATCAGCCGACGCTCCGCGTCGGCGTTAGCACGCGAGGCAGCGGGGTACTTAGGGGCGGCAGCCCCTAAGCGCCTTTTCTTCGGTTCACTTCTTTGGGGCGTGCCAAAGAAGTGAACATTATAGTCTTTGCCAAGAAAACTATGTTCGCAGTTCTCTCGTTGATTTCTAAAAACTTTTTGCAAACGAAGAAAGAGCGAACAAACTATCCTACAGAGCAACCAGCATCCCATTTCTTTGTACCGAACAAAGAAATGGGAGAAAGAAAATCGGCATAAGGGGTTGCACCCCTTATGTATCCCCGCTACCGCCGTCCGCTTCCAAGTCGAATTGCCATGGCTGCGCCATGGGCAATCCGAAGGCGCGGACGGAGTCCACAGTCAAACTAACCTTTGCTTTCGCCGCCTCAAAAAGGACGGCGAAAATTGAGAAGCTAACCAATATAGGGATCGAAGCGTTGTCAGATTTGCTCGGCGGAAAATCGCTGCGGTTCAAGCCGCGCGAGCGCGGATAGCTAATTTGGGGTAAGCCCTCCCCTTTGGGGAGGGTGCCGAGTGAATGCGAGGCGGGAGAGGTTCTTATGGCGAAAAAGAGAAGCGGAGCCGGTTTGAAAACAAAGACTTTTTAGTTCGGCTCGGCTAAAGTCCGAACAAAGAGCGCCGCGCGAGCGCGGATAGGGAATCAGGGGAGTAATTTCTTCTCATCCCTACTTTCCTCCGACAAAAACGGGCATTCCCATTGACACAAGGGGTATTTTCGTGATAAAATAATAGCAACCAAATCCGAAAAGGAGTTCTGCACAATGAAAAGAACATTTCTTCTGTTGCTTGCTCTGTTGTGCGCTGCTTCCATGCTGCTGGCATTCTCCGCCTGCGACGACCAAGAGCAGCCCGACAAGACCCCCGACAGCGAGCAAACCGAAACGCCCGACGATCCCCCCGCTCCCATGCTGGACATCGTCAAAGACGGTAAGACCGACTTCCGTATTATCCGATCTGACCTTCGCGCCGGATCCTCCGACTCCGTTATCAGCTCAGCAATCGCCCTTCGTAAAGCGATCGTTGCTGCAACCGGCGTAGAGATTACTATGGCAACCGACTGGGATGACAAGGATGACAACGAAGCCATCTATGAGATCATCATCGGTGAGAGCAACCGTGCCATCGACCAAAAGGTTCCTACGGACATGGATCAGTATACCTTCCTCATCCTCAACGAGGGCAACAAGGTATTGATCACGGGCGGCAGCGATATTGCCATTGAGCGCGGAGTGAAGCATTTTATCGCAACCTACCTCGGCTACGACGAGGCAACCGACACCTACGCGAAAAACACGCTCTCCCTTCCGCTTTCCATCAACGAGGTCACCACGTTTGATCCTCCCCCCTTCGTTTATCTGATCAAGAACATCCAGTCGCTCGGCAACGGTGGCAACAATGAGGATGCCAACGACATCGTTCGCTTCTACACCACGCTGCAGGGCAGACTGAACAAGAACGCTGACAAGAACAATTTCTACGTTTATCAGATGTTCGACAGCACCGACCAGTTCTGGCTGGACTACATCTCCGCCGAGGGCAAGCTGCTCGACGGTTATACGCAGTATCAGATCAGCACCTGGGATGAGCTGTGGGAGGTCTTCTCTCCTTACATCCTTGATGCGGGCATTGTTGTCTGGGATCCCAACGTTCCCGCAACGGCAAACGTTGCCTCGACCGCCTGCTCGGTTGACGGCTATCTGCCCGTTCGTTACGACACCGACGCGTCCAGCCTTTACACGTGGCTGACGAGCAAGGGCGTTGAGGTCAAGCTGGATCTTGTGGATATGTTTGACGGCGAGCTTGGCACGACCATTGCCGACACGGACCTTGATTCCTCCGGCTCGATCAAGTGCGACCCCTATCTGTGGGCACTGGAAAAGTACGGCGATCGCGTCAATCCCGAAATGGTCGCTTACGTTCTGGACGGTGCATCGCAGGTTGACAGCAATCCGATCTCCCAGAAGGCTGCCGTTGGCACCAATCCAAGCGCAAACCAGCTCTACAACCACGACTATCTGATCTACAACGAGTGCTTTTTCGTTGACCTGACCTGCAAAGCAAACGAAAAGCCCTGCGACGATCCCAATCAGCCGATGGGCACCGACGCCAAGACGCTCTCTACCATTCTTTCTCATTTCCAGAAGCGCAACAACGGCAAATTCGGCAAGCTGATGGGCTTCCCGCCCTGGTACATGAAGTACACCAAATTCAACAACTGGGGCACGAGCGGCGAGGTAGAGCTTGAATGGGCATTCGTTGCCTTTATCACGCAGTACGATTTCATCAAGGAGGCTGACGCATGGAGCCCCTCCTGGATGACCAATGCTTCCGTTTACTGTCAGTACGAGTCCGATATGGTTTACGAGAACACGGAGATCATTCCCTTTGAGGTATTTGACGAGAACACTCGTTACTTCACCGTTTACATTGGTGACTACGATTCCTCCGCATGGCTCAAGCTGATGGTTCCCGACTGCTTTGAGAGCAGTCAGCGCGGCAAGATGCCCATGATGTGGGCGTTCAACCCCAATCTGTCCGACCGTGTACCCATGATTTTTGATTACGTATACGAGAACAAGACGGACAACGATTTCTTTGTTACGGGCGACAGCGGTGCGGGCTACGTATTCCCGTCCAGACTGAAGGATCTTGACAAGTGGGTGGATTACAACGAGCCGTATCTTGAAAAGTTTGACATGGACATTGTCGGATTTATCATTGACGACACCAAGCTTTCCATTGACGCAATGGCTGCGTATGCGGAGATCGGTCCTGCGGGCTGCTTTACCAACACGGGTGATTACATCACAGTCTTCAACGACGAGACGGTATTTATGCGCTTGCACGGCTCGATCCAGCCCGTACACAACACGAATGAAACGCGCGAGGGTATCTACAAGCTGTATTCGCAGAACAGAACCAACTTTGCTGCTGTTCGTACCATTCGTCAGTACACCACGGATCTTGTGAAGTTTGTGGATGATTTCATCAACTACGCAGAGGCAAAGAACGACGGCTACAGCTACGAATATGTGGATATGTACACACTGTTTGATCTTATTCTGCAGTCCGGCGAGGGTAAGTTTGTTTACAAGTGATTGATTTTTTGAGGAAGATCCTACGGGATCTTCCTCTTTTTTAGGAGGTTAGGAAGACGGGGGAAAACTTCTTGCAAGAAGTTTTCCCCCGGACCCCTTTTCAAGAACCTTGGGAAAAATTATTTTTTACAAATTTATGCTCTTTTTTGGATTTTGGCATGGTTTTTCACATATTGACACTTGTATTTTTTTGCATTATATGATATAATAATATATATATAATATATAATAGGGGATTGTGTACCTTTTTCCCCTGTATTTGCTTCATAAAACGGAAAAATCGGTGGTTTTTTCCACTCTCCCCGGTAAAATCCCGCCTCGCGATTTTTTCCCGTTTTACCGTTTCCCCGGTATAGAAAAAATAAAGAAAGGAAGGTTTATCATGTCACAAGCTTATCTTGACGATATGTCTGCGATCTGGGATATGGTCCGTAATTCGTTTCACTCTACGCTGAGCAGCGAAACGGTCAATCTTTGGTTTGCTGACGTGACGGTCGTTTCGTTTGAAAACGATACCATCACGCTGTCCACTCCCTCGGATCTCAAATGGCACGTCATCTGTACCCATCATTTGGAAAATATACAAAAGGGCTTTTGCAACCTGCTCGGCTTTCCCGTTAAAGTCAATGTGATCAACGGTGCAAAGGCACAACACACCCCTGCATCCCCTGCTCCGGCAGAGCCGCAACCCGAGCGCGAAGTCACTCCCGTCGCTCCCACGCCGCTCTTCCCGTCGAGTGCCATTTCCCAGCAGGAGGATGCACAAAGAGATCTCTCTCTTCCTACGCAGGACAAGCAGGAGGACAACACCGCCGAATATACGTTTGATAATTTCGTTATCGGTGCGTCCAACAAATTTGCGCACGCTGCCTGCTATGCGGTCGCTGAAAGTCCTGCAAAAAATTACAATCCGCTATTTATCCACGGCGCCAGCGGTCTTGGCAAAACGCACTTGATGTATGCGGTCATCAACGAGCTCAAGCGTAAAAATCCCGCTATCAACATTATTTACATTCAGGGTGACGCGTTTACCAACGAGCTGGTCAATTCCATCCGCTGCAACGAGCAGCACAAATTCCGCGAAAAATACCGCAAATGCGACGTTCTTCTGATCGACGATATTCAGTTTATTGCCGGCAAGGAATCGACGCAGGAGGAATTTTTCCACACCTTCAACGCGCTGCATCAGGAAAAGAAGCAGATCATTCTGACCTCTGACCGTCCGCCGCGCGAGATAAAAACACTGGAAAACCGCCTCAAGACTCGCTTTGAGTGGGGCTTGATTGCCGACATTCAGCCGCCTGATTTTGAGCTGCGCATTGCCATTATCAAGAAAAAGGCAGAGCAGATCCACTTGAATATTCCCGACGACGTAATGGAATTTCTTGCGGAAAATCTTCGCACCAGCATTCGTTCCATTGAGGGCTCGATCAAGACGCTGAGTGCGCTTTCCATGCTGACGGGCAAGGAGCTGAACATGGAGCTGGCAAACAGCTGCATCGCTGAGCTGGTCGGCGAGGGTGAGCCGCTTCAGGTGACCATTGACAAGATCTTTGATGCGGTACAGGAAAAATTCAACGTCAACCGTGCCGATATTGAGGGAACGCGCCGCACCAAGGATATTGCCATTGCGCGTCACGTTGCCATTTACTTGATCCGCGTATTGACGGACATGTCTCTTCCGAGCATCGGAAAGATGTTCAACCGCGATCACTCGACCATTATGAACTCGATCGATGCGGTTGAAAAGCGCATGAGAAGTGACAGCTTATTCGTCATGGATGTGACCGAAATGAAAAAAGTCATTTCGGGTCAGAGATAAGGACAGGCTGCTGAAAAAAAAGAAATTTTTGAGTTTTTCCCCTGTTTTCCCCATGTTTTTTACAACTTATCAACATTATCCACAGACTTTTCCACAGGGTGGGTAAAAGTGAGAAGGTAAAAAAAATCCTTATTTCATCTATTGAATTTTGATTTGTCGCGGTATCAATCAACAGCTTTCTCGGTATTTTTCGTTTGTTTTCTACATATTCACAGGATATTTGTTTGTTTGTTTTCTTGTGGAAAAACGAGGGTGGATGAAAAAATTGATTTTTTTGAGATTTGTCTTAAAAAATGGCAAATAGAGGAAAAGTTATCCACATACAGTCCACCGATTTTCACGCGGTTATGCTAAAAAAAGGGAAAGGTTATCCGATGAAAAAAGGCTGATGGGGATTGACAAAAACGCGCTTTTACCCACTTTCCGCAGGCTCTACTCCTTCTTCTACTAAATCATTCTATTCATTCTATTCATTCATAGCGCGGAGCGCGGCGCTCTTTGTTTGGATTTTGGTTGAGCTGTACTAAAAAATCTTTGCTTTCAAGCTGGCTTCACTTCTCAATTTTCGCCGTCCTTTTTGAGGCGGCGAAAGCAAAGGTTAGTCTGACTGTGGACTCCGTCCGCGCCTTCGGATTGCCCATGGCGCAGCCATGGCAATTCGACTTGGAAGCGGACGGCGGTAGCGGGGTATGTTAAGGGGCAGAGCCCCTTAACTCGGTTTTTTGGTACTTTTTGTCCGATGACAAAAAGTACATAACAGGTTGCTCTGTAGGATAGTTTGTTCGCTCTTTCTTCGTTATCAAAAGGCTTTTAGAAATCAACGAGAGAACTGCAAACATAGTTTTCTTGGAGAAGATAATAGTGTTCATTTCTTTGTCACGGGACAAAGAAACGAACCAAAGAAAACCCGCTTAGGGGAGTTCCCCTAAGAACCCCCGATATCGCGTGCTAACGCCGACGCGGAGCATCGGCTGATCCGCACGCGGTTGTCAGAGAGCAAAAACCTTGCTTTCGCCGCCTCAAAAAGGACGGCGAAAATTGAGAAGCTAACCCGTGTGGGGTTCGAAGCGTTGTTAGGTTTGCTCGGCGGAAATTTGATGCGGTTCAAGCCGCGCAGGGCGCGGATAGCTAAATTTGGGTAAGCCCCTCCCCTACGGAGTTTGATGTTCGTTTCGTGGGACGGACCGCCGAGGACGTCGGTCCTTACGGAATTTGCTGTTCTCTCCATAGTACAGAACCGCCTGAAATTTAATCTAATCCTTTTTCAAAGTTTTTTGGAAGGGGGTATGGGGGAAACCCTTTTGTCCACAAAAGGTTTCCCCCGCCAAGCGGGGCGTGGGGCAGAGCCCCATCGTTCCTCTCAAAAAAATCTATGCATTCATGCTTCACATACAAAAAAATTATTTGGAGGTAAATCCCCATGAAAATTAATTTTAACCGCCACGAGATCATTGAAGCCATTGCGCCGCTGATGTGTGCTGTTTCCGGCAAGTCCACGCTGAACGCAGCCGACGGTATTCTTATTGAAGCCACTGCGCCCGACACCTGCACACTGACGACCTTTGACCTGGAAAAGGGTGTACAGATCACCATTCACCCCGAGGTTATTGAGGGCGGTCGCTTTATTATCAATGCACAGAAATTCAACCAGACCGTAAAGGCAATGAGTGACAGCAGCATTACGCTGTCCGTTGACGACTCACTGACTGCGATTTTTGAGTCGGGCAAGTTCAGCCACAAGCTCAGCGCACTGCACGGAAAGGATTTTCCCGAAACGCCCCATCTGTCCGGCGAGCACGGCTTTGTCGTCAAGCAGGGTGTTTTCCGTAAAATGCTGTCCAAGGTCATGCACGCCATGGCGATCAACGACCAGCGCCCCACGCTCAACGGCTGCTACGTTCGCATCGTTCAGGACAATCTGATGATGGTTTCCTGCGATACCTTCCGTATTGCCAAGTGTGCCATTTCCACCGAGATGGAAAACGTCAACGCCTCGGGCGCACCTCTCAATTTCTCGTTTATCATTCCCAACAAGACCGTTGGTGAGATGCACAGAATGTTCTCCGACGACGAGGAGGAAGAGGTCCGCATTTACATGAACCGCAAAAACATGATGATGAACCTGGGAGAGATTACCTTCTTCTCTCGTTTGATCGTGGGCGAATATATGGACATTGACCGCGTGATCTCCATGGAGCAGAGCATCCGCGTGACGCTGGAGAGAGAGCCCATGCTGGCAGCGCTGGAGAGAGCTGCGCTGATCACCGAGGAGAGAATTGCAGGCTACGTCCGTGCACACGTCAAGCTGGAGGTCACCGAGGACATTATGAAGATCGTTGCCACCAGCGCGGCAGGCAGCACTTATGACGAGCTTTCCGTGCAGCACGAGGGCAAGGATCTGCTCATCGCGCTCAATAACCGCTATCTGCTGGACGCGCTGCGCGCTTGCACTGCCGAGCGTATCTGTCTGCAGATGACGTCTGACCGCACGCCCATTTACATCACGCCTGCGGCTGACGAGGAGAGCGACGGCGAGGAGGAAAAATCCGAATTTTTCATGCTCCTGCCCATCCGCTTCTGATTTCATATGCTGTGTAAAAGCCTGTCGGTGCGCCAGTTCCGCAACATTGAGAGCGCCGACGTGACCTTTGGTGAGGAAACCAACCTGATCGTTGGCAACAACGCGCAGGGGAAGACCAATCTGCTCGAGTCGATCGCGCTGATGGCGATCGGAAAAAGCTTCCGCGGCGCCAAGGAGGCGGATCTGATCCGCTTCGGACAGAGCGCGGCAAGCGTTGAAATGTCCTACGCCGATCGCATCCGCGCGCAGACGCTGCGCTGCGAGATGGAGCTTGGTAAGCGGCGTCGGCTGGAGCAAAACGGTGTCAAGCTGGCGCGGGCGTCCGAGATGGTCGGTGCGTTTCGCGTGGTTCTGTTTTGCCCCGAGCACCTGTCGCTGATCAAAAGCGGCCCCGAGCTGCGCCGCAGCTTTCTTGATGTGGCGCTCTGTCAGCTGCGCCCCGTCTATATGAACGCGTTGCGGCGGTACAACAAGATCCTCAAGGAACGCAACCGGCTGATCAAGCTGGCGCGGGAGAGCGAGGAGCAGAGAAGAAACTTCTTTTTGACGGTGGACGTCTGGTCAGCGCAGCTGGCACAGGCGGGTGCCATCGTTTGCCGCTATCGTGCGCGCTACGTGGAGCGCATGAAGGCGGCGGCAGCAACCGTCTTTCACGAAATGACCGACGGCGCCGAGACGCCCTCGTTCGTTTATCACGGCTCGCTTGGCGAGGGGTGTGAGCCCTATATCGCCGAGAGCTGCGAGCAGATGCTGCTGCAAAGGCTGACCGCCCACCCCGAGCGAGAGCTTGACGCAGGCTCGACGCTGTATGGCCCGCACAGAGACGATATTGAGATCGAGCTCAACGGTCGCGCAGCGCGCACCTTCGCCTCTCAGGGACAGCAGCGCTCACTGGCGCTTGCCATGAAGCTTGCCGAGGGCGAGATCTGCAGAGAGGATATGGGGGAATATCCCGTCTTTCTGTTTGACGACGTTCTCAGCGAGTTGGACGCGGTGCGGCGGGAATATCTGATCTCGCGCATTCGTGACAAGCAGGTCATTATGACGACGTGTGAGGACACGGGCGAGCTGAATATGCCCCACGCGCGCGTTATTTTGGTCGAGAACGGGCAATTTCGTGCCGGGGAATAAAGGAGGTCGCGTATGTATCTTCATGCGGGAAATCACAAAAATATCCGTCTGCGGGATATCGTCGGTATTTTTGATACCGACAATGCGACGCTGTGTGAGGCAAGTCGTAAATTTCTCTCCGAGGCGCAAAAGCAAGGACTTGTGTCGGCTGCCAAGGAGGAGATCCCAAAGTCGTTTATCCTCTATCGCGAACAGGGAAGGGTGAAGGTCTGCTTCTCCCAGCTGTCCTCCGCTGCGCTGATGGGGCGAATGAAGCAATAAGTAAAGTCAATGAACATAGTACTATCAATAGAAATCAACCTCAAGGGAAAGGAAGTACGAAAGGCAAATGAATGAAATGGAACTGAACCGTGAGGAAACAGAAGTCAAAACGAACGAGGACTCGGTGACCGTCTCCGACGCACCTGCCGAGACCAACTATAACGAGGAGCAGATCCAGGTCCTTGAGGGACTGGAGGCTGTCCGCAAGCGCCCGGGTATGTACATCGGCTCGACGAGTGAGAGAGGATTGCATCACCTGGTCTACGAGATCGTGGACAACTCGATCGACGAGGCCATGGCAGGGCGCTGCTCCGCCATTGAGATCACCGTTCTGCCCGACGGCAGCATCAGCGTACAGGATGACGGTCACGGTATTCCCAGCGGCATTCACCCCAAAATGGGCATTCCGACGCTGGAGGTCGTTTACACCGTGCTGCACGCGGGCGGTAAGTTCGGCGGCGACGGCTACAAATTTTCGGGCGGTCTGCACGGCGTCGGTGCGTCGGTCGTCAACGCACTCTCCGAGTGGGTAGAGATCGACAACTGCTACGATGGACAGCGCTACACCGAGAGATTTGAGCGCGGCGCGGTCGCTCGCCCCTTCCGCTGCGAGGGCCCGACCAACGCACACGGTCTGTACGTTCGATTCAAGCCGGACGCGACCATTTTTGAAACGACGGTGTTTGATTACGAAACGCTGCTCAAGCGACTGCGCGAGCAGGCATTCCTCAACGCCGGCATTCGCATCGTTCTGCGCGACGAGCGCGACAGCGAGAACATCCGCGAGGACGTGCTGCAATACGAGGGTGGCATTCGCTCCTTCGTTGAGCACATCAACGAGCAAAAGGGCTGCGGTACGCTGCACGCTGACGTCATTTATATGCGTGCCGAGAGCGAGGACCGCGTGGCGGAGATCGCGCTGCAGTATAACGACACCTACAACGAAACGGTACTGACCTTTGCCAACGACATCAACACCATGGAGGGCGGTACGCACGAGGTCGGCTTCAAAACGGCGCTAACCAAGGTACTCAACGATTACGGACGCAAGATCGGTCAGCTCAAGGACTCAGACAAGAATTTGTCCAGAGAGGATGTGCTTGAGGGTCTGACGGCGGTCGTTTCGGTCAAGCTGCGCGAGGCGCAGTTTGAGGGACAGACCAAGACCAAGCTCGGCAACAGCGAGATCCGCCCCTTCGTTTACGGGCTGGTCTGCGAAAAGCTGGGCGAATATCTGGAGGAAAATCCTTCGGTCGGAAAGAACGTCATCGAAAAGTCGCTGGCTGCCAACCGCGCCCGTGAGGCTGCGAGAAAGGCAAGAGAGGCGACGCGCCGCAAGGGCTTCCTTGAGGGCTCGACGCTGCCGGGCAAGCTGGCAGACTGTCAGGAGCGCAGCTCGGAGCTGACGGAGCTGTATCTGGTCGAGTGAGACTCCGCAGGAGGCTCGGCGAAGCAGGG
>JAFTME010000006.1 GCA_017452545.1 Clostridia bacterium | reverse complement strand
CCACCAACACCACGGCAGTAACGGGCTCGCTGCGCCTGTACGACTGTAAGCTGACCAACCCCGACGGCCCCTGCGTCTAGGTTGGCGAGGGCGCCAAGGCGACCGTGGCGGTGCAAAACAGCACCTTCTCTACGAGCGCAAAGAATTATGCCGTTGATGCACGCGGCTGCATGCTGTCGCTGACCAACAACGATTTTTCCGACTGCGCCAAGGCGGTCAACATTACAAAAACGGCGCTGTCCGCCATCGTTTCCAACAATAAGACGAGCGGCAGCATCGAAAACGCGCTGGGCGACGACCAAGCGCTGGTGCAGACGGCATCGGTTTCCTCGCTGCCCGATGTGACCGATTTTGCGTTGGATATTCCCGCGCCTCCTGTGGTCGCGGCAACCAAGCAAATCTTTAACGTCAAGGAATACGGCGCAAAGGGCGACGGCAAGGCGGACGATACCGCTGCGTTTGAGGATGCCATTTCCGCGGCAAAAAAGGCGGGCGGCGGTATCGTATACCTGCCTGCGGGCTATTACAACGTAACGAGTGGACTGACGATTCCGACAGGCGTTGAGCTTCGCGGTATCCACGAGGGAATGCACGTGACGACGGGCGAGGGCTCGGTCATCTACGTCACCGAGAACCACGGTGCGGCGAACGAATATGCCTTTATTACCATGGAGAAGGGCTCCGGTCTGCGTGGCATCACCTTCTGGTATCCCAGACAGGCATGGAACAATATCGTGGCGTATCCTTGGACGGTTTCGGTCGAGGGACAGGACTGCGTCATTCGCAACATCTGCTTTGGTAACACCTATCAGGCGATCAATATGGCAGAGGCAGATTGCGGCGGTCACTACGTGGATAATATTACCGGTTGTGTACTTTCCCGCGGTATCGCGCTGGACGGTAGCACCAAGACGGGCGTGCTGATGAATACGCACTTCAACATTACCTTCTACTCTGCCGTGTGGGGGACCAAACTGACCGACGCCAGCGGTGCCTTTGGCTCGGGCGATATGGCAGTTGCTCTGTTCAAGCATATGAACGCCAATCTGACGGCGTATTCCTTTGGTGAAACGGTCGATGAGCAGGTGCTGTTCATTTTCAATTACCGCGCAAGATACGGGATGGATTTCACAGGAGGCTTTGACGGTAAGATCGTCGGCAGCGGCGTGGATGGCTCGCTTTGCGGCATCCGCGTGACCGGCTCGTATGACAACGACCTGGTGCTGCTGAACTTTATGGACGACATCGTTCCCGGTGAGACGCCCGAGGGCAATCTCGGTATTTACGTCAAGGTGGACGATCTCTCTACGGTCCGCTTTGTTGCCAGCGGCGCTTCCAGCTATAACTACGTTCCCTCGGGACTGGTCGTCCTGGAGAGCGGTAATCTGGTATTGGACGGCTTTGATGCCCGCGTAACGCCCGCTTCGGGCAACGGTGCGATCCTCGTCAAGAGCGGCTCGGCAGAGGTCAGCGGTATCGTCTTCCAGCACGTCGGACCGCTCAACAGCCTCGGACAGTTCTCGCAGCAGTCGAGCAGCGCATCGACGGTGGATATCCGCGTCGACGGCGATGGTGAGCTCTCGCTCTATTCCGCAATGGCGCGCTACTTCTTCCGCGATGATATCAAGGGAGATACGCTCGAGTACAATTACGTTGTTACTCAATAAAAGATTCTAAGGAGCGGGCGCCGCATATCGCGGCATCCGCTCTTTCCCTTTACAACCATATATGCAGCCTTGCGGGGCAAAGCTTGCAAAAATCCAAAAAAGGATTGACTTTTTTTGCTTGTAACAGTATAATATATAGTATATGGATGCGATCGCTGCGCGATTGCGGAAAGGGAGCTCCCACCAAAACGTGGGAGCGCGTGACGGATATGAGAGACGATTTACTCAAGCGTATGGAACAGGGCATGAAGGGCTTTTCCAAGGGACAGCGGCAGATCGCTGCATACATCATTGAGCATTGCGATAAGGCTGCCTACATGACGGCGTCCAAGCTGGGCGCGGCGGTCAACGTATCCGAGTCTACGGTGGTTCGCTTTGCCATCGAGCTCGGCTTTGACGGCTATCCCGAATTCCAACGCGCCATGCAGAATATTATTCGCAATCATCTCAAGTCCTTCCAGCGCATCGAGGTGACCAATCAACTTATCGGCGGTGGTGACGTGCTGGAAAAGGTGCTCGGCTCGGATATGGAAAAGATCAAGCACACGCTGGACGCCGTTGACCGCACCGCCTTTGACGCAGCCGTGGATCAGCTGATCGCTGCCAAGAACATCTACGTGTTCGGCGTTCGCTCCTCGGCTTCCCTTGCCAATTTCCTCAGCTACAGCCTGCGAATGGTGTTTGATAACGTCCGCATGATACAATCGACCTCGGGCAGCGAGGTATTTGAGCAAATGCTGAGCATCGGTGAGCACGACGTGCTGGTTGCCATCAGCTTCCCCCGTTACTCCAACCGCGTGGTCACTGCCGTGGAATATGCGCATCGCGCAGGGGCAGATGTCATCGCGCTGACCGACTCTCCAAGCTCGCCCATCGCAGCGTACGCCAATCAGCTGCTGACGGCACAAAGCGAT
>JAFTME010000114.1 GCA_017452545.1 Clostridia bacterium | reverse complement strand
GGGAAACGCCGGGGGAAACTTCTTGCAAGAAGTTTCCCCCAGCCCACCATCAATAACCTTTGAAAAAGGAGAAAACACATTCTTCTAAAGTTTTTTGCGGATCCTTAAGGTGCTTTTTTTCAAAAAAGCACCTTGAGCGGGGTTTGGGGCAGCGCCCCGATTTCTGGCTGTAAAAAGGCGAGGGGAAAACTTTTTTGCAAAAAAGTTTCCCCCTCGCGCTCCCTTTTCAAAAAACCTTGAAAAAAGGAAACACATTCTTTTAAAGTTTTTTAAGGATCCTTAAGATGCTTTTTTCCAAAAAAGCACCTTAAGCGGGGTTTGGGGCAGCGCCCCATTTACTCATCAGCACCGAAGCTCATCGGCAATGTGAACAGGCAGTTGTTACCGCGTGCGATCTCAATCTCCTGCCAGCCCTCCACGCTGCCCTCATAACGGACGTAGCGCAGCGAGGGGCATTCCCGAAACGCCATGGCTGCGATATACCTGACGTGCGAGGGAATAATCGCCACAGGGCAGCGGCGCCCCACGGGATAGGCGATCAGCGTCGTACCGTCACGGCTGTACAGCACACCGTCGGTCGCATAAAAGGCGGTATTGCCCTCTGCTACCGAAAATAAAGCCAGCCGTGTGCACCCCTCAAAAGCACCCATGCCGATGCTCTGCACTGTTTCGGGGATCTGCAGCGCCTCGATCGCGCTGCCCGAAAACGCCCCCGCAGCGATCGCTACGACGGTATCCCCCATCGGGCTGAAGGGCGGAATGATAACGCAACGATCGGTGCAGCTGCCCAAGCCCTCAAGAATACACGTGCCGTTGCCGTAGCTTCGATACTGCAGCCCGGCGCTGCCCGACTGTATCACCCACGTCACCGTCGGTGGTGCCTCATCTGTATCGTCCTCCGTCGACGGTGCAGCCGCACTGTCACCGACATTGTCCGCATCTTCCGGTTGGGGCGTCTTCTCCTCTGCGCCGTTGACAGACCCCTGCTGCGGAGTCAACGGTGTCAGCGTTCCCCCGCTATTCTCGTTGCCTGCCGTCGGTATCATATCCGTTTGCTCCGCACCGAGCAGATCACCGTATGTAAGATCTGCGCCATCCGTCACCGCATCGGCTGCACCCTCTGCCGTGTCGCCCCGCTCCTGCGGCAGGATCAGATAGATCCCAAGCACCGTCATGGAGAGCAGGATCATCGCCAGTGCGACGCCGATCACTCCCTTGTTTTTTTCAAAAAAATCCGATTTCATGCACATCATCCTTTCTTTTTTTCAAAGCACCGCGCCCTGCGGCTTGCTTTGACTATACCATACCGCCCATCCTCCGTCAAGCACAACTCATCGGGGCGTTTCGCCCCCTCTCGCACGCGCTCGTGCGCTGTCGTCACATATCGCCAAGCCTCCCCACGCTTCGTCACGGTAATGTCGAACGATTTTCCGGGCGCGTTTTCTACACGTTTCTCTTGACAAAGCCTGCAAAGCGTGCTACAATAGGTATTCCGACCATACATAAAAACAGAGAACAAAGGAACACAACACAAAATGGGCTTTTTGGAAATATTCTTCACGGGCGTCGGTCTTTCCATGGATGCCTTTTCGGTCGCTGTCTGCAAGGGACTGCAGATGCGCCGCATCCGTTGGGGGCAAACGCTGACCGTTGCCGCCTTTTTCGGTGGCTTTCAGGCACTGATGCCGCTGATCGGCTGGCTGCTCGGCACACGGTTTAAGGACTATATCGTCGCCTTCGATCATTGGATCGCCTTCGGACTGCTTTGGTTCATTGGCGGCAAGATGATCCTCGACGTGATCAAGGAAGCACGCGAGGAGGGCTGCGGCTGCCCCGACGGCGACACCGCTGCTGCAAACGGCAGCAAGCTGGATCTGCGCGAGCTGACGCTGATGGCGCTCGCCACCAGCATCGATGCCCTCGCCGTCGGCATCACAATGGCGTTTTTGCAGGTCAATATCTGGTCTGCCATTCTGACCATCGGCGTTACCACCTTCCTTCTCTCCATCGTCGGCGTATTTATCGGCAACATCTTCGGCACCCGTTATCAAAGAAAGGCCACCCTTGCGGGCGGCATCGTCCTTTTGATCATCGGTGCAAAAATTCTCATTGAGCATTTACTTGCATAACAAAAAGCGACCGCAGGAGCCATCGTCGGCAACCTGCGGTCGTTCTTTTATTTCGTTGTTTTCTCAAGCCAATCGGTCAGCACGTACGCCTGCAGTCGCGCAAGCGTCGCGCCATCCTTGCCGCCGACGGGCACGGCGTCGATCTCATACGCGGCATTTCCGAGAATACCCGCGCTGGAGATAATGACCTCGTCAGCCGCCATCAGCTCCTCCATGGTGAAGATCCTCTCCTCCACGGGGATGCCGAGCGCACGGCTTGCCGCCATCAGATGGGCGCGTCCTACGCCGGGCAAAATGTACTCATCGGCAGGCGGCGTCACAAAAGCACCTCCCGACAGCATCGACACGTTGGAATGCGAGCACTCGGTCACGCGCTCTCCGCGGTGCAGCACGCATTCGTCTGCCCCTGCCGCTGCTGCCTTCTGAGCCGTCAGCACGCTGGGCAACAGGTTGATGGTTTTCATATTGCAATACAGATAACGTCTGTCCTCTGCCGTGACCAGGCGCAGCCTCTTTTGGATGTCCATCACCTTTTTGGGGCGGATCATCACGCTCAGATTTGCCATAACGTCAAATTCAGGATAGGGATGGTCACGCAGCGCGCTGCCGCGCGTCGCCTGCCAATACACAAACTGCTCTCCGTCGTCTACACGCAGCGAAAGCTCGCAAAGCAGCGTGCGCAGCTGCGCCTTATCCATAGAAAAACGAATATCCAGCCTTTCCAAATTGCCGAAAAAGCGATCAATATGTTCATCCAGCGCGTAGATCACGTGATTGCGGGAATAAGCCGCATCGTAGATCCCGTCCCCAAAATAAAAGCCGCGATCTGTCATCGGGACTCGCATCTCCTCGATCAGCCCGATCTCTCCATTATAATAGCCCAGATTTCTCATCACACCGTTATCCTTTCGTCGGAACACTCACACATAGCCTCTATGCTCATTATAGCATGATATCCGAGAAGTGTCAACACATTCCCGACAAAGATTTGCAGTAAAATCTCTCCGATTTATTCGGCAAACGGTCCGAGTGCCGAGCGCAGCTCCTCACCGTAATCCGCCGTGTCGTCAGCCAGTGCTGCACGGGCAACCGCATAGGCACTTCTTGTGTTTTGTGCCGTATCAAAAGCCGCTGTCAGCACCTGCTCACTGCCGTCCGCATAGCGCACGCGCAGCGCCGCCACCGCCGACCAAGCCGCCTCACGCTCCTGCGGCAAGATCTCCTCGGTCATACCGCTCATAACCCAATACTGCTCGCCCGCGCTGCGCTTCAACGCCTCGCGCGGAATGATGACACCGCTCTCGGTATCCGGCTCACCCTCGCCGCGTGCGATCAGCATCATCGGCACTGCCTCTGTTACCGCGCACAGGATTTCAAACGCCTCATATCCGATCGCGCCGTCAAATCGCAGCGCAGCCCCGTTCCCGGTATGGCAGAACGCCGCCCCCGGCAATGTGCGCAGCCGAATGCGCACCGCCTCCAGCGACACCGCACTCGTACCGAGCGCAACGCTTGCCCTTGCGGGATAAAGCCCATCGGTCACCGCGCCGCTCACAAGCCAGCCGACGAATACCTCGTCTGCCTCCCCCGCAGCAGCGTCGGGCAGCAGGTACGACGTCTCTGCCGCAGCCGTTTCGCTTTTCTGCCGGGCTCCGTCGCACACCGTGACCGTGACCGTCTCGGGCGCTGTTGCGTCGATTGTAACGTACGCAAGCGTGACCGTTTTGCAGCGATAGCTCTCGGTAACGTCAAAGCGCACGTCAACGCTGTATACCAGTCGGTCTCCCTGCTCCGTGCCCTCGGGCAGCTCAAGCAGCGTCAGAAACGACGCCGACGTTTCCTCTCCCCGACAAAGCACCGTGCGTGCCGCCGTATCACTTTGCAGCGTGCCGTTTTTCATAACGAGCGATGCCGTCACCTCGGCGACGGGCACATTTGCCCACACACTTCCCGACAGTGCCGACGAGCCGTCGGCTGCAGCATTCGTCAAGAGCGACACCGCATCGCCGTCGATTGCCGCCACGCTCTCGCCCGCAGCAATTCTTCCCTGCCATTGCAAGGACGCCGTCGCAACGCCGCCATACGGGCTGCTGCCGTCGCAGGGGTCTCCGTTCGGCTGCTCTTCCAGCCCCGTGTACACGGGAATGCGGAACACACAGGCGCCGTCCACCGCCCCCGCTGCATCAAAGGCACGGAACAGCGAACGCCCTTCGCTGAGCGCACCCATGACGTTTTGCATATACTGCCCCCAGAAGCGGCGGTTCGCCTCGGGGCTGACGTTGAATTTCTGCAGATACAGCGTGTCCTGATCGTTGCCCGTGTAGCGGGTCTTGACCGTTTCCGCACCGCCGTAGATGGATTTCCAGACAGTATTCCAGGCAGCGCCGCCCCAGCTCTCCGCCATGGCGGGTGTTCCCTCGATGGCACGCTGCATCGCCCCGTACAGCACGCGGAACTTGCCCGTGCCCGAGGCACTGATATTGAATATGTTGTAATAGCCGTCAAGCGTTGCAAGTGCTGCCGCATCATGCCCCGCAGAGCCCTGCTCTCCCGCCGCCAGCCACGCCGTCAACAGCTGCCCTGCGTCGCCCGTCGAGGTAAAGCCACCGTAAATTCCCTGCTCCTGTCGCGCCTTGACTGCAAGATACAGCGGGCTCAGCTCCAGCGCGTTGCCGATCTCGATAAAATTCTCGGCGTACGTTTTTCCGTTTTCCAGCACCGTGTCCTGCATAAACGTGCCGCGCAGCACCGACTCTACCGCAACGGTCATATCCGCACCGTCCGCCTCAACGCCCGAAAAACGATAAAATTGGAAAATATCCGTTTCGTTGAAGAAATTCCGCGGATCCATAAAATACTTGACCGTCTCGCGCGACGCCTGATACCAGCCCGTATCATACAGCGCCGTGTTTTCGGGATGGCGGTAGCCGACGTAGGCAGCTCCTGCCGAGATCAGATTGCGCGCAGGATTGTCGTCCACCTCCATGGACAGCACGTACGACCAATCCTCGGGCAAGAAGAGCGCCTCAAAGCGCCAGCTCGGATGTGACAGCTGCAACGGCGCCAGGCGCACGGCATAGGAATACGGAAAGCCCGCTGCCACCAGCTGCTCGCAAACCAAATTCAATGCATTCATCGCCTCGTCCTCCTCGTGCATGATCTCGCTTTTCTCATCGGGAGCAATCGCCGCGCCTCCGTCCGCATCCTCTGACGCTTGCGCCATGCCCGACGGCAGCAGTGAGCACAGCAAAAGGCAGCAAAGCAGCGCAGCAAGCAGCCGTTTTGCGGTGTTTTGGAACGGTTTCATGGGCGATCACTCCTTTCCGATAAGCTCTGCCTCTATTCTATCACAAAGCGCACCGAAAAGCAACCTCATATGAAAAAAACATGAATTTGTACGTTGCAGCAAGGCACCGTAGGCAAAATCCGCCGACAAGGATGTCACCTACAAGAAAAAACTTTCAACAATTTTGCAAAAACCCCTTGCAATCCGCAAAACTTTGTGATATAATATTGCGCGTTGGGGATCTCCCCACCAAAATTTCATATAGGGGTATAGTTCAGTCGGTAGAACACCAGTCTCCAAAACTGGGTGTCGTGGGTTCGAGTCCTTCTGCCCCTGCCAAGAAAAAAGCCAAGTCGAAATTCGACTTGGCTTTTTCAACTAAATCCGCCGTTGGCGGAAGAAATCCACCTGCGGTGGATGAAATCACTTCGTGATGAAATCCCGCTTCGCGGGGAGAGGAGTGGCGGATTTAATTTCATCTGAGACAGTACGCCGAAGATTTCATCCGAACGAAGTGAGGATTTCACCGTGCGAAGCACGATTTCATTGACTATTTTGAGAAACTATGGTATAATGGTCAAAAGTCAACACGGCCAAGGAGAGCGCAAAATGAAAGAAATCGATATTTTAGGAGCCAATCGTTTTGAAACGTATTCGAAAACGCGTACCGGCTGCCGAGGGATCGTATTGCAGGATGGAAAATTACTTGTCTCGAGAGAGGAAATCAGCGATTATTGGATACTTCCCGGTGGTGGCCTGGAAAAGGGCGAAACATTGGTGGAATGCTGTACCAGAGAAGTTTTGGAGGAAACCGGTTATTTGGTGGAACCGATTGAAGAATTTCTTGTAATGAACGAATATTATGAAGAATATCGATATGTCAGCCACTTTTTTATATGTAAGGTGGTAGGAAATGGCGAACAAAAACTTACGGCGGCAGAAAAGATGCGTGGTCTGATTCCCAAGTGGGTTGATGTGCAGACTTTTGTGAATATTGTTTCGAGACACCAAGAATATGCCGCTACAAATGAAGAAAAAAGAGGAGCATATCTACGGGAATACACAGCAATTACAGAGTATTTGAATGCCCACCAAACAAAGAATACATAGCCTCGTTTCCCGCCGCGCTCAAATGCAGCGCCAATTCAATATTTCTCAAAAATGGAGGTAAGATAAATCATGGCAAGAAAAGAACTATTAGACATCGCAGCGCAATTTTCCGCGTATGAGGTGAAGTTTTCCGACGAGAAGGAGAGCTTTGATATTATCAATCCGTTCGGCAAGGATCCGATCAGCGTGGTGTATCACGAAATGAAAGAGCCGGACACGTCGTATATCGTGTGCTTTTCCTGCTGGCACATTCATCTTGAAACGGTAAACGAGGTGGTTGCGTATGTGCGCGACATTTTGGAAGGCAGATGCGGCATCATCGAATTTTATAACAACGGTCACATTGCCATGAGTACCGAGTTGGACACACAGGGCTTACGCGAGCTGACATTTGAAACGTTGGCGAAGCGCATGGGCGTGGGCGGCGAAACTCGAATGAGCCACTACGCAAACTACGCTGACTCCCTCAAGATCCGAGGATGGGCACAGGACGCCGATTTTGACGCAAGGTTCATCAAGGATGAGCAGGGCAACGTGAGCATACAAATAACGGAGGAAACCGCGACATGAACTTTTTACATTGCGATCATAACGAACAATACCTGACCCTACACGACTGCATTACCACGAGGGCATACCTTGAAGACGGCAAGCTGGGATTTGAATTCAGCGACGGTTTCTGGGTTTCGCCCGACCACCCCGAGAGCAATCTGAGCGCGCTGGTGCGGACGGATTTTTCCAAGGTTGAGTACACATTGAAGGACGGAAAGGACTACGACGTTAGTATTTATGTTTTCGACGTAAGCGTTTCCGGGAAAATAACCGGCGCGATGTGGGAGCTGCAAGAGCTGCTCGACAACATCAACAGCGGAAAATGCAAATTGGAATTTATTTATCAATATACCGACTTCCGTTCAAGAATGGTTGAGTGCATGCTTCACACCGATGAGGAGCCGTATCACCAAACGTGCATCATCAAGATCTCCGCACCCGAGGTCAGCTACTATTGGAACAATTTGCGCGCAGACAGACCTTGGTAACAACGGAGAGGAAACACGATATGATATTCGAAAAATACCTGCCGGGACAACCGCCCGACGCAGCGCATCGCGCCTTATATGCCATGATGCGGGATTTTGATATTGGCAAATCCTATGCAGATATGATGCGCCATCGCATCAGTGGCAAGGCGGCCGACGCTTGCTTTGACGTTTACTATGTGGCGCACGAGCAGGAGATGGCGTACTCACGGCTTTGGATGGGTTGGGGGCGGCATTCCGACGCGATCGGCAACTGGGGAAATTTCTATACTGACGAAGCGTTCCGCGGGCAGGGACTCGGGCGGCGGCTGCTTGACCTTTGGTATGAGGATCTGCAAGGCATGGCAGATGCACCGCTTTGCTTTTTATGCACGACGGGCAGTCCTTGGGTGACCGAGCTGTATGCGCAGTACGGCTTTCGCCCCATCTTTACCGAGCGACAGTACGGACCGCTGTATAAGCCCGTTGGCAACAGCCCGGCAACCTTTGACGATTTTTGCAAGGCTTATTATCGTCCGTCTGCGGCGCTATATTGGCGGCGGGCGGAGATCGCGTACCGCCACGAGATCGACTGTCTGTTGCGCTTCGTTTACGCCAAGCGGGGCTTGCCGTTCGGCTTTGACGGGCTTGACAGCATGGAGGCGGGGATCTTGTATTGCCCCGATCGCGTGGGAATGCTGTTTTCCGAGGATGGGCACTGTGTAGGCTGGAGCTTTGACGATACCGTACAGCTGCATCCGGCGTATACGAGTGCCACGATTGGTGATAAGGCATTCCCTCCTGTTATCCTGCATTGAATTATGATACGGAACACCGATCTCACGATAAACGATTAGGAGGACTACACACATGACACCCAAGGAACAATGTGAAATTCTACTGGACGTGCTGCTTCCTTTTGCCGAGCAACAACTGAAAAAGCATCGGGAATTCTACCCTTTTGCTGCTGTTTTACAGGCAGACGGCTCCACGGCGTTCACGGACGTGTACGACGGAGACGAGCATCCGGAATCCAAGGAGATCATCACGCGGCTGAAGCAAGCACACAAGCAATCGGCATCCGAAGGTAAAATTATTGCCAGCGGAATTGTCTGGAATGCAGGTGTTACCGCAGCCGACGGAACCCCCTCCGACGCGATTGTCGTCAGCCTTGAGCACAAGGACGATTATTCTGTGATCGTCGGCGAGCCGTACAAGCTGGGGCTGTTCAAAAAGGTCACCTTCGGCAGCCTGTTTGCCATGGCGGGAGAGCACGATATTT
Organism: Clostridia bacterium; assembly: GCA_017452545.1. Classification (GTDB taxonomy): domain Bacteria; phylum Bacillota; class Clostridia; order Oscillospirales; family CAG-272; genus SIG644. The sequence goes on along the minus strand of JAFTME010000114.1, from coordinate 1,873 downwards.
TTTAATATGCAAAAAGGATCTTGGGCTGCGGCGCCCGGGATCCTTTTGTTTTCCTTGTGTTTTATAGATTATTTTTTCATTTCCTATTGACAAAGCCGATACCTCGTGATATGATGTATTATGCGAGGAGGGGTATTGTATGGATATTCAATTAAAACGAGGCTTACTTGACGTATGCGTCCTGGCCGCCATCAAGGATCGGGATTCCTACGGCTATCAGATGATCAAAGACATGAAGCCGTATATTGAGATGTCGGAATCGACACTGTATACCATTCTGAAGCGCCTTGAGAGTGCGAATATGCTGACCGTCCGAACTGTGGAGCACAACGGGAGGCTGCGAAAATACTATCATATTACCAAGGAAGGGCTGGCGCGCATTGACGAATTCAAAAATGAATGGCGCGAAGTCATGTTGATCTACCAATTTGTGAGCAAGGAGGATAAACCCCAATGACAAAGCAAGAATTTCTGTGCCTGCTTCGGCAAAAGCTCTCCGGCTTACCGGAGCAGGATATTGAAGACCGCCTGACCTTTTACGGCGAAATGATCGACGATCGTATCGAGGAGGGCTGCAGTGAGCAGGATGCCGTATCGGATATTGGCTCTGCGGATGAGATCGCAGCGCAGATCATCGCAGACATTCCGCTGACAAGGCTTGCAAAGGAGCGACTCAAGCCCACAAGGAAAATGAGTACTGTGGAGGTCGTGCTTCTGGCAATCGGCTCACCTCTTTGGCTCTCTCTGGCAATCGCCGCCATGGCCGTCGTGCTTTCTCTTTACGTTGTGCTTTGGTCTGTGATCGTTTCCGTTTGGGCGGTCTTCGCCTCTTTTGCTGCGTGTGCCGTCGGTGGAGCAGTGGCGGGTGTCGTGCTGGCGTGTGTCGGCAACGTGCCCTCCGGCATCGTCCTACTGGGCGCAGGGCTTGTCTGTGCAGGTCTTGCGATCCTGCTGCACTTCGGATGCGGTGCGGCAACCGGGGGCATTGTATGGCTGACGAAAAAAATCGCCTTTGGTATAAAAAAATGCTTTGTACGTAAGGAGGTCGCAAAATGAGCAAGCGCAAAAAGCTTTGGCTGATCGCGGCAATTTGCCTGATTTTGCTTGGCGGTGTACTGTTTGTCGGTGTAATGACGGTGCTGAAATGGGAATTTAACGTCTTATCGACGACACAATACGAGGAGAAGCACCACAGGATCACCGATGCCGTTCATTCGATTTCGATCATCGCGGACACCGCCGATATTACATTTGTCCCCTCAGAGGATGAGACGGGCTCGGTCGTATGTCTGGAGGAAAGCAGCATGCGTCATGCGGTTGCCGTAACGGACGGGACACTGACGGTTGAGATCACCGATACGCGCGCATGGTATGAGCATATCGGCATTCACTTCGGAACGCCAAAAATCACACTCCGCCTGCCCCGCGGTGACTATGACGCACTTTGTATTCGCTCCCACACGGGCGACATTCAAATTCCCGACGATTTTCACTTTGCACACATTGACATCGAACAGAGCACGGGCGACGTGACAAGCAACGCCTCCGCCACCGATACAGTCAAAATCAAAACGTCCACAGGAGATATCAGCATCGCGCACATCCATGCCGCCGCTCTTGATCTTTCGACCACCACGGGAGGGGTGAGTGCTGCAGACGTCACACTGACGGAGGATATTTCTGTCAACGTAAGCACGGGAAAAACAGAGCTGCGTGAGGTTACCTGCCGCCGTCTGCGCTCAAGCGGCAGCACCGGCGATATTCTCCTGCACCGTGTAATCGTCGAAGAAACGGTTTCGATCGAGAGAAGCACGGGGGACGTCACGCTTGAGCAATGCGACGCCGACGAGCTTCTCATCGAAACAGACACGGG
>JAFTME010000113.1 GCA_017452545.1 Clostridia bacterium | reverse complement strand
TATGGGAGGGACTGGGATATTACAGCCGCGCGCGCAATTTAAAAAAGGCAGCGGTTGAAATCGTTGCTGCGCACGGTGGTGAGCTGCCCTGCAGCTACGACGCGCTGCGCGCGTTGCCCGGCATTGGTGCTTACACGGCGGGGGCGATCGCCTCGATCGCTTACGGGCTGCCCGAGCCTGCGGTGGACGGAAACGTTTTGCGCGTGATCACCCGTTTGAGTGGCGACAGGAGCGACATTACCAAGGAGACAACGAAAAAGGCTGTTACCGCGGCGCTGCGCGAGATATATCCCGTCGGGAAGGATGCTGCAGACTTGACGCAGGGGCTTATGGAGCTGGGGCAACGCGTTTGCATTCCCAACGGTGAGCCGCACTGCAAGGAATGTCCGCTTGGTGCTTTTTGCCGTGCGAGAGCTGAGGAGCTGACGGACGTCATCCCCGTGCGGACACAAAAAAAGCCGCGCAAGATCCAGCCGCGCACCATTTTGCTGCTGATCTGCGGTGACAAGGTTGCGCTGCGCAAGCGAGGGGCAAGCGGGCTGCTTGCAGGGCTTTGGGAGTTTCCCGGCATGGACGGTCATATCAGCGATGCGCAGCTTGCGGAGGAGCTCTCTGCCCTGGGAATTGCCGCAGAGCAAGCAGAGCGCGGTACGGACGCTGTACACATATTCACGCACATTGAGTGGCATATGCAAGCTTACGTGATCCGATGCACCGAGGAAGCACCAAATTTCACTTGGGTGACCAAGGAGGCGCTGATGGGGGAATACGCCGTGCCGAGTGCGTATCGCGCCCACGTCAAGCAAATCGCGGCACTGTTGCCATAAAATCCATGTTTTTTCGTTTTTGCTCTTTACACGGCGGTAAAAATATGGTATACTATGGGGTGTAATTTTATTTTTTGCATGATTTTCGCCGCGTTTTGCGGCAGAATGGAGATATACGCATGGTTACCATACCAAAAGACTACCGTTCGATCCTGACGCGCCGTCAGACACAGATCGCCATCAAAAAGGTCAAGGATTTCTTTCAGCAAAATCTTTCCGTGGAGTTGAATCTGACGCGTGTTTCCGCGCCTTTATTCGTATCCTCGGACAGTGGTCTGAACGACAACCTCAACGGCGTTGAGCGCCCCGTAAGCTTTGACGTGAAGGGCTCGGACACTCGCCTGGAAATCGTCCATTCTCTTGCCAAATGGAAGCGCATGGCACTCAAGAGATACGGCTATTCCGTACACGAGGGCCTTTACACGGATATGAACGCCATTCGTCGCGACGAGGACACCGACAATATTCACTCGATGTTTGTTGACCAGTGGGACTGGGAGAAGGTTATTACCCGCGAGGAGCGCACCGAGGAATACCTCAAGCAGACGGTGCGCTACATCTACGAGGCACTCAAGCACACAGAAAACTACATTGCCGACGACTACAACCTTGGCGGAAAGCTGCTGCCCGAGCATATCACCTTTGTGACCTCGCAGGAGCTGGAGGACCGTTGGCCCGATGCAACCGCCAAGGAAAGAGAATACAACATCGTGCGCGAGTGCGGTGCCGTCTTTATCATGAAGATCGGCGGTGCGCTGAGAAGCGGTAAGCCGCACGACGGACGCGCCCCCGACTACGACGATTGGGAGCTCAACGGCGATATTCTTGTTTACCATCCCACACTTGACATTGCGCTGGAGCTGTCTTCGATGGGCATTCGCGTGGACGAGGAGGCGATGCGCCGTCAGCTGGCAATCCGCGGCTGCGAGGAGCGCGCAGAGCTGCCCTTCCACAAGGCGCTGCTGGGCGGCGAGCTGCCTTACACCATTGGCGGCGGTATCGGTCAGTCGCGCATGTGTATGTTCTTTTTGCGCAAGGCGCACATCGGCGAGGTACAGTCCTCGTATTGGCCCGAGGAGACCGTTATCGCGTGCCGCGAGGCGGGAATTGATTTATTGTAAGAAAGCAGAATAATAGCGAGGGGGAACTTTTGTGAACAAAAGTTCCCCCTCGCGCTCCCTTTCAAAAAACTTTGAGTCATTTGATGGGTTAATATTGAATTGGCTCTGTTCTGTCCGTGAATACCATACGGTAGCGGATGATCCAATTCCCTTTTCAAGTTTTGGGGAAAGGGGCGCGGGGGAAACCTTTTGTACACAAAAGGTTTCCCCCGCACTCTTTATTTATTACTTTTCAGGATCGAGATACTTCCAGCAGCCGGCGATATAGTTGATACCGGACCAGACGGTAAAGATGATAGCGACGGCGGCGGTGAGGTAGGTCAGCGCATAGAAGCCGCTAAAGAAGAAATCAGGCACGGCGCGGCCGACGAGGTCGTGTGCCACGGGCTCAACCAGCGCGAGAATGATGCAGGCGATCTGGGTGACCGTTTTGACCTTACCGAGCATATTAGCGGCGACGACGACATTTGCCTTGGTGGAAGCGATCAGTCGGATGGACGCCACGGCAAGCTCGCGGAAGATGGTAACGATCAGCATGCCCATAAAGATCCAGAACATCCAGTCGTCCTGTGCGACATAGCTGCGGCATACAATACCGAAGATGGCGGCAATGACCATGAATTTATCTGCCAGCGGGTCGAGGAATTTACCGAAGTCGGTGATCAGGTTGTATTTACGGGCGATCTTACCGTCAAAATAGTCGGTAATCGATGCGCCGGAGAAGATGACCAGTGCGATCACATTATTTAAAATGGAATACGGCAGCAGCATGACCACCAAAATAGCGGGAACGAGGATGAGTCGAAGAACGGTCAGTTTATTGGGAAGATTCATTTTCATTGTTTTTGTCACCTTTCTGATTATTGAACGCCGTCTGCCATCATGGCGAAGCCGTACAGGTCGTAGTCTACGACCTCACGAACCTTGACGTTGACAAAGGAGCCGGGGGCGATGCGTCCCTGGGCGCGGAAGTAGACCTTACCGTCGATATCGGGGGCATCTGCGACGCTTCTGCCGAAATGCGCCTCGCTGACGGGGTCGTAATCCTCGCAAAGCACGCGGACGACCGAGCCGATCTTGGTTTCGTTTTGCGCTTCGTTGATATGCATCTGCATTTTCATGAGAATGTCCATGCGATCCTGCTTGATCTGCTCGTCGATCTGATCGGGAAAATCATAGGCAGGAGTTCCCTCCTCGCGGGAGTAGGTGAACACGCCTGCGTGCTCGAACTTGGTCTCCTTGACGAACTCGCACAGCTCGTCGAAATCCTCCTGCGTCTCGCCCGGGAAGCCGACGATAAAAGTGGTACGGATGACAATACCGGGAATCTCGCGGCGCAGCTTGGCGACCACCTCACGCACCGTTTTACCGTCACCGTGGCGGTTCATCGCCTTCAGCATATGGTCGGATACGTGCTGCAGCGGCAGGTCGATATATTTCAGAATGCGGTCGTTATCGCGGATCTCGGCGATCAGCTCGTCGGTGATCTTATCGGGATAGCAATACAAAAGGCGGATCCACGGAATGCTCGTTTCCTCGGTGATGCGATGGAGCAGCTCGGCAAGCGAATATTTACCGTACAGGTCAAGGCCGTAGCGGGTGATATCCTGTGCGACGACGGTCAGCTCGCGCACGCCGAGAGAGTCGAGGTTTTTCGCCTCGGCAATCAGATCCTCCATAGGGCGGCTGCGGAATTTGCCGCGAATGGAGGGGATGGCACAATAGGCGCAGCGGTTGTCACAGCCCTCGGCGATCTTGATATAGGCTGCGTATTCGGGTGTGGTCAGCACGCGGTCGCCGCCCAGGCGCACCGTTTCCTTGTCCTCAAACGAGGAATAGCGGACGCTCTTTTTCTTGCGCTCAGTCACCGTTTTGATTGCTTCGACAATATTGTGAATGGAGCCGACGCCGAGCACGGCGTCAACCTCGGGAAATTCGTTGAGGATCTCCTCACGGTAGCGTTCGGCAAGGCAGCCGGTAACGACGATCGCTTTGAGATGCGCGTGCTTCTTGAGCCAGGCGATATCCAGAATGTTATCAATAGCCTCTTTTTTTGCGCTTTCGATAAAGGCGCAGGTATTGATAATGACGACGTCCGCTTCGGTTTCTTCGGGCGTGATCTCGTAGCCCGCCTGCAATACCTCGTGCAGCATGACCTCGGTGTCCATTTGGTTTTTGGAGCAGCCGAGGGATACAAATCCAACCTTCATTTTATCGTGTTCCTTTCGAGGATAAATATAAGCATAAAAATACAGGTTAATTATATCACGATGAAGGAGAAATGTCAAGAAAAACAGGGTGTTTTGGGGGGCTTTTTTGTGGAAGGCGAGACGATTTGCGGGGAGGGAAAATTCTTGAAAGAAATTTCCCTCCCCGCGCCCCTCCATTCAATAAATTTTACAAGAAAAGTATAGGATGATTTCTATTATATAACATCCTATCCTTTTATTCCATAAGTTTTTTGAAAGGGT
>JAFTME010000112.1 GCA_017452545.1 Clostridia bacterium | reverse complement strand
GATACCCAAGGCGGATGAGAATCAAGAGGAGTATCATTCCTACGTTTCTCCCATGTTTTCGTCCTTGCTGGCTTTCCCCGTCACGGTATGGCAGGAGCAGGAGGCATTGGCTGTGCCTGTGATCGAGGCGATGAATTATGTTGCGTATTACGACACTCGTTCCGTTCTGATCGATACCATGCTCAAGGAAAGCCGCGGCGCAACCGAGGCAGATGTGGAGATGCTGGAACTGATTATTGAGAGTCGCAGCTACGATTTTGGGCAGATGACCATTGTGCAGTCGGCGCTTGCGCGCTCGTGGCTTGCGGACAATATTGTGAGAGCATCAGCGCAAAACAATCTTGACGCGGAACGACTCGGAACAGAGGGACTTTCTACAAGGAGGCATGAGCAGGAGTTGTTCGCCCGCTTCATGGAGCTATTGATGCGATAACAAAAAAGAAAGCAGAGCATCCGCCGGATGCTCTGCTTTCTTTTACTCTGCCTGCTCTCCTGCGGGGGTGGCGGAGGTTTCGTGTGAATTGTCCTTGTGCAGCGCGGCAATCGCCTGCTCGCTGAAATAGTCCAGCGGATCGACGGAGAGGCCGCCGACCGTCATTTCAAAGTGCAGGTGCGGCTCCTCGGCGAGCTCCAGCACGGCACTCTCGCCCACCTGCCCCAGCAGCTCACCTGCCTTGATGTCCACTCCGACGGTGACACCCTCGGGCAGCTCAGGGTTGAGGTTTTTGTAGATGGTATAGCAATCGCCTGCGTGCGAGACGGCGATGCATTTGCCCATCAGCGTATCCTCCCAGATACGGGAAACGACGCCATCAGCGGCTGCATAGACGGGGGCGTCCTCTGCGGTGGTCATATACAGACCCAGATGGATGCGGTAATCGCCCATGGTGGCGGAATAGACCTGCAGCGTGGAGTCGTAGCCCTTGGCGATCACGCCGGAAACGGGCAGCGAAAGCTCGGGCAGCGTGGCTGCGGTATCCTGCTCGCCGTCTGCTTCGGGTGTCTGCTCGCCGGAGGGCTGCTCCTGCTTGTCATCGGCACCGGGAAGGTCACCGGGCAGGACGGCACCGGGCTTACCCGTGGAGGGGTTGCTTTGCTGATCGCCGTTTCCGGTCGAGTCGCTCTGGGAGGGGGGATTGGCGTCATCCTGCGCGCCCTTTTTCTTGGCACGGTTGGAGATGGCGGTTACGGTGATGAGCACCGAGACGGCGAGGACGAGGGTCAGGATGGTGACGTAGGTGGCGCGTGAATTTCTGACGTGATCTGCGAATCTGCTGTTTTTAATTTTTTCCCACATAGTTTTTTTGCTCCTTTTCTCAATTGGGCTTTGTTAGTATTTTTGCCAAGCGGAGCGTGTTTATACAAAAAGCGGAGCAAACTTTGAAAAAAGTTTGCTCCGCTTGGGCTTTATTTTCCGATGCGACGTACGGTGCCGTCGGGAGGGGTGCCGTTTTTGTAGGCACGGATGGTAGCATCGACTGCGGCGGGGGATTCGTCGGAGAAGATGAAATGCTCTCCACCGACGTGGTGGCGGTCGAGCAGCTCGGCGCGATCGGCCATATAGGTCGGGTGGCTGTTATAAATGACGTTGCGGTGGCGGTAGGTGCGGCGGACGGGGAACTGTTGTCCGCGGCGGTCGGTCAGCACGGCGGCATTTTTCTCACAGGTGCTGCAATCTGCCAGCTCCTTGATAACGCATTTTTCCAGCAGCATCAGCGGAATACGTCCGTAGACAACGGTGCGCAGCGCGCCCGGGATATCGCGGATCTGCGGCAGCGTCAGCTCGGGGGAGAGCAGCAGCGTAGAAAAGCCCATCTGCTCCAGCACGGCGACGGTTTCTCTGTTGGTGACGTTGAGGCGGAAATCGCCGTCGGTCACAAGTGCGTGTGCGCGGACGAGCGGCAGGTGACCGAGGTTACCGAGCATAACGCGGCGCAAGCCGGCTTGCACGAGCGTGGCGAGCATGGCGCGAACGTCATCAGTCTCGCGCTCCATGATGACCTCGGGCAGCATGGCTGCCGGCTCGGTACCCATGGCGCGGATGGCGGCAATGGCATCGGGCTGCGCGGAGAGCACGTGCAGCGGCAGGTAGCAGACGTCAAAATAAGCGGCGGCTGCGGGAGTGAGCTGCGAGAGCGTACAGAAGCGGGCGGTACGCTCGTTTTGCACGGCGGTACGGCTGCCCTGCGGGCGCAGCGGCGGCTGCGGCTGCTGTGGCACAACGATGGGAGCAGACGCTGTCTCCAACGCAGAAATGGCGCGGCGGCGCAGCTCGTTGAGCGCGGAGACGGGCACCATGAGGTCGGGGTCGAGCGTCAGCTGCAGGGATTGCAGTGCATAGGGCGTGCCGCCGAGCTTGGAGAATTGCTTTTGCAGCGCCTGCTCGGTCAGCGGCGCGGTCATCGCGCGCTGCGGTACGTCGCCGCAGACGGTGGCGGTGTGCTCCTTTGTGCTGACGGTCAGCGAGATGGGCTCGTTTTGCCGCAGCGTTGCCGTCATGGTCAACGGAATGCGGCGTGTCAGCGTGCGGAAGGGGGGCAGCTCGCGCGCCTGCTGCTTATCCGATTCGGAGCGAACGCCCAGCATACGCTTGCCGATGCGTTCGGTAAAATAGCCGTCGGTAAAGCCGCCGCGGGAAAATGCCTCCTCCAGGCGGTGCATTTCGTCGTCGTCGGCAGCGCGGCGCTCATCAAGCAGGCGGCGCCCGATGCGGGTAACGGCGAGCACGTATTCGGGAGATTTCATGCGTCCCTCAATCTTGAGCGACGCGACGCCGCTGTCGATCAGGGAGGGTACGTGACGGGCAAGGGAAAGGTCCTTGAGCGAGAGGGGATAGTCCTCCTTGCCCTTAGCCGTGCGGTAGGGCAGGCGGCAGGGCTGGGCACATTCGCCGCGGTTGCCGCTGCGTCCGCCGACCAGCGAGGAGAACAGGCACTGTCCCGAATGGCAGACACACAGCGCGCCGTGGATAAACGCCTCAATCTCGATGGGCGAGTGGGCAACAGTGCTCTGCAGGTCGGAGAGCGAGAGCTCACGGGCAACGACCATACGGGCAAATCCAAGCTCTGCGAGCAGCGCGCCTGCGGCGGCGTTATGTGCCGACATCTGGGTGGAGGCGTGCAGCGCGAGCGAGGGGTAGCTGCGGTGGATGGCAGCTGCACCGCCGAGGTCCGCGACGATGAGCGCATCGGCGCCCATGCGGCAGGCATATTCTGCGGCGCGCAGGTAATCGTCACGCTCGCGGTCGAGTAGCAGGGTATTCATGGTCAGGTAGACCTGCACGCCAAAGGCGTGGGCGCGGGCGATGCCTTCGCGCAGGTCGTCCTCGGTAAAGTTGGTTGCGTTCATGCGTGCGTTGAAGCCGAGTCCGCCTAAATAAACGGCGTCGGCTCCCCCCTCTATCGCCGCATCCAGGGCAAGGGGAGAGCCGGCGGGGCAGAGCAGCTCAGGCACGGGTTTGCCTTGTTGCATCCGGTTCATGGTATATTCGTTGGTATCAGACGTCCTTAAAGGTCAGCATATCGAACATATCTCCGACCTTGTTCTTGCCGGTGCCTGCGCTCTTGGAGCGAGGAGAACGGCGGGTGCTCTTTCTGGCGGGCTTTTTATCAGCCGCCTCGTGCTCACCCTCAAACATAACGTCGGTAGCGGCGGGCGTCTCATCGGCGCCTTCCTCGACAGGGATATCCAGGCTCAGCTGCTCGGGCTCGTTGGGGGCAGCCTCCTCGGTGGCAGGGGCGTCCTCGGCAGGAGCGGCATCCTCGGCAGCGGGTGCGCCGGTTGCCTTTGCGAGGATCTCGCTCATGACGGCATTTTCATGGCGCAACTTTTCTGCCTCGGCAGACAGCTCCTCGTAGTCCTTCTTCAGCGCCTCCAGCGCCTTGCTTTGCTGGATGTAATCGTGCTCCATATCACGGTTCTTGTTCTCGCCCTTGATGCGCTCGGCACAGTAGTCCAGCGCGCACAGAATGGCAGCCTCGCTCTTGGAGCAACGGGGGCTCTTGGAAATGATCTCACGAATTCTGCGGTCGATGATACCAACCAGGGTATCGACCATCTCGGGGGTTTCGTCGGTGCTGACGTTGATGTCCATCTCCGCGATGGAAATTTTATACTTTGGCATATTGGGGTACCTCCGCTCTATAATAATCTGAATATCAATTACTTGTGTAGGGGCAGGCGCGGCTGCTCTTATCTTATATTATATACTAAAATTTGTCGAAAGAAAAGGGCTTTACGCAAAAAAAACAAAAAATTTACAGATTTTTTTGGTATTTTACCGCTTTTTTTGCATTCGGTGGGAATTTTTTTGCTTTTTACGGGCGATCTGCCGTCAGCCGCTCCAGAAAAGGCTGCGAGCCGACCAGCAGCAGCGTGCCGTCTCCCGTGAAATCTTCACCGATTTCCAAAGAATCACAGACCTCGAGCAGGCGTGCCTGCAGCGGTGCAGGAAGGGCAGGATCAAGCACGGCGCGCAGCGGACGGGCAAGCGAGGGCGCGAGCTCCTGCAATGCTTGCAGCAGACCGACCATATCGTCGGCGTCGGTGACGCGGTCGGCAAGGATCAGCGGTTGGATGGACAGGGGGGTCAGATGCCAGGGGAGTGCCGCCGAGGAAAGACCTGTCCGCAGCTGCCCGTCCGACACGCTGCAGCCGAGGCGGCGCAGGGCGGTGAGCGCTTCAATGGCAAGGCACGCGGATTGCAAAGCGGCGGCGGTTCCGCAGCGCAGCGTGCAATTCTCAAGACCTTGGTAGGAAAAGGACTGCGAGGCGGTACGGAAAGCGTGGCGCTTGAGCCCGGAAGTGACCGTCAGTGTCAGTCGACTGCCTGCGCGAGCGCAAGCATCCGAGATGCGACGGAACATGGCGCGTCCGCAGGTGGGGGCAACGACCTGCGCGGTCTTATGGCGAATGGTCGGCAGGGGACGGATCTCCCCGCCGCTGAGCACGACGATCGTCGTCTCGGGGGCGCGCTCGGACAGCGCACGCAGGCGGGGGCTGTTGACGTCACCGATCAGCAACAGTATGCGGCAGCCGGCGTCGGCAAACAGGCGAGGCAGCACGCAGCCGCAGCGGTCGGCAGCGCCGAGATGGGGCAGCGGTGCTTTGGCAGACGATGTCTGCGCGGTGGGCTCACTGTCACCGCCTTCGGCGGCAAGCAGAGCACGGTCGCGCCACATTTTTTGCTCCTCGCGGCGTGCGGTGTGGCATAGCTCCTTGAGCGTGTCGGGAGAAATGGGCGTTCCGTCGATACAAAGGACGCGTGCGAGCGGTCCGGTGGCAGCGTCCGCGATCTCGCCCGTGCGGATGCCTGCGGCGAGCAGTGCTGCGCGGCAATAGGCGGCGGCGGCAAGTCCTGTGCGGTCAGAGGAAAAGCAGAGCGTCAGAAAGCGTCCGTCCTCGCTGCCAAGTGCCGAGGCATAGGCTGAGAGGCGAGCGGGGGAGGCGGGCGTGGCGCCCTCGTCCCCGTCAAGATATTGCAGGGCGTGCGAATACGTCATCGGTCGGTCTCCTTGGATCGAAGGGGAATTTTGATAGGATCGTGCCGAAAAATAGCGGCGGTGTGCGGGGGAATCGTTGTACATGACAGCGTCGATTGTCCGGGCAGCGGAATATGCTGCCAGTGCTCGATCCGCGGCAATGCAAGTGCGAGGGGCGCATCGTCGGCGTTGGCGATTACCAGCAGGCGATCGTCGTCGCGGCGGCGCTCGTAGGCGATGGCGGTGGGAGTGTGCGCGACGATACGGAAATCACCGTCGGCAAAGCAGGCATGCTCGCGGCGCAGGGCTGCGAGTGCGCGTACCGTTTGAAGGATCTCGGTGTCCTCGCGTCCCCACGGATAGGGCATACGGCAGAAGGGGTCGTGATGACCCTGCAGTCCTGCCTCGTCGCCGTAAAAGACGGAGGGAACGCCAAAGACGGTAAAGAGCAGCGTCATTGCCATTTTGACGCGGCGAACGGCAAGCGCGTATTGCGCGGGGGTCAGTCTTGCGGTGGAAAGCTGGGCATTGGTTCGGTCATCTCCCACGCAGGGATCACCCAGCACGGTGATGATGCGCTCGGTATCGTGTGTGCCGAGCAGATTCATCAGACAGTCGCACACGGCACGGGGATAGGAGCTGTACAGCTCGGTCAGCGTATGGTACAGCTGCGTGGCGTCGCCGTCACGCACCATAGCGATGATGCCGTTGCGCAGCGGATAGTTCATGACGCTGTCCAGCTGGCGCCCCGAAAAATAGCGGCGGCGCTTGCCGTAGGCGATCTTATCCGCGGCGTTTTCCCAGACCTCTCCGATCAGCAGCGGCTGCTCGTCGGAGGCGGCGTGGATGCTCTTGCGCAGCTGATCGAGGAATTCGTCGGACAGCTCATCCGCGACGTCCAGGCGCCAGCCCGAGATACCGCGACGGACGCGGGAGGCGGCGATGCCGTCCGCGGCGGTGAAATACTCGCGGCAGGCGGCGGTAGTGCCGTTGAGGCGGGGGAGAATGGGAATATCCCACCAGCACTCGTATGTATCGGGGAATTCGCGGAAGGAATACCAATCGGCAAAGGGGGAGGCGGGGGATTGGTAGGCGCCGACGGTGTCGTAGCGCCCGTAGCGGTTGAAATAGCGGCTGTCGTCGCCCGTGTGATTGAAGACACCGTCGAGAATGATGCGCATGCCGCGGGCGCGGGCTTCGGCGATCAGGCGGTCAAAGGCAGCCTCGCCGCCAAAGAACGCATCGACCGTTTCGTAATCGCCCGTATCATATTTATGATTGGATGCCGCCTCGAAAATGGGGCTCAGATACAGCACCGTGACGCCGAGCGCACGGAGCATATCCAGCTTTTCGATGATGCCCCAAAGGTTGCCGCCGAAAAAGCGGTTGTTGGCGAGCGGAGCACCGGGGTAGGCGTTATATTGGGGAATGCCGCTCTCCCAGTTCTCGTCAAGCTCTGCGCCCTCGCGCAAGGTAACAGGGCCTGCGCCGCGGCAAAAGCGATCCACAAAGATGTGGTACATCGTACCGCCGCAAAACCAGGCGGGAGTGCGGAAGTCCGCTTCATGGACAAGCAGGCGGAAGCGTGTGCCCTCGCTGCTCTCCAGGGTAAAGTCAACGTTATTGACGCTGTTTGTAAACAGCGTGTCAAATCCGCGCAAAAACAGAAGCTCGTAGTAAAACAGGCCGTAGCCGTGTCTGCCGCACAGGGCAGCGGTATCGAGCGTCAGCGCATAGACGTCGGTGCCGCCGGCAGAGTCGGTAAATTGCAGCGGAAGATCAAGATAGCCGCAGGGGGGAACGGTGTCGGAAAGCCCCGGGACGTCGGTATTGGTGACGACGTCGGCTGCGCGCCCGACGGGAACGTCATCGGGGAAGAGGCGCAGAACGACGGCGCGGCTGCCGAGTGCACGGGGAACGTGAACGGTCAGCGCGATGCGCGTGCCAAAAGAGAACGCACCCAAATGAGATGCGTCCTCTTCCCCGACTCGTTTTTCAATGCGGGGCAGCAGCCCCGCATCTGTGATGGAGTGGAATTTTGGTAACATAACAGTTCCTTATTGCTTGCTCGGAAGCTTTTTGAGATCCCAGATGCGCTGTGCGTACTCTTCGATGCTGCGGTCGGCGGCGAAATGTCCCGAGGCGGCAATGTTGAGCAGCGACATACGGTTCCAATGGGGCTTGTCGGCGTAGGCGTCGATCATGTTGCGGTGCGTCATGCGATACGATTCGAAATCGGCAAGGCACATAAAGGGATCGGCGATGCCGCGCTCGCCCGAGAGCAGGTAAGAGCCGAGGTCGGCAAACGACTCACCGGCAAAACCGATGTTGAGCTGGTTGACGATACGGCGAAGGAGATTGTTGTTGGCATAGAAGTCGGCGGAGCGGTAACCGCGCAGCCAGAGGCTATCGACCTCAGCGCTGGTCAGACCAAAGATAAACATATTATCCTTGCCTGCTGCCGCCTGCATTTCGACGTTGGCGCCGTCCAGCGTACCGATGGTCAGCGCACCGTTCATCATCAGCTTCATGCAGCCGGTGCCGCTCGCCTCCTTGCCTGCCAGCGAGATCTGCTCGCTGATCTCGGCGCTGGGAACGAGAGCCTCTGCCAGGCTGACATTGTAGTCCTCAAGGAATACGACGTTGAGCTTTTCCTTGATCTTCGGATGCTGATCGATATCGCGGCTGATGTAGCAGAGCAGCTTGATGATCTGCTTTGCCATGGCGTAGCCGGGCGCTGCCTTGGCGCCGAACAGGAAGGTCTGCGGCTGCATCTCCATGTCGGGATTTTCCTTGAGCTGCAGGTACAGTCCGATGATATTGAGGGCGTTGAGCAGCTGGCGCTTATACTCATGCAGACGCTTGATCTGAACGTCGTAGACGGAGTGCGTATCGATGAGCTGCCCCGTTTTGCGATAGAGCAGGTTAGAGAAGGCGACCTTGTTGTCGTGCTTGATACCGCGCAATCTCTCCAGCACCTCACCGTTATCGGCGAAGCGGGCAAGCTCGGAGAGCGCTTCGGGGTTCTTGCGGTAATCGGTACCGATGCAATCCTCGATCAGCTGCGCGAGCTTGGGGTTGGAGTAGCACAGCCAGCGGCGATGTGCGATGCCGTTGGTGACGTTATCAAAGCGGGTGGGATACATCCTGTAGAAGTCACGGAAGGTGGAGTCCTTGAGAATGGTGGAGTGCAGCTTGGACACGCCGTTGACCGAGTGAGAGCCGATGACGGACAGATTTGCCATACGGACCTGACCGTAGCCGATGATGCTCATCTTGGAGATGCGATCCCAGTTGCCGGGGAACGCCTGCCAAGCCTCGCGGCAGAAGCGCTCGTTGATCTCCTTGACGATGGAGTGGATACGGGGCAGTCGCAGACCGAACAGATCCTCGCTCCAGGTCTCCAGTGCCTCGGGCATAACGGTGTGGTTGGTATAGGACACGATGCGGGTGACCATATCCCAAGCCTTATCCCAGGGATAGAAGTAATCGTCGATGAAGATACGCATCAGCTCGGGAATACAGAGCGCGGGGTGCGTATCGTTGATATGAATGGCGACCTTATCGGGCAGATTTTCCAGCGTGCCGTAGACTGCCATGTGGTCACGGATGATGCTCTGGCAGGAGGCGGAAACGAGGAAGTACTGCTGCGTCAGGCGGAGCAGCTTACCCTCCACGTGGTTGTCGGAGGGGTAGAGCACCTTACAGATGACGTCGGCGTTGGTGGTTTCCTCCAGCGCGCGTGCATACTGTCCCTGCGTAAACAGACCCATGTTGAAGTTCTGAATGTCACGTGCCTTCCACAGTCGCAGCTGGCTGACAGCCTCGCTGTCGGCACCTGAGATCATCATGTCGTAGGGAACGGCCTCGATCTCCTCGCAGTCCTCGTACAGGATCTCGAGGTGACCGTCCTTCCAGACCTCCTTGATATGTCCGCCGAAGCGCACCTTGAAGATGCGGTCGGTACGAGGCGTGAGCCAGACCTCACCGCCGGGAAGCCAGACGTCGGGCATTTCAAGCTGCATACCGTCGATGATCTTCTGACGGAACAGACCGTATTCGTAGCAAATGGAGAAGCCGGTTGCGGGGTAGTCCAGCGAGGACAGAGAGTCCATGAAGCAGGCGGCAAGTCTGCCAAGACCGCCGTTGCCAAGGCCTGCATCGGGCTCGCATTCGTACAGGTCGTCAAGCGAAAAGCCGAGCGCGGAGAGTGCCTCGCTGTAGGCGTCGCAAAGACCTAAGTTGCATACGTTGGTGCGTAGGGAGCGACCGAGCAGAAATTCCATGCACATATAATATACGCGCTTGCCGCCGGCGCGGTTGACCAGCTTTTTATAGTCGCTGCGCTTTGCCATGAGCATATCGCGTACAGTCATGGCGGTTGCTTTATACATCTGTTCTCTTGTAGCCTCTGCGGGCGTACAGCCGAAGTAACGGGAAAGCTTGTCTTCAAGATTGATCTTGACTTCTTGAGCGGTGGGGGTCTGATTCATTGGGATATTACCTTTCTTTGGTGTGGATTACCGATTTAATCGAGTGTTGCGTACATGGCAAGATATTTCTGTGCCGAGCCGTTCCAGGAGAAATCGGTGTTCATGATCTTTTCGATCAGCGCACGGCGTTTTCTCGGACGGGCATACAGGGCAAGTGCAGCCTCGGTGCGATCCAACAGCTCCGCGGAGGAGTAGTTGGCAAAGGTGAAGCCGTTGCCCATGATCTGCTTATCCTTTTCCCAGTAGCCCTTGATGGAGTCGTAAAGGCCGCCGGTCTCACGGGTGACGGGAATGGCGCCGTAGCGGGAGGCGATCATCTGCGAAAGACCGCAGGGCTCGCTCTTGGAGGGCATCAGGAAAATGTCGCAGGCGGCGTAGATGCGCTTGGAGAGGTCGCGGTCGTATTCGATCAGTGCGCGGACCTTATCGGGGAAGCGCTGCTGCAGCTCACGGAAGAAGGACTCGTATCTTGCCTCGCCCTTGCCGAGAATGACCAACTGGGCGTCCTGCGTCTCCATTAAATTATACGCCATTTCGGAGATTAAGTCAAGACCTTTGTGTGCTGCCAGGCGGGAAATGATTGCCATCATGGGGATATTTTCGTCAACGGGCAGTCCGAGCGACTCCTGCAGCGCGGTTTTATTTGCGTATTTATCCTTGATGGAGGTCACGCTGAATTTTTGCGCGATAACGGGGTCGGTGGCGGGGTTGTAGTAAACGTAGTCGATGCCGTTGAGAATTCCCTGCAGCTTATAGGAATTTTGCAGCAGGCAATGGTACAGGCCGTGGGAATATTCGGGCGTCAGGATCTCCTCGGCGTAGCGGGGAGAAACGGTGGAAACGATATCGGCGGTCTGGACGGCAGCCTTCATGAGATTGATGCAGCCGCCGTAGTTCATCAGCGAGTAGTATTCAAAGCTCATGCCGAATACGTCGTCGAGAATGCCGAAATCGTACTTGCCCTGATATTCGATGTTGTGGATGGTAAAGACCGAGCGCATTTCGGCATAGCCGGGCGCGCGGCGGTAGAGCGTGCCGAGGTAGACCACGGACATGGCGGACTGCCAGTCGTGCGCGTGGAGGACGTCGGGATAGAAATCAACGTGGGGCATCATATCCATGACGGCCTTGCAGAAGAAGGCGTAGCGCTCGCCATCGTCAAAGCAGCCGTAGAGCGTGGCACGCTTGAAATAGTATTCATTGTCGATAAAATAGTAGGTGACACCGTCCTTGACGAGCGAATAAACGCCGCAATACTGATTACGCCAGGACAGGGAAACGGTAAAGACCGCCTCCTCCTTCATCTGTGCGCGCCATGCGTCGGATACCTGACCGTACAGCGGCATGACGACGCGGACGTCCACGCTCTTGTCTGCTGCGGCGATGGCGGCAGGCAATGAGCCCATAACGTCACCAAGACCACCGGTTGCGGCAAAGGGCATAGCCTCGGCGCCGACGAAGAGAATCTTCTTTTTGTTTGCCATGTGTGTTACTCCTTTGATCAGACGTGAACGCCCTTGGCAATATAGAAGGGCATGGTTTCATGACCGGACAGCGTTCTGCCGTCACGGATGAGAACGTTCTTATCGGTAACGACGCAGCCGAGCGAGGCATGGTCGCCGATGTAGGTTCCCTGCATGAGAATGGAGTTGCGGACGACGGCACCCTTGCCGACGTGAACGCCACGGAAAATGATAGAGTTCTCAACCGTACCCTCGATGACGCAGCCGTCTGCGATCAGCGAGCCGGAGACCTTGGCACCGGGCAGATAGCGGGTGGGAGGGCTGTTGCGGACCTTGGTCTGGATGGGCAGGTTCTCGCGCTTGAACAGGTCGGCGCGGACGTTGCTGTCCAGAAGCTGCATGGAATAGCGGAAATACTGCTCCATGGAATGCATCTGTGCAAACCAGTTGTCGGTATAGACGGCGTGCATATGCAGGCGGTCGGCGTTGGGGCGGATGATGTCGTTGAAGAAGCTGGTGAAGCCCTGTGCGGTCGCCTCATCGACGATGCTGCGCAGGAAGGGGGTATCCATGACCATGACCTGGGCAAAGACGTTCATCTTGCCGGTCGTGCCTGCCTTGTAGTGGTTGAAGTGGGTAACCTTGCCGGTCTCGTCGCTCTCAAGGACGAAATCGGTCTCGTCCATCTGACCCTCCTCGACGTTCATGGTCTTGGCAAGGAAGGTGATCAGTGCGCCACTCTTCTTGTGCTCCTCGACCAGTGCGTCGATGTCGATGTTACAGACAACGTCGCAGTCGGAGATGACGATGTGATCCTCGGGGCAGTTGCGGATAAAGGAGGCTGCGGAGAGCATGGCCTCAAGGCGGGAGATGTACATTTTATGAAGGGCGGGGTTCTCATACGCCGAAATATAGGGCGGAATGATGCGGATACCGCCGCTGCGGCGCGCCAGGTCCCAGTCCTTGCCGTTGCCCAGGTGGTCGAGCAGCGACTGGTAGTTATAGCCGGTAACGATACCGATGTTGGTGATGCCCGCGTTGACCATGTTGGAGAGCGGGAAGTCAATCAGGCGATAACGGCAGCCGAAGGGAACGCTTGCCAGAACTCTCTGGCGGGTCATGGCTGCAAGCTTATTCTGATTCAAGTTGGAAAAAATCAATCCTGCGATACTCATTTACTCAGTCCTCCATCAATCAAAGTTCGGAAATCATTTCGCCGGCGGGAATAACGGCGCCCGAGGGAACCTTTACGCCGGTGCCGATGACCGTGATGTCCTTGGCATTCTCGCGTGCCTCGCCTACCTTGGCACCCGCGCCGATGTCAACGCCCTCGTCAAGAATGGTATAATTGACGGTTGCGCCCTCGCCGATGACGGTGTTGCCCATGATGACGCTGTCCTTGACGTATGCGCCGTACATGACCTTGACACCCGAGCCCAGCACGCTGTTCTTGACGGTGCCGTGGATCTCGCAGCCCTCGGTGATGGAAGCGTTGTCAATGATGGCGGTGTTGCCGACCATCTGCGGCTCGTCTGCCTGATGGCGGGCGTAGATGCGCCAGCTCTGATCGGTCACGTCGAGAACGGGATCCTCGCCAAGAAGGTCCATGTTCGCCTCCCAGAGAGAGGAGATGGTTCCGACGTCCTTCCAATAGCCCTCGAAGGGGTAGGCGAACATTTTCTCGCCTGCAGCCAGCATATTGGGAATGATGTTCTTACCAAAGTCGTTGGCGCTGTTCGGGTCTGCCTCGTCTGCGATGAGATAGTCAAACAGCTTTTTCTTGTTGAAGATGTAGATACCCATGGACGCCTTGGTGGAGTCGGGGTTCTTGGGCTTTTCGGTGAACTTATAGATGGTGCCGTCATCGTGTGCACTCATGATACCGAAGCGGCTTGCCTCCTCCAGTGGAACCTCCAGCACGGCGATGGTGCAGTCTGCGCCCTTTTCCTTGTGGAAATCGAGCATCTTGGCGTAGTCCATCTTGTAGATGTGGTCACCCGAGAGAATGAGCACGTAGTCGCAGTTGTACTGCTCGATGAACTCCATATTCTGATAGATAGCGTTTGCGGTGCCCTTATACCAGTCGGCGCCGTTCTGACCCTGATAGGGGGGAAGGATCTTGACACCGCCGACGTTGCGGTCAAGGTCCCAGGGCAGACCGTTGCCGATGTACTCATTGAGCACCAGCGGCTGATACTGAGTCAGCACGCCGACGGTGTCAATGTCGGAATTGATGCAGTTGGACAGGGGAAAATCGATGATGCGGTATTTACCGCCGAAACGAACCGCAGGCTTTGCGGTCTTTTTGGTGAGCGCGTAGAGTCGGCTGCCCTGTCCGCCCGCAAGCAGCATGGCAACACATTCCTTTTTTTGTTTCATGGTAGATCCTCCTGTATTGTTATTTCAATAAAATTTTTATGCGTTTCCGCGGCGCTTTGCCGTCGGTTTGGAACCGGATTTTTCGGAGGGAGCGCCCTCCTTTTTAGGGGTGGGGATGCGCTTGAGCACAACGGCTGCGAGTGGGGGCAGGTCGAGCGTGACGTAATGCTGCTCGGCGTCGGGCGCGCAGGGCTGTGAGCACAGCGTGGCGGGGTTGGTCATACCGCCTCCGCCGTAGATGAGCTCGTCCGAATTGAACACCTCGCGCCAATGCCCCGGAGAGGGGACGTTGATGCCAAAGGCGGGACGGGCAACGGGGGTGAAGTTGAGCAACACGAGCAACTCGTCGTCCGGGTCGTCGCTGTTGCGGCGGAAGGACAGAATGCTGCGGTCTCTGTCGTCGGCGTTGATCCAACAGAAGCCGTCCCAGCCGCCGTCGCGCTGCCAGAGCGCGGGCTGTGCAAGATAAAGCTGATTGAGCGCGGCAAAGTAGCGCTGCATACCGGCGTGGGTATCATAATCCAAAAGGAACCATTCGATCTGTCCCTTGTAATCCCACTCGCGGAACTGTCCGATCTCGCTGCCCATAAAGGTCAGCTTTTTGCCGGGGTGCGTCATTTGCCAGGCGTAGAAGACGCGTTCGCCTGCGAATTTCTGCTCGTAGGTGCCCGGCATGCGATCCAGAAAGGACTTTTTGCCGTGAACCACCTCGTCGTGCGAGATGGGCAGGACGTAGCGCTCGTTGAAGGTATAGGTCAGCGAGAAGGTGGTCTTCTCGTGGTGATGCTTGCGGTAAACGGGATCCAGCTCGGCGTAGGACAGCGTGTCGTTCATCCAGCCCATGTTCCATTTCATGGAGAAGCCGAGACCGTGCTCGGTATCGCCTGTGACGCCGCCGAAGTCGCCCGACTCCTCTGCGATGGTAAGCACCGAGGGATACAGCCCGTGAATGTGGCCGTTGAGCTTGCGGAAAAAGGCGATCGCCTCAAGGTTGCGGTTGTCACCGTAGATATTGGGACACCATTCATTCGGCAGCTTGTCGTAGTCCAGATACAGCATAGCGGCGACGGCGTCGACACGCAGACCGTCGGCGTGGAACTCCTCGATCCAGTACGAGGCGCTTGAGATCAGGAAGGATTGCACCTCCTGCCGTCCGACGTCAAAGCAGCGGGTACCCCAGCCGCGATGCTCCATGCGGTCACGCCCCTGATATTCGTAGAGGGGTTGACCGTCAAATTCGTAAAGACCGTGCGCATCCTTGGGGAAGTGGGCGGGAACCCAGTCAAGGATGACGCCGATGCCTGCCTCGTGCATAATATCCACGAATGCGCGGAATTGGTTGGGGGAGCCGTAACGGGCGGTGGGGGCGAAGTAGCCGCACACCTGATAGCCCCAGGAGCCGTCAAAGGGATGCTCCATGACCGGCATCAGCTCGACGTGCGTGTAGCCCATCTGCTTGAGATAGGGGGCGAGCTCCTCGGCAAGCGTATCCCAGGCAAGAAAGCTGCCGTCCTCCTGCAGCCGCCACGAGCCGGGATGCAGCTCGTAGATGTTGATCGGCTGACGGTAAAAGCCGTCGGGGGACATGGTCTTGTCACGGTAGTGCATCCAGCCCTCGTCGTGCCAGACGTAGGGGGTGGGGTCGGGAATGAGCGACGCCGTTGCGGGCGGAAGCTCGGTGGCGGTGGCGTAGGGGTCAGCCTTATAGACCACGGCACCGCTTGCGGCGTTGACGATGCGATATTTATAGGGAGAGCCGACGGGAAGTCGGTCGGTATCGATGGTAAGCTCCCAGACACCGCCCTGTGTGATGCGTGTCATGGGGAGACCGAGGTCCCAATCGCAGAAGTCACCGACGACGTTGACGTAGGCTGCGTTGGGAGCCCAGACGCGGAAGCTGGTCGAGGTGCCGTCGGGCGAGCGATGAACGCCCAGATAACGGTAGGCGCTGTAATTGGTTCCTTGGTGAAAATAATAGGGTGCGAGATCAGAGTGCTCGGCGGGGGTGGTAGCCCTCATGAGGACATATCCTCCTTTCTTGGGTATAAACTCTTATCTTATTATATTCTAACACTAAAGGACAAAAAAATCAAGGTGATTTTTAACAGTTTGTGAAAAATAAATAAACGAACCTGCTTGCTTTTGAGCAAAAGGACGGAAAGTGAGGCGGCATGATGCGCTCTTATACTATCATAACGCAAGGGCGACGAAAAAATACCCGCAATTTGTCGTGAAAATCGTCAGAAAAAGAGGCGTTTGCTATAAATTTATCCAAAAATCAAAAAAAGTTCATAATTACTTCAAAATGTAGACACAGCATCAAGGTATTATTATACTTAGTGCGGTGTGCCCGAAAACGGACAGATCGAAAAGTCCCGATACGGGACAGACGGAACGGAGGGAACTACTTTGATCGAGGTCAAGAATCTGACCAAAAAATACGGCGACCATTACGCCGTACAGGATCTGAGCTTCAAGATCCTCAACGGAAAAATTTACGGACTGCTCGGCCCCAACGGCGCGGGCAAGTCGACCACCATGAACATGATGACGGGATGCCTGGCTCCGACGTCGGGCAGCGTGAGCATCAACGGCTTTGATATTTACGAGAACGCCATCGAAGCCAAGCGCTGCATCGGCTATCTGCCCGAGCAGCCGCCGCTGTACACCGAAATGACACCGGCGGAATATCTGCTGTTTGTAGCGCAGGCGAAGGGTGTTTCCGGTGACCGCGCGGCAAGACAGGTGCGCGAGGTCATGGAGCTGACACGCATTGATGACGTGCAGAACCGACTCATCCGCAATCTTTCGAAGGGATACCGCCAAAGAGTCGGTATCGCGCAGGCGATGCTCGGCAATCCCGATATTATCATTCTCGACGAGCCGACGGTCGGTCTTGACCCCAAGCAGATCATTGAGATCCGCGATCTGATTCGTCATCTGGGACAGACGCGCACCGTCATTATCTCCAGTCACATTCTTTCGGAGATCAGCGAGATGTGTGACGAGATCCTGGTTATTTCTGGCGGTCATCTGATCGCCTCGGGTACGCAGGAGGAGTTGCAGGCGCGTATGGACGGCAGCAGCGAGCTGCATCTGGTCGTTCGCGGCGACGAGGAGGGCGTGCTTTCGGTGCTCGGCGGTATTGACGGTATCGACAAGCTCGCCGTGCTGCCCTCGGAAAAAGAGGGAGAGGTTGCGCTGCGTCTGCGGGTCAGCGGCGATCTGCGAGACGATATTTTCTTTGCGATGGCAGAGAAGCGCTATGCCGTGCTGACCATGGAGCAGGAGGAGCTCTCGCTGGAGAAGATCTTCCTTGCGCTGACCGACGAGAAGCAGACCGAAGAGGCAGAAGACGAGGCAGCCGCAGAGGTCGAGGCTGAGGCGGAAGCCGAGGCAGAAATTACGGAGCAGGAGGACACGCAGGCATGAGTGCGATTTTTAAACGTGAATTTTCATCCTATATGCGCAACGTGACGGGTCCTCTGTTTATTGCGCTGATCCTGATGTTCGAGGGCATTACCTGCCTTGTATATAATCTGGTGCTGTCCTCGCCCCACTTTGAGTATTCGCTCAACTATCTGCAGCTCGTGCTGATCGTCGCGGTGCCCGTGCTCGCCATGCGCTCGCTGGCGGAGGATAAGCGCGGTCGCATCGATCAGCTGCTGTACTCGCTGCCCATGAGCCTTTCCCGTGTGGTGCTGGGTAAATATTTTGCTATGATTGCCATCCTCGGCATTGCGTGCGGCGTAATGGCGCTGTATCCCGTTGTGCTGAGCTTTTTCGGCCTGACCGATTTTGCCACGGCGTACTGCTCGCTGTTTGCCTTTTTCCTGCTTGGCGCGGCGCTGCTGGCGCTTTGTATGTTCCTCTCCTCGCTGACCGAGAGCCAGATCATCGCGGCGGTGCTCAGCGTCGGCGGCGTACTGTTTATCTATCTGCTGGACATGCTGGCAATGGTCATTCCCACGAATGCACTCGTTTCCTTTATCGCGCTGATCATACTGGTGCTCGCGGTGCTTGCCGTTGTGCTCGCGCTGACCAAAAACGTGCGCATCACAGGGCTGCTGGCGGCTGTGACGATCATCCCCATGATCGTGACGTACGTCGTTGACAGCTCGCTGTATCAGGGGCTGTTCCGCAGCTTTACCAAATCCGCATCGCTCTTCAGCCGCTATACCAACTTCGGCTACGGCGTGTTTGATCTGGGCACGGTGGTCTACTATCTTTCCTTCATCGCCTTTTTCCTGTATCTGACGTATCAGTCATTGGAAAAGAAGCGTTGGTCGTGAGTGTACGAAAGGAGTGAAAGAGATGAATCAGAACGATAACAACAAGCAGAAGGGCGGCATTGCTGCGCTTCTGGGAATCAATAAAGCGACGCGCGTCGGCACCTGGACGGTGGCGATGACGCTGATCGTGCTGGCGGTGCTGGTCGTCGTCAATCTGCTGGTGGGCGCGCTGCCCTCCTCGTGGACGCGGATCGATACCACCGACCAGGGACTTTACACCATTTCCGCAACCAGCGAAAAGTTTGTCAAGAGCGTCAAGCGTGACGTCAGCATTTACGTGCTCAGCGAGGGCGGTGTCATGTCCGGCACGCTGCAGACCTTCCTTGACCGCTATACTTCCTTCAACAGCCGTATCCGCGTCAAGGCGATCGACCCCGTAGCGGATCCGACCTTCCTTGATGGGTACCCTGAGGTCACCACCTCGGGCAATTATATCATCGTCGAGAGTGATCTGCGCCATACGGTCGTGGATATTTCTGCGCTGGAATATTACTACGTGACGGGATACGGCGAGATGGACGTCGCCACCTACAACGAGATGACGGCAGACAGCGCGACGGTAGAGGCGATCAAGCAGTACTACGGCATCGATATGAATGCAGCAACGCTGTATTTTGCCGGTGAGAAGGCGATCACCGCTGCCATTGAATACGTTTCGCTTGAGACCATTCCGCACATTTACGTGCTGTCCGGCAACGGCGAGGCTGCCATGTCAAAGGCGCTGACCGAGATGTTTGATCTGGCGCTGCTCGAATATGAAGTCCTGACGCTGCAGGCAGGGGAGAGCGTTCCCGCCGATGCCAGCTGCCTGATCATCAACGCACCGACGTACGATCTGTCCGAGAGTGCGGCGGCAGCCATCAAGGCCTTCCTCAAGGACGGCGGCAATCTGATGCTGATCACGACCCCCGACAACACCGCGATGCCCAATCTGATGAGCCTTGTCGCCGATTACGGTGCAGCACCGACGACGGGCGGTATGCTCTACGAGGGCAACGCCAACAAATACGTTCAGGAACCGTATATTCTCAAGCCCACGATCAACACCGAGCACACCATCACCTATATGGCGTCCTCGCAGGGCTATGGGATGATCATGCCCCGTGCGCACGGTATTCTTCTGGATGAAACGCTGCCCGAGGGCGTGACGGCAACGACGCTGTTCAGCGCGACGGATGCCTATACGGTCGCTTCCGACGGCTCGGAGACCGACTACGGCAAGGTTGCCTGCGGCGTTGCGCTGGAGGACAAAAACACCGAGTCCAAGGTGGCTTGGTTTGCCTCGCTGGATGCCTTTACCGACGGCTCGTACAGTGCTTACGGCCCCGGTGCGACCTACTATTTTGCCATTGCTGCGTCTTGGGAGAACGATGCGTACGAGTCCTCTCTGGGTGCCATTGAGGCGCTGGATATGACCGAGCAGCCCATGAACGTTTCCGCCAGAGCTATGCTGGCGTGGGGCGCCATTCTGATCCTTATCATTCCGCTTTGCTTTGTGATCTCGGGCATCGTTGTCTGGATCATTCGCAGAAGACGCTGATCGGAGGTCGCCGCTTTGAGCAGTAAAACCAAAAAAATGCTGCTGCTTCTGCTGGTGCTGGCGCTGCTGATATTGGCGTACGTCGTACTGACGCGCCCGTGGGAGCAGGCACCAAACGAGGAGCAGCCCGCAGAGCCGGAGACCGAGACCTATACGGTGCTGCAGGTCACGCCTGAGACGCTGATTGCGTATTCCTATACGTTTGACGGTACGGAGTATGCCTACCGTCTGACCGAGGATGCCACACGCTGGCTGTGGGAGGGAGACGAAACGCTGCCGCTGGACAACGGTGAGATCACCGCAATGATCAGCATGGTGACGAACGTGACCTCCACCGTCCGTTACGACGGTGTGGCGGAGAGCGCGCTCTCTGACTACGGGCTTGCCGACGGTTGCGTTCGCATGACCTTTACCTTTGAGGATGGCGTGACGCAGGCGGTTCGCTTTGGTAAGACCAACGTGTTCAACGGACTGACCTATTTCTGCCGTGAGGACGAGCCTGCGGTGGTGTATATGGTGCAGCCGTATATCGCGTCGGTGTTTGAGCTGACGCCGCAGCAGATCGTGCAGCAGGACGAGCTGCCCACGTTTGCCGAAACGCAGCTTCATGCGTTGCGTGTTACGCTGGGTGAGCGCAGTGTACTGTGCGATTACGACTACCCCGAGGGGGAGGAGGCAGATGCCGAAAGCGTGCGCGTGATGACGGCATACGAGGGTGAGGGCGCCGACGGTCAGGTGCTGGAGGAGGCGATTGCCGCGTCCATCGTTGATACGCTGGTCGGGCTTTCCTTTGGAAGTGCCGCGACGTTTGATCCCGCAGCGTGGGAGCAGTACGGTGTCGGCGAGACGCCGCGCGGCGAGCTGCAGGTGTTCTACACCTACACGCACAAGGTCGAAAATTCCGAAACGGGAGCCACCACGAGCACCGAGCTGCAGACCATGTACCGTCTGTATCTTGGCGAGTGGACCGATGACGGCCGTGTGTGGGCGCGTCTGTCCGATTGCAGCGGCGTTTACGCCGTGGATCTGTCGGCGGTGCTTGCGCTGGTCGGAGAATAAAAAACGGCGGAGAGAACTTTGGTTCTCTCCGCCGTTTTTGCTTGTTACGCCATGCTTTCGGGCAGCTTTTTGCCGCCGAGCAGGTGGAAATGCAGGTGCTTGACGCTCTGGGCGCCGTCCTCGCCGACGTTGGTGATGACGCGGTAGCCGTTGGTAAGCCCCTCGGCTGCGGCGATCTTGGGAATGGCGGTAAAGACTGCGGCAACGAGCGCGGCGTTGTCAGCAACGATCTCGTCCGCAGAGGTCAGGTGCGCCTTGGGAATGATCAGCACGTGAACGGGGGCCTGTGGGTTGATATCGCGGAAGGCGTAGACGTTTTCGTCCTCGTAGACGCGGGAGGAGGGAATTTCTCCGCGCAGAATTTTGCAGAACAGACAGTTTTCCATGATTTTGCTCCTTTTCCTCCCCGCGGCACTTGCGAAAACGGGGAAACTGTGGTATGATATAGGTAGTATAACACGCCGCGTGGCTTTTGTCAAGAAAGGGAACGAACATGGAGATAAAAATCGAACAGGCATTTTCGGGCGAGGACGTCTGGCACCTGCTGGCGCGCAGCAAAAAGCATATCGTGATGTACGGTATGGGCAACGGCGCGGACAAGATCATCGCCGCCTGCGCACGCTTTGGCGTGGAGATCGAGGATTTTTTTGCCAGCGACGGTTTTGTTCGCGGGCAATCGTTCCACGGAAAGCGTGTGATGACCTTCTCGCAGGTGTGCGAGAAATACGGCAGCGAGAATATGATCGTGCTGATCTCGTTTGCCAGCGCACTGCCCGACGTGATGGCACAGGTACGGCGCGTGGCTGCGACCTGCGAGACCTACATTCCCGAGGTGCCGGTGCGTGGGGACGTGCTGTTTACGGCGGAATACGCGCGGGAGCATCGTGAGGAGCTGATGCAGGCGTACGACCTGCTTTCGGATGAGCGCTCGCGGGAGGTATTTTTTGGCGTCGTCATGTTCCGCCTGACGGGCAAGCTTGAATGGCTGGATGCGACCGAGGATGCGCGGGAGGCTGTGATGCAGCGTGTACTGCACCCGGCGGACTATACCGCCTACTGTGACGTAGGTGCATACGACGGAGATACCATCCGCGAGCTTGCGACGCTCTCGCCGCGATTGAGGCGGGTGTATGCCGTGGAGCCCGACCGACGCAATTATCGCAAGCTGGCAGCATATGCCGAGGGCGTGAGTAGCATGGAGCTGTCGCTGTACCCTTGCGCGGCGTGGGATTGCGAGCAGACGTTGCTTTTTGACGACAGCGGCAACCGCAATGCAGGCTACGATCCTGCAGCGCGGCGGCGCATTGAGGTACCGGGACGGACCGTGGACGCCATCCTTGACGGCGCTGCGGTCGATTACATCAAGTATGACGTGGAGGGAAGCGAGGCCCAGGCGCTGCGCGGCTCAGTTCAAACCATTCGCGCCTGCAAGCCCGATCTTTTGGTGTCGCTGTATCACCGCACGGAGGATCTGCACGCGTTGATTTTGCAGCTGCACGAGATCTGCCCGGAGTATCGGCTGTATTTACGGCGCTATCCCTATATCCCTGCGTGGGATCTGAATTTGTATGCAAGCGTGAGAGAATAACCGCACAATGCCCCTATGGATGCTACAGCATCCATGGGGGCTTCTGTCTACGCTTTGATCAGGCGCTCACATTCTCATGGCGCTCTTGCGCTGCACGGCGGCTGCCGAGGGCACTTTTGATCAGCATGGCGACGGCAGGGGCGACGATCATGCCGGGAATGCCGCCAAGACGCAGCCCGGCATAGACCGCGAGCAGCGTTGCGAGCGGATGCAGTCCGAGGCTGCCGCCGAGAATGCGCGGCTCAAGGATCTGCCGAAGCAGCAGCATAACGCCAAAGAGCACAAGCAAGCCCACACCTGCGAAGGTGTTGCCCTGCCAAAGTACGATGATGCCCCAGGGGACGAGCACCGTGCCTGCGCCGAGTACGGGGAGAATATCGACGAGGGCGATGAGCAGCGCGGGGAGAAAGGTGTATTCCAGCCCGAGGACGGTAAAGCCGATATACAGCTGCACAAAGGTCAGGAGAAACAGCAGCAGATAGGCACGCAGATAGCGCACGCCGACGTCGATCAGACTGTCGCGCAGCAGCTGCAGCCGATCGCGCCAAAGCGGCGGTACGAGATCGCGCAGCTGCTCGGTGATACGGCCGTCGTCGGTGCAGCAGTAAAAGACGGCGATCAGAAAGGTCAGAACAAAGACCAGCGTTGAGGGGAGCGCCCGTAGCAGCGCGGCGATGGCGTCGGGGATCTTGCCGCTCCAGCGGGTGAGTGTATCGCTGATGAGGGCGGCGACGGTGGCATCCACCTGCTGCCAGAAGCTTTCGAGCGACTGCTGCTCGACCAGCTCCTGCAGCAGCGGAATATGCGAGGTGATGCGCGTAAAAAAGTCCAGCGCAGACTCCAGGCGGGCACTCAGCATATGACTGTCCGATTGCATCGCGCCGAGCAGGTGCTGTGCCTCCAGGACCAGCCGTTCTCCGAGCAGAACGGTCAGCGAGATCAGCACGAGCAGCGTGGCGATTATCAGCACTACGGCACCCAGGCGCTGCGGAATGCCGAGGCGACGGTGCAGCGCCCGTGCACCGCGACGGACGGGCAGCGAGAGCAGCAGCGCAAGCGCAAAGGGGAGCAGCAGCGGCAGGCCGCGTGTCAGCAGCAGATAGCCGCCGAGCAGCGCGGAGAACAGGCAAAAGAGGCGGGCGGCGCGACCGATCCAGATGCGGTCGGCGCGAGCGCGCTCCTGGTCCTCCTTTGCCGTGTCGGCGACGGTCGGGGCAGGGCGGGGGTGAGCAGCGGCGGAGGGGGTGGTTTTATCGGGGCGATTCATAGCTTCATCTCCAATCAGCATTCGTTTTATTATGTGCGCGCTGCGGGAAAAATCATTCCGTTTGTAACAAATTTATTTACAATTTTTCGTAAGCCTTGACAGGCAGAAGAGATTCTGCTACAATAATGATGTTGAATTTATTTTTGAAACGGAGTTTATTTATGAAAAAAAGAATGGTATTGCGACTGCTTTGCGCGGTCCTGATGGTCTTTACCCTGACGCTGACGCTTGCGGCTTGCGGCTCGCACCGTGCGCCTGTGTTTGGCGAGCTGGATTTTACGGCGGTGGATGCTGCCAAGTGCACGGAGACGTCGAACGTGACCAATTACGTTAAGCTGACGGTAGCGGAGTACGGAGATATTATCATTCGCTTGTACCCCGAGGTTGCGCCCGAGACGGTTGAGAACTTCCAGACGCTGGTCAGCCAAAAGTTTTACGACGGCTTGATCTTCCACCGAGTAATCGAAAATTTTATGATCCAGGGTGGCGATCCCAAGGGTGACGGCACGGGAGATTCGGGCAAGGATATTAAGGGCGAGTTCAATCTCAACGGCTTTGAGAACAATCTCAAGCACGTTCGTGGTGTCGTTTCCATGGCGCGCGGCGATGACCGCGATCCTACCACGACGTGGGATCTGAATTCCGGTTCTTGTCAGTTTTTCATTGTGCACAAGACCTATCCCTCGCTGGACGGCAGTTATGGCTCGTTCGGTTACGTTGTCAGCGGTATGGATGTTGTTGATAAGATTGCAAAGGTATCGACCAATGCAAGCGACAAGCCTCTGACGGATGTGGTAATTACCTCCGCACGCTTTGTAGAGGTGGCAGAATAATACGAAGGAACCCCGACGGAATGCTCCGTCGGGGTTCTTTGCCGTAATGGGGGCTGTGCCCCTGCGGGGGGCTCGTCAAAATTATCTATCCGCGCTCGCGCGGCTTTTTTTGTTTGAGCGTTAGCCGAGCCGCACTAAAAAGTCTTTGCCTCCAAACCGGCTCCGCTTCTCTGTTTTCGCCGTCCTTTTTGAGGCGGCGAAAGCGGAGTTTTTTCTATTTAGCAACCGCGTGCGGATCAGCCGACGCTGGGCGTCGGCGTTAGCACGCGACATCGGGGGTACTTAGGGGAACACCCCTAAGTCGGCTTTTTGGTACTTTTTGTCCGACGACAAAAAGTACATAACCGGTT
>JAFTME010000111.1 GCA_017452545.1 Clostridia bacterium | reverse complement strand
TCTGCGCTCAAGCGGCAGCACCGGCGATATTCTCCTGCACCGTGTAATCGTCGAAGAAACGGTTTCGATCGAGAGAAGCACGGGGGACGTCACGCTTGAGCAATGCGACGCCGACGAGCTTCTCATCGAAACAGACACGGGTGACGTCACGGGCAGCCTGCTGAGCGACATGGTATTCGTAACGCACACCGACACCGGGCGGGTCAGCGTTCCCAATTCCGTCACGGGCGGCAGATGCGAAATTGCCACCGACACAGGAGATATCAAAATCGCCATCGTCGGCAAACAATAATTTCGCATACTCAAAAAAGCGGGGCACAAAGTGCCCCGCTTTTTTGCATTATTTCAACAGCTCGTCTGCAAGACGGATGACCTCCGGTGCGATCCGCTTGCGCTCACGCTTGGTGACCCATTGATATACAGGATATGCCAGGCTGACCAGCACTCCGCCAAAAAGACCGATGAGTACGCCGCAAAGCATCGCCATGCTGTCGGGCAAGCCAAGCATAAGCGCAAGATCACTCATGACAAGGCTCATGCCCAAGCCAAGCACCAGCGCCCCGATCACGCCAAAGACCAGCGATATTGCCTGCGCTTTTTGCGTAACGCGGGCATCCAGCCGCCGCAGCCGCTCCATTTTATTCTCCGGCTTTCCCGTGTATTTCGCGCGAATTCTGCGCAGCTCCTCCTGCTCCCGCGCCGAATAGGTGTATTGAAAGCCTTTGTTTTCGTTATTGTTTTCCATTGATTTCGTTTTCTCCCAATTTCAAAAATTGCAGCTGCCTTGTGCTTCGCACGATCATGGAGATCGCCATCACAACGACAAATGCCGATACGGCTGCACCCGACAGCCCGAGCATCCATTTGCGCATCATAGCGTCCATCGTACCGTCGCCAAAGGTCGTCAGCATGGTGGACTCCAGCGTCAGCACGGACACGCACGCTGCGGCAAGATTGATCGCCTTGGAGGCGGAATAGACCGGGCTGTTATATTTTCGGTATTTACCGACTCCCACGATAGCGGTGGCAAACGAGGTAAAGGTATACGCTGCCATGGCGATCGTCGTGATCTCGTGGTGCAGGAAGGTGCGATTCCAGTACACCATGAAAAAGATCATCAGCGAGAGCGCCAGGTTCATCACCAGCAGCACCCAGCCGCAGGCGCGGTATCGATGCAGCTCCGCGCGCATCTGCGCACCGGGACGGTACGCTCTTGTATGTCGCACCAAGAAAAAGCGCATCAGGGCAAGCGAAAAATAATATCCCGCCAGCGAATAAAACCAAAAGGTATGGTGATACACGCCGAGCCACAGCTGAAAAACAGCATATGCGGTATTCCAGATAAGCGAGCCGTACAGCGAGACGTTGACGCGCAGGCGAGCATCCTCCCGCCAACGGATCAGATACCGATTTTGCTGTCGGACGGTTCTGAAATAGCGGATCAATGCCGGCACGCGCAGGCACCACACCGTCAGCGTGTATGCCGCCAGAACGTACGATGCGATGGAAATGGGCGACTCCGACCCCAGGCGCACCATCGAGCAGACGAGAAAGGCGATCGCGATCGGCGTCAGCAGCACAAGCAGCGCCATTGGCGGATACAGCAATGCTTTACCGATCCGTTTCCACATGATGCTCTTCCCTCCTGATCTTGACGGTAAACGTCGTTCCGACGCCTACGGCACTTTCTACGCCGATCTCTCCCTGCATGATATCCACGACGCGCTTGACCAGCGCAAGACCGAGCCCGTTCCCCGCCGTCGCATGCGAGGTATCGCCCTGATAAAATTTTTCAA
This sequence comes from Clostridia bacterium, assembly GCA_017452545.1. GTDB lineage: Bacteria > Bacillota > Clostridia > Oscillospirales > CAG-272 > SIG644. The sequence continues at coordinate 28,480 of JAFTME010000111.1, read as the reverse complement.
AAATATGCGCGCCGACCTCGGGCGACATACCGCAGCCCGTGTCCGTCACGCGGACGATCGCGTGCTGCTCATCCGCCGTCAGCGACAGCGATACCGTTCCGCCGCTCTCGGTAAATTTAAAGGCGTTGGAGAACAGATTGTTCCACACCAGTGACAGCAGCTCGGCATCTGCCGTAACGAGCACGTCCTCCGCTATATCAATGTCGATCTCAATCCCGCGCTTTTCCCATTCGCGTTCAAACTGTAAAAAGCACTCACACAGCTGCTCGCCGAGATCGTACGTGACGGCATTGGGGTAAATGGTCTGATTTTCCAACCGATTCAGCTTGAGGATGTTGGTCATCATATCGGCAAGACGGCGCGATGCATCCGTGATGACGCGCGCATACTCCATCCGCTTATCCTCCGGAAGGTTGGGCGCCTGCAGCAGCGTTCCGTAATTCTGCATCACGGCAAGTGGCGTTTTCATCTCGTGGGATACGTTGGCAATAAAGTCCGTCCGCAGCGTTTCCACGCTGGACAGCTCGGATGCCATTTTGTTGATACACGCGGCGATCTCTCCGAAGCCATCATCGGAAAACAGCCCGTTGAGCGCAGGAACGCGGACCGAAAAATCACCCTGCATCATTTGCTCCGCCGCCGCGGCTATGCGCTTGACCGGTCGCTCGACCGTCCACTTTCGGCGCACAGCATCAATGCCGGTAAAGATCAGGCTGATCAGCATGGCATTCCAAAAGGTCACCTTTGCCGCAAGCGAGATGTTTTCTCCCGTAAACGTGATCTGCAGACCGTCGGAAAGAATACGTAAAAACAGCATCATGCAGCAGGTGATGACAAACGCCACCAGCAAAAAGAAGGTCAGATAATGGTTGATCGCCTTGAGGACCCAGCGAAAGCGTCGTTCCTCCCTCATTTGATCACCGCCTTATATCCCAGCCCGTGTACCGTCTGTATTTCAAAGGAGTCGCACGCCGAAAGTTTGGCACGCAGCTTGGTCATATATACGTCCACCGTTCGCGTGCTCGTCTGGGTGTCGACATCCCAGAATTCGTCCATCAGCTGCGCGCGGGTAAACGTTTTTTTGGGATAGGACAGCAACTTATAGAGCAGATCGAACTCTCGCGCCGTCAGCGAGATCTCCTCTCCGTCCAGCATCGCGCTGCGCTCGTCAACATCCATGACAAAGCTGCCTACCTCCAGCCGTCGGCTGGAGGCGATCTTGGAACGGCGCAGCAGCGCGCCGATACGAAGAAACAGCTCGTCAAGATCGATGGGCTTGGTCATGTAATCGTCAATACCGATGCGGTAGCCTCTCTGCTTGGAGGCAAAATCGTCCCGCGCCGTCATAAACAAAATGGGAATGTCGTTGTTGAGCGAGCGTACCGTTTTGGCGAACTCAAAGCCGTCTACGCCCGGCATCATAATATCCGATACGATCAGGTCAAACGTCGTTTTGTACATCTCGTCATAGGCATCCTCTGCGCCTAGGCAGCCGACTGCCTCGTATCCGCTGTGATTCAAAAAGGAGCAGACCGAGCGATTGAGATCGCGGTCGTCCTCTACCACCAAAATCTTAAACATATCCACACCTCCTGCGCCTATATCCACGGATTTTCTTTATTATAGCACGCAAATGTTAAAATTTTGTTTGTGTTTTTGACTTTTTCATAAAAAAACGCAGTGCTGCGCGTATTTTTTGCGCCGTCACTGCGTTTTTCGTATTGGATCCGGGGATACGGTTCCCCTGCGTCATGCTCTTATTTTTTCGCTGCATCGCAGCGTGCGTTCGCCTGCTCAACTCTCGCCTGTGCCTCGGCGATTCTCGCATCTCGTGCCTCCTGCTCACGAGCGGCTCTCTCCGAGGGGCTCATGTGGGCGTCATCCCAGTGCTTCTTCGCATCTGCCTTTGCCTTTCTGTAAGTATTGCGCCCTCTGTTCTCCTCAAAGCTCGCCTTGGACTCCGCCTTAACTGCTGCGAACTCTGCCTTATCGACCTCGTGTTGTGCCTTTGCGCTCGCACGCATATCCGCAAACGCATTTCTGAAAAAGCTGATAATTCCCATCGTTTTTTAACCCCCTGCCACTCAGTTATTGAGGAGCTTGTCACTCAAAGCGACGATCTCTGCGCCGTACTTCTTCTTGCGACGCTCCAGAATACCCTTGTAGATCGGGTAATTGACCAACGCCATGCCCAAGCCGATGATGCCGATGATAATTCCCGCTACCAACGGATTTGCCACGCCGACGGTCGCACCAATGTCCGTCATAACAAGACTCATGCCGGCACCCATAACGATCGCGCCGATGCTTCCGAATACATAGGAAAATACGTTGGCGGGACGCTTGACCTTGGCGTCGAGTGCGCGGAGCTCGTCCAGCTCGGTGCTCTCCTTCTCCATATACTGCGTACGGATCTTCTGTGCCATAAACTGCTGATCATTTCTGTTCATAATAAATACCTCTTTCTTTATGTTTTGTTTTATTGTTGCTTTGTACCGTTATGATACCATTCGTTTGTTTGAAATTGTTTTTTGTTTTGTTTGCGTTTTGTTAATCCTGTTTTTTCAGGATTTCATGATTTCGTCGGACAGACGAAGGATCTCGGGGGTCAGCATTTCTCTTGTTTTGCGTGCGATGTGCTTATACACGGGATATGCGGGGATCATCATGACCGTTCCCATTGCGCCAAGGGTCGGTGCCAACCATGCTGCACCGCTCAGCGCACCAAGCCCGAAGCTCAAGCCGACGCCGAACACCAAAGCACCAAGTACACCAAGGCTCAAGCTTTGCAGCAGTCCCGCGCTCTGCACCCTTCCGTCCAAGCGCTTCAGCTCCTCAAGCTTGCTCTGCTCTCGGGGGAGATACTTTTTGCGAATGCGCTCCACCTCTTTGTTTTGCGTTGCCGAATACCGATACGTAAATACGTTGTTTTCCATACGATCCTGCTTTCTTTTGTTTTTTCACTTTGCTTTTGTGCCTTTATGATACACCCTTGCTTTTTGCGTTTTGTTTTTGAAATGTTTATGAAATGTTAGAAAAAACTTTTTTACAGCATTGGGGCAAAAATTCTGACGATCGAGCGAACGGCACGGGTAAGCAGTCCCGCTTTCAGCATATCCGGCGTAATCTCCATGGATTTTGCCAGCGTGTCCTCCATATCCGCCCGCAATGCGTCGATCACATCACACCGATACATCCAGACGCCGTTTTCGAAATGATGCACCAAGCTGCGATAATCCAGATTGATGGTGCCGACCAGGGCATACGCATCGTCTGCAAGATAGCTTTTGGCGTGAATAAAGCCGGGCGTATATTCATAAATCTTAACCCCCGCCTTCATCAGGCGATGATAAAAGCTGCGTGTCATTTGGAATACCAACCGCTTATCAGGGATATGCGGCACGACGATACGGACGTCCACCCCTCGCAACGCCGCACTTTCAATGCTCCGACACAGATCGTTGTCTATGATCAAATACGGCGTAGTCATGTACACGTACCGTGTCGCGCCGTTCAGCATATTCTGAATCACGCTTTTCCCGACACGATGCTCATACAGTGGGCGTGGACCGTCGCCAAAGGGGATGACGTATCCGTTTGGCTCTTTTGGCATCGTCGTGGGATAAAACGCCTCCTCCTTTTGCGGCAGCCTCTTGACGTTGATGCCGTAATCACCGAGGAACAGCCGTGTCAGCTCCCACACAGCTTCCCCCTCCAGACGAAGGGCGGTGTCCTTCCAATGGCCGAAGCGAGGGATCTCGTTAATATATTCATCTGCAATATTAACGCCTCCCGTATATCCGATCTTACCGTCGATCACCGTGATCTTCCGGTGGCTGCGGTTATTAAATTCACTGTCGGCATTTCCCCGCAAGCGAGAAAAGGGTGTCGCCTCAATCCCGCATTTCTTCAACTGACGGGCATAATCCCCGGGGAGGGTGCTCATGCAACCGATATCGTCGTAAACAACGCGAACCGTTACCCCTTCCGCGACCTTTCTTTTCAGCACCTCCAGCACTGCGCCCCAAAACTTTCCCTCTTCAATAATAAAATACTCCATGAAAATAAACCGCTCGGCTGCCTCAAGATCAACAAGCAGATGGGCAAGCATCTGCTCTCCCGACGGGAAATAGGTCGTTGCGGTTTGTTCGAACAGATGTGAGCCGGAGATAGCAGTCAGCATTCTCGCCTGCGCCGCTGCGATCGGCTCATTCGACGCCAGCGACGCCATTGCTCTTGCATCATCCTTCACATAGTCGTATCGCTCCAGCTCGTCCAGCCGACGGATAAATTTCTTTTGCAGCTTACGGGAATAAAAGAGAAAATACAGCATAAAGCCCGCCACGGGAAGCACCAACACAAACAACAGCCACGGCACCTTATAATCGGGGTTGTCATCCGAGGCTATGATGCGGATCATGCAGGCAAACGACGTCAGATAACAGGCAATATAAAAATACGGAACGTAGGCGCATAGCACCAGCACGATGCCGATGATCGTTGCGATCTCCGCCAGCGTGATCAGCATCGCGATAATATAGCGAACGGGAATGTAAGTATACTCTCGCTCAATCGTTCGATCTCCTGCACGGTATTGATACGTTTTTTTCATAACTGCTCCCACCTTTGCATCATTTGTCTGCCATTGTACCAAGCAAATGTTTAACTCCTATTGAAAAAACGTTGCCGTTTTGTTAAAGCGGCAATTTTTCAAAAAAAGCGTGCGGATTTGCACCGCCGCTGTTGACAACACACCCCCGATGTGATATACTGACAAAAATCGAATCCGAACGATCACCAAACAAATCCGAGGTATCAAATCATGTCAACACCGAATTTCAAGCGAACCAAGTTTGCCTGCTATGCAGCCTACTTTACCATGTCCTCCATCTTTTGCCTGCCGCCTCTTCTCTTTATGACGCTGCAGGATACCTACGACATTTCCTACACGCTGCTTGGCACGCTGGTACTGACTAATTTCTGCACGCAGCTGACCGTGGATTTGATCTTCACGCTCTTTTCCAAAAAATTCAACGTAAAAAAGGTCGTTCGTATCATGCCGCTGATCACCTCGGCGGGCTTATTCATCTACGCGCTCTTTCCCATGCTGCTCCCCGATCTTGCCTATGTCGGGCTGCTGATCGGTACGGTCATTTTTTCCGTTGCGGCGGGACTTTCCGAGGTGTTGCTCAGCCCGATGATCGCCGCCATCCCCTCGGATAATCCGCAACGCGATATGAGCTTTTTACATTCGCTGTACGCCTTCGGTGTCTTTACCGTTGCCGTGCTCACAACGCTCTTCTTCGCACTTTTCAGCACGGAGAAATGGATGTATCTGACCATGTTTTTCGCGCTGCTCCCCATCATCCCCGCCGTGCTGTTCATGATCTCGCCCATCCCCGATATGGATCAGTCCGAGGTCGTCGCTCACGCGGGCAGCTCGAGAAAGCGAACGATCGGCATTGCGCTGTGTGTCGCCTGCATTTTCTTTGGAAGCTGTGCCGAGAACGCCATGTCCAACTGGGTATCGAGCTATATGGAAAACGCGCTGCACATTGAAAAGGCCATCGGTGATATTCTCGGCATGGCAATGTTCGCCATTCTGTTGGGGCTTACGCGTATGGGCTACGCCAAATTCGGTAAGAACATCTGCCGCATGCTGCTGATTGGTATGATCGGTGCTACTGTCTGCTATCTGGTCGCAGGACTTTCCATCAGCGTCATTCCCGCCTTTATCGCCTGCATCCTCACCGGTATGTTCACCGCCATGCTCTGGCCCGGTACGTTGATTATGATGGAGGAAAAGATCCCCGGTGTCGGTGTCGCAGCTTATGCGCTGATGGCAGCGGGCGGCGACCTCGGCGCCTCGGTTGCTCCGCAGCTGGTGGGCATCGTCGTTGACGCCGTCACGCCCGGTAAGCTCGCCGCCAACCTCAGCACCACGCTCGGACTTTCGGTCGAGCAGATCGGTCTTAAGGCAGGTATGCTCGTCACCGCCCTGTTCCCGCTGATCGGCATTGCAATCGTCCTTACCTGTATGCACTATTTCAAGCGCAATCCTTCCGACAAGACCGATGCATAAGCACCTTGCCGAAAAAAAGGCAGCCCATCCGCAGGATGAGGCTGCCTTTTTGCACCCGCCCGTATTGCAATTCTCTTTTCTTTGTGCTATAATTTGCTCAACAAACCCACCAAGCGAGGTTACCAATGACGCTGTACGCACCGCAATATTACAAGCAATTCACCTGCATCGCAGACCGCTGTCGCCACAGCTGCTGCATCGGCTGGGAGATCGACATCGACGATGTCACTCTGCAAAAATACGCCGCGCTGCCAAGTGACTGCGGCATCTGCCTTTCGGGCACCATAGAACAGGGCGAAACACCGCATTTTCGTCTGTGCGAGGGAGAGCGCTGCCCACACCTGAACAGCACGGGGCTATGCAACCTTATTCTGACGCTGGGCGAGGACTACCTGTGCGACATCTGCCGCGAGCATCCGCGCTTTTACCACCGCTCCTCCTGCGGCATGGAGGTCGGACTTGGGATGGCGTGCGAGGAGGCGTGCCGATTGATCTTATCCTCGGAGGACTACACCACACTTGTTCCGATCGAAGCGCTTGAGGACCCGCTTGAACAGCCGCCATCCGCTGACGGCTTTGACACCGCTACGGTGCGCTCACAGCTGTATTCCCTGCTTTCGGATCATTCTCGCCCCTACGCCGACCGCCTGCGCGACATTTCGCTCGCGTATCACGTCACCCCAACCATGCGATCCGATCGGGAATGGCAGGCACTGCTTGATACGCTGGAGTATCTCGATCCCGCGCACAAGGCGCTCTTTTCCCACTACACCTCCGCGCCGTCGGCAGGGTGTGGCAAGGAGGTGCTGACCGAGCGCGCGCTTGCTTATTGGATCTTCCGCCATTGCTCTGCGGCATACGACGAGGACGAGCTGCGTGCTGCCCTCGGATTTTGTCTGCTTTGTGAGCGCTTGCTTGCCTCGCTGCTGGATGCTGCTGATGCAAGTGACATCACGGCTGCCGTTCCCCTCGCCCGCATCATCTCCGAGGAGCTGGAATACTCCGAGGACAATACCGACCGCCTCAAGCTGGCATTTTTTGAAGCATAAAAGGGCAGGCTGCCCCGCATAAGCGGGACAGCCTGCTTGTTTGTTTGCTTATATTACTTCTTCTTTTTCTTGATCAGAATGATTGCAACGACTGCTGCAGCGATCACAACGACTGCTACCACAACAATAATGATAACAACCGTGCTGCCGGACTTACCCGCAGGCTTATCATCAGGCGTTTTGCCCTCATCATTGCCATCATCATCGCCATCGTCGGTGTCCTTATCCTCACCATCATCGGGAGCAGGGTCCTCGCCGTCATCGGGCGCGGGATCCTCACCGTCGTCGGGAGCAGGATCGTTACCGCCGTTTACCAGCTCGTCGTACTTGGCTACGGCTGCAGTCAGCACGTCAATGTTGGTAACCAGTGCCTTCTGTGCGTCGGTCAGCTCATCGTACTCGGACTGTGCACGCTCGATCGCGCGCTCACTCTTGGTCGTAACCTCACCGATCTTGTTGATCAGCTTGATGACCTTATCTGCAGCCTCCTGATCGGCTGCTGCCTGTGCAGCATCCAGCTCGGCAGCTGCGGTGGTCAGACGAACATTGTCAATACCGAACGTACCGCCGACATACTCCGCGGGCGTGCCAACGAAGAAGAAACGGAAGAAGTTGATCGCGGTGGGATCAAAGTCAACGGCATTTCTGGCGTCGGGCTTTGCATCACGGAACAGCAGCGTTACGTGGTTCCAGCCTGCCTTGATCTCGGATGCGGCGATGTCTGCAAATTTCCAGCCGATCTCACCGTCATCACACTTGCCCTGAGAGGACAGCTCAATACCGGTATCGGAGAAGGTTGCCTCGAAAAGTGCGGGATCGGTCACGTACATATCAAACTCCAGAGCATCGTAGCCGGTGGAGTCGATCGCGTCGAAGGTGGTTTGGTTAACGTTACCCTCTGCGATGGTCATCATCAGCGAAGAATAACCGTTGGTCTTATTCTCGGTATTGGGCTTGAAGGAGCCAAAGCCCTTGGAGCCGGTCAGCAGCGAGATGGAGCGCTCGTCGGGAGCACCCTCGATCGCATCCCACTCCTCGGGGGTCAACTCGGTATAGCGAACCTCGAGCTTGGTTGCCTGGTCAGAGTGGATACAAGTACCCCAACCGTTGCTGGGATATGCGTCACCGACGCGAATGTAAATATCGGAATACTTATTCAGATCTACCAGAGGCGTCAGATCATAGGTGATCTGCTGCTTGGGGTCGCCCTGCTGGGGCAGACCTGCCTCGTCAAATTCATATCTGTAAATATCCTTCCAGCTTGATCCGTCGTGGGAAACCTGCAGCAATACCTGCTGGCTGACGGTAGCGGTGAAGAGCACCTGATCGGCATTCTGGCGGTTGGTGATGGGGAACTTATAGATAATTTCCTTATCGGTATCGCAGAAACGGAATGCTGCACCGCTCTGGGAGGAGGTGGAGCGTACAAGGAATTCTTCCTCGGTGTCACCGTCCAGAACGAAGAACATATATTCCTCAACGGGGCCGTCGTAATCATCGCCACCGGTCTGAACCTCTTTCTCGAAACGAATGTTGTCGATCATGAAAACGAAGTCGGACTCGGAGCTGAATGCGGTGTTGTTGTACATACGGAAGAAGTTGAAATTGGTCTTATCCATCTCCTTGTTCTGGAAGCTTCCCAGACGAATTGAAATGGTATTCCAGCCGTCGCCCATGCCGCCGAACGTACCGACGTACTGATGCTCCTGCTCGTCAAAGACGCCGGAGGAGGTCAGCTCGATACAGAACTCTGTATCAGAGATCTTCATCTTATCCTGAATGTAGATATCAAAACGTAGGAAATCCATTTCGGAAACATCGTAAGACAGGCCCTTGTCTGCAAGATTCAGGCAAGCGGTCATATCAGCGACGTCATAGCTGCCTGCGGCAAGCGTAAAGTCACGGCATTCATTGGTCTCGCCGGTTTCCTCATTGGTCATTACGTGCGCCTGACCGGTGGTCCAGGCATCGTTATCCGCGCCGTTGTAAACAGCGACACCGGTAAAAGGAACTGCATCAAAGGCGATCTTCTCTACCCATGCACCATCGTTCCAGCCGGCCTTGTCCTTGTGAGACTCGTCGTTGGATGCGAATTTGAAGCAAACGTACAGCTCCTTCGCATCACCAAAGCCGGTTGCACCACTTACAGTATAGGTGTAGGTGAAGGTATCCATCGAGATCTCTTCGTTTGCACCTACCGCAGTCCACTCCTCGACGTTACCGTCAAAGTCGGCACCGGGATCCTTGCTCGTTACGTAGCAAAGATACTTCGGCAGATCGGAATACTGATGTACGCCGCCGTTACCGATGTCAGTCCAATCCATAAAATCAACCGTAGCGACGGCGCCCTCGCCGGCAGGTACGTTGATCTTATAGACCAAATAGGTGTCTACGCCGGAATCGAACAGCTCGTAGGTTGCATTCCATGCGGCGCCCTTGCAAAGATAGCTCTGCGTCGTTCCCTTGTTGGTCAGCAGATCATCTACAAGAATAGACGTGTCTGCGGCGGCTTCATCGGCTGTTACAACAAACGTGCAGCAGCCCAGCAGCATCGCCAGCGTCAAGAGAACAGATAAAAGCTTTTTCATAGTGTTTATCCCCCTTGTTTTTTGTTCCGACAATCTATATATTTCTGTCGGTGAAGTATTTATAGTATAGCTTATATTTTTTTCAAAGTCAAGGCTTATTTCACACTCTCCGCTCATTTTTCACAACTTTTTTTCACAGCAAAGACAAATTTATGTTGAAAACTGTTCCGCTCTATGGTATAATGGTATAAAATCGCACGCGCCGATCACACGGGAGGTATCGCATGGATAAAAGCTTGATCGAAGAACCGAACTGTTTTTCATACAAAAAGCAAATTCCCATTCGCCTTGCCGACGGCGAGGGATTTATTGCCTTCACCCACGTCCGCAGCACGCTCAACGTGGGGCATCTGTACGGTCCCTTCTCACCCAACGTCTGCGAGCTGTATATGCACATCGACGGCACCTGTAACATTCTCATTGACGACCGTATTTATTCGCCGCACCCGGGCGATCTGTTTCTTTATCCGCCGCAGCAGATCCATTCCTTTGTTCCGACCTCTGCCGTGCAGGAGCGGCTGTATATTTTCTTCACACCGAACGCCTTTGATTCCATCGTATGCGAGCCCCCCATCCTCTCGCTGTTTCAAGCGCCTGAGGCAAGCCGCCATCACCTTGTGTTTCCCCAGGCGTTTTCCAAATCGATCATGGAAAAGCTGATGCGCATCAGCCGCGAGGTACAAAGCGACACACCGGACACCCCGTACCTGATCTACGGCAACACGCTTCGCATTCTGCTCGCCATCAAGCAGCTGCTCGCCCACGCGACCTCGACCTCGCTTGCCTCCGACTGCCCCGCTCCGTTGCCCGCCATTGTCAATCATATTCATACGAGCTATCGCACCATCCACAGCGTTCAGCAGCTTTGCGCTCATTTCGGGATCAGCCGCTCGCATCTGACCCGTCTGTTTACCGCGCACATCGGCACCACCCCCTACGGATATCTGCAAAGCTTTAAGCTCAACCACGCCAAGCAGCTGCTCAGTCGCGGTGCCAGCGTGACCGAGGCTTGCTTTGACAGCGGATTTTCGGATTACTCCAATTTCATTCAGCTGTTCCGCAAGCAGGTCGGTCTCTCCCCACTTACCTATAAAAAGCAGCAATACGGCAACGGCGCCTTTCCTGCCGACTCGCCATATAAGATCGAATAAGGAAACGCACGGACACCGCGGTGTCCGTGCGTTTTTTTATGAATGATTATGCTTTCTTTTTCTTGCGGATCAGCACCAGAGCAATGCCTGCACCACCGCCGAGCACAACCACGACCACGATCAGAACGATCCATATCGTAGAGGGGGATTTGTCCGGCTCCCCGGGCTGCTCCTCGGGGGTCTTATCGGGATCCTTGTCGGGATCAGGCGTGGGATCCGGTGTAGGATCCGGCTCATCCGTCGGAGGATTGTCATCCGGCTGCCCGGGTTCCGTGTCGGATGACTGCCCCTTAGCACCGTTGAGCGTCGAATACGCCTCGATCTCCCAAAGCGCGCCAATGGTCACACCGGCGGCATCACAGCCCTTGATCACGACCGTGATATACCGTCCGCTCGTGCCCTCGGGCAGCAGCAGCGCTTCATATTCTGCATTCAGCGACAAGCCGCCCGTCGCGCCATAGCCCGTACCAACCAGATCCTCAAGCAGCGCGTCCGCTGCCGACCAATCCGCGAGAATGGAGTCGTCGGTCACGTAAACGTCGTAGGTATAATGTCTGTTATCTCCGTAGAACATCAGCTTGAGCTGCGCCAGTGCCTGCTCCGTACCCAGGTCGATCTGGATTGCCTGCGGATATTCCTTGGTGCCGTAGGACGACCAATAGGTCGTCAGCTTACCGTCGCATACCTGTGCGGCGGGATTGGTCGATTGCGAATACGTCGCCGCAGCCTCTCCTTTGGCAGCAATATTCTTTCTGATAAACGTGTACCAGAATTCTCCGTGCTCGGCACGCACGCGCAGCACCATCTCCTCGGTCAGCACGCCCTGCTTGAGCACCGTCAGTCCGTCGGTATCATATACCGTTAGCTCGGTGTCCACGTTGCTGCGGATGGCACTTGCAATATCCTCGATACGGGCACCCGTATCGGGCAACAGAAGCTGCATGGTTTCGTTGTTGATGGCAAAGACGTCCGACGTAAGCTCCATAAAATACCACGTTGCCTCGTCGGTGTATTCCACACCGTCCATGCTTCCCGTAATTCTGACACGGTTTTCGCCTGCCTGCAGCGCAACGTCCTGCCACATGAATACCGTTTCCTGTGCAAGCTCGGCTTGCGTCAGCGTACTGATCTTTTTGTCGTTGACGTACAGCGTCACACTGTCCAAATTGGAATACGCCTTGACGACGATGCTGTCGGTCTGGCGGCACAGGAAGCGACTGCTGTTGAGATGCAGCGTGGGCAGCGGGCTCCAATTTGCCTTGTACACATAGAAGGCATCCTTGCGCACGGTGCGATCGTAAGAGACCAGACCCTTGTTGTTGATACCGTAGGCCTGTGCCTCGTAGCGGTGATCGGCACCGAAATCAAACATATTCCAGACAAAGGTGCACCACAGATAATCCATCTCGTTGATCTGACGGATATACGCCTCGTGCCCCTCGGACTGATATTCCTCGTACTGGAAGACGATATCTGCCTTACATACGGTGGCAGGATAGCCCTCGCAATGGTGCTCGTAGTTTGCGCCGATGCCGTACTCCGAAATACCGACGGGACGGCCGAGCGCCTGCGAGCGGAAGCGATCGATATATTCCTTAAGCTGATTATAATTTCCGTAATACCAGCCGGGATACAGATTGGTGCAGATGGTGTCGGAATTCCACGTCGGGGTGGTCGCGTTGGCGGTCGCCTGCGTCACGATGCGCGTGGGGTCCTCTTTGTGGCACAGCGCTGTCAGCTCCTCGGTAAACGGCAGCATCAGCTCTGCATTGGCGGGCTGCACCTCGTTGTGAATACACCAGACCACGATAGAGGGGTGGTTGTACTGCTGACGGATCAGCTCCTTGAGCTGTCTGCGGACGGAGTCCATAAAGGCGTCACGCACTTCGTCAGGATCATCATAGCTGCCCTCACCGCCCAGCTTATTGACAAACGCATTTTCAGCCCAGACCAGAATACCGTACTGGTCGCACAGATCGTAGAAATAATCTGCCTGCGGATAGTGTGCCAGGCGAACCGCATTGGCACCGATCTCGTAGATCATGGCAAAGTCCTCGTTGTGCTCCTTTGCCGTCAGCGCCGCGCCCATGCCTTCTCTGTCCTGATGACGGCATACACCGCGCAAATTGTAAGATGCACCGTTGAGATAGGCGCCCGTATTGGCGTCTACCTCAAAATCGCGCAATCCGATATAATCGCTGACCGCATTCGTCACCTTGCCGTCGCACAACACCTGCAGCGTTGCGATATAACGGAAGGGATCGGAAAGACCGTTCCAAAGGTGCGGATTTTCCACAACGAAGGAGTGCTCCAGCGTGTATTCCTCACCCGCGCCCACCGTCACCGTCTTCTCCATACGATGGACGACCTGTCCGCCCTCGACCGTCATATCGGCGGGATCAAAGGGCAGCCACTCCGCGGGGATGTCGTCGATCCACGTCACCGTGCCGTCGGCAGGAACGGAAAGATCATACCGCAGCGTCAGCTCCTGCTGCGCGGCGCCGTCGTTGACCACGACCGATCTGACCGTGACCGTCGCAGCATCCTTGCTGACGTCGGTCGTCGTCATATACAAGCCGTTTGCGCCATAGTCCGACGTATCGATATGCTGCTCGCCCGTAACGACCAGCGTCACGTCGCGGTAAATACCGCCCCACTGGGTAAAGTCACCGTCAATGGGAGAGACGTCGGCGTGGAAGGTGTTATCCGCCTCTACGGCGATCACATTGCTTCCTTCCTTCAGATAGTCGGTAATATCCACGTAAAAGGCAGTATATCCGCCCTCATGCCAACCTGCCTTTTGTCCGTTCACGTAAACGTTGCAAATGCGGCTGACACCCTCAAAATACAAATAAACGCGTTTACCCTCGTAGGAATTGCGCCAGGTCAGTTCGCGGCGATACCAGCCCACACCGCGGTAATAATTGTTGCCGCCGTCCGCGCCGTCCTCAGCGTTCCAGGTATGCGGCAGCGTCACCGCTTCAAAGGCGCTGTCGTTGTACTCTGCCTTGTGCGCGCCGCTCAGCTTGCCCTTGTAAAAGACCCAGCCGTCATTCAGCAGCTGCTCCACTCTGCCGCCGTCCTCCATGGGCGCGGTCAGCGTAACCGTTTTTTCCACCGTCAAGGCGCCAGTGTTGGTGACCGCATCGTCGTCCGTCAGCACGGGCGTACCGATAAAGGTATAGCTGCCCGGCTTGGTCGCATCATACGCATCACAATGCCAGCGGACGGAAACCGATTGCACTCTTCCGTCCTCCAGAATAGCCGCAACGCTTCCGGGCAGCGAGAGGGATTCCATCAGCGTTCCCACATCGAAAAACGCCGCCGGTTGCTCGCGGAAGCCCACGATATCCGCAACCTCGGCAACCGCAGGCTGCCCCATGATCGCAAGCTCGTAGAGCACCGCGCAAGGGGAGCCTGCCGCACCGGTAATGCAAAGCGTTACGTAGCGACCGCTGACCGCCTCGTCAAAGGCAACGACCTCATATTCCGAATATCCGCTATCGCGGCCGTTTCCCTTTTGGGCCTTGAGCGTCGCTGCTGCGCTCGCCAGCTTGCCGTCCACGATCATCGGATCCTCCGTCACGTATACGTCAAACGTATAAACGCGTCCGGCGCCCATCCAGATCAGGCCAAGCTGCGAGATGCTGCAAACCGCGCCAAGATCGACCGTGATCGCCTGGGGGAATGCCTGCGCCGCATTGAAGGTACTCCAACGCGTGGTGGTATCGCCGTCAATGGCGTTGGCAGGTCCGCAGACCTCGGGTGTCGTCTGATAATAGGTCGCACTTGCCACAGCACCCTGCGCCAGATTGACCAATCCCTGTGCCTCTCCTGGCAACGTTTCGTCCGCATACACCGTAATGCAGGCGGAAATCGGTCCTGCCAGCATAGCAAGACACAGAGCAAGTGAAAGCAGTGAACGAATGATACGCTTCATAAAAAATCAACCGCTCCTTCCGTGAAGATCCGAGGCCTTGTGAGTCTCGGCCGTTTTTTTCATTATACATCAAGAATGTCGCTCATTCCATGTAATATCGGGTGCAAAACATTGAATTTGTAACACTATTTTCCTGTTTTTTGCTCTTTTTGGTTTTTGTCGAAAAATGAAAAAGTCTGTTGCAAAGACAGCGATTTTATGTTATAATAAATAGAATGTATCGGTTCATATCAAATCCAATGAAAAGGAATCCTCGCTCATGGCCATCCCAATTCTGCTCTTTATTTTAGGTCTTGTCCTGCTCATCAAGGGCGGTGACTGGTTCGTTGACGGTGCCACCGGCATCGCTCACCGCTTTCATATTCCCGAGCTGCTTATCGGTGCGACGGTCGTTTCCATCGGCACAACGCTGCCTGAGGTCATGGTCTCCGCCACGTCTGCCGTCAGCGGACACGGCGAGATGGCATACGGTAACGCCATCGGCTCCATCATCTGTAACACCTCGCTGATCGCCGCGCTGACAGTCGCCATTCGCCCCTCGCGTGCCGAGCGAAAAACGCTGACACTTCCCGTCGCCTTTTTCTTTCTTGCAGCCGTTCTGTATTCTGCCGTCGCATATTTCTACGGATATTTCAGCCGCGGCGTCGGTATTCTGCTGCTGGCGCTGTTCGCGCTGTATCTGTTCCTGTCCATCCGCCGCGTAAAGCGCGCACCCACACAGCAGGAAGAGGAGCCGGAACAATTTGAAAAGCGCTCTCCCCTGCTCAAGGATATTCTCTTTCTCGTGCTCGGCGCTGCGCTGATCGCCGTCGGTGCCGATCTGCTGGTCGATAACGGTACGCTGATCGCAGAGCGACTCGGTGTCCCCGAGTCGGTCATCGCGCTGACCTTCGTCGCACTGGGCACCTCGCTGCCCGAGCTGGTCACCGCCATCACCTCGCTCGTCAAGGGACACGGCTCCCTCTCGCTGGGCAACGTCATCGGCGCCAATCTGTTCAACCTCGTGCTGGTCAACGGCGTTTCCACCGTACTCTCCCCCTTCGCCGTGCCGAGCAGCAAGCTCGTCGCCGGCATCAACGCCTCGCTTTTGATCGATATTCCCGTGATGCTGCTCGTCATGCTGCTGCTCACCGTTCCCACACTCATCCGTCAAAAGCTCTCGCGTACACAGGGCATCCTCCTTCTTTGCATCTACGCTGCCTTTTGTACCGTTCAATTCGTGCTTTAATCTGAATTTATCTACCTGCGACCTCTCCGCCAAATGCGTGAGAGGTCGTTTTTTTTGAAAAAATTTTTCCAAAACCTATTGACAAACCGTTCTACATGGTGTAGAATGATATTGTTCTACAAGGTGTAGAACGGAAAGTGAGGGTACATCATGTCCGATATACAGATGGGAGCGGTCGAGACCCGCTTCGCCGAGATCATATGGAAATGGGAGCCGATCAGTGCTGCCGCGCTGGCAAAGCACGCTGAGCAGCAGCTCTCTTGGAAGAAAACGACCTCCTATACCGTGCTCAAGCGCCTGTGCGACAAGGGTATCTTCAAAAACGAGGGAGGCATCGTCAGCTCTCTGATCCCACGGGAGGAATTCTACGCGCTGCAAAGCGAGCGCTTTGTTGCGGAAACCTTTGACGGCTCTCTTCCCGCCTTTCTTGCCGCATTTACCGCGCGCAAGGCACTTACCGATGAGGAAATCGCCTGCCTGCGCCGCATGATTGAAGATCACAAGGAGGGCTGAGCATGGAGCATCTCTTTCTCACACTCGTTGATATGAGCCTGACAGCGGCATATCTGGTGCTTGCCGTACTGCTGCTGCGTCTGCTTCTGCGCCGTGCACCGCGCGGCTGGCTTTGCCTGCTTTGGGCGGCGGTCGGTGTCCGACTGGTGCTGCCCTTCTCACTTGAGAGCGTCTTCAGTCTGATCCCCCGCCGCACGGCTCCGCTCCCCGAGTTGCTTCCGCCTGCCGACAGCAGCATCCTCGCCCCCGATTACAGCTCCGGCTTTCCTGCCACCGTGGAGCCCGTGCTCACGCCGCAGATGCCGCCCGTCACAGCGCCGACCGCGCCCTCTGCCGCAACGCTTGACCTTTCGCTCACCCACATTGCCGCATGGGTATGGCTGATCGGCATGGCTGCCATGCTCGCATACGCGTTGTTCAGCTATCTCCGTATCCGCCACATGGTGCGCGAGTCGGCTCCCGCGGATGACGGCACCCTGCTGTGCGATCGCATCTCCTCGCCGTTTATTCTCGGCGTGCTGCGTCCGCGCATTTATCTGCCCACCGTCCTCAGCGAGCAGGACGCTGCTTACGTCATCGCACACGAGCGCGCACACCTGCGCCGCCTGGATCACCTGTGGAAGCCGCTGGGCTTTCTGCTGCTCTGCGTGTACTGGTTCAATCCCGTGCTGTGGCTTGGCTACGCGCTGCTCTGCCGTGACATAGAGCTTGCCTGCGACGAGCACGTCATCAAGCAGCTCGGCGCCGACGGCAAAAAGCCGTACTCCGAGGCACTGATCAACTGCAGCGTATCCCGTCGCACCATTTCCGCCTGCCCGCTCGCCTTCGGAGAGGTCAGCGTCAAGCAGCGCATTCGTTCGGTGCTCAACTATAAAAAGCCGACGCTTTGGATTCTGATCCTGCTTGTCGTCGCGCTGACCGTCACCGCGCTATGCTTTTTGACCGACCCCGTACAGGACGACGAGCAGCCGGACGAGCCGCCTGCCGATACGCAGGATCCTACCCCCACCCCCGAGGATACCGTCACACTCTCCGAGCAAGCGCACTATTTTACCACCGTTGAGCGCGCGTGGGTGGATACGACCTCATCCTACTTCAATCCCTTTTCCGGTGGTGTGACCTATGCCATTGACGGCGATATTCTCTACACCGTCGGAGAGTGGACCGTCACGCCTGTAGGACAGCTGCGCAAAATGACGCTGACCGAGGATAACTTTGATCATCGTTTTCTCGGAAAACCACGTGAATTCACCTACACCTCAAACGGAAAAGAGATCACGGCAACCGCTGCAACGCCCGCTACTCCCATCAAAACCGTCGATGGAGTCCTTTCTCCGGAGCAGCTGCGTCCGCTGGTCAAGCAGGCCTACACCTGTACGCTGCTCGTTGACGATCACGCGCGCATCGAGCTGAGCCATGTGCTCATCATGGACGACGCCACTGCGTATCTGCTCTACAGCGATACCGCAAGCAAGCGCTATTACTCCATCACCCGCATGATCCGCTCCTCGCCGGAGCGCACCTGGGAGGGCGGCGTGCTTGCCATAGGCGACAGTGTTTACCATAATATGGCCTCCTCCTTTGCTGATATCTTAAGCGACACCTATTATAGGGTATCGGACGATCTGAGTCGCTTGAGCGTACTGCGTGAGGGCAGCTATACCTACATCGGTGCCATGGCGGAGATCCCCATTCCGGAGCAATATTTCAATATGACCGAGGCGCCTGCCTTTTGGTCACGGGAGGTGGATATCCGTTCCGTTTTGAACGAATCCACCCGTCTGTTCCGCATTTCAGCCACCGAAACGGAGCGCGCCCCGACCGCGCCCTCTCACCTGCTTCTCACCGAGCAGGGTGACATCTATATGGTCAAGGGCGGCGGCTTCTCCGTTTACCGGATGGTGCAGCTTCCCAAGGACGCAGAGCCCGAATATGAGGGCTTCGGCTTTTACGCGCTGGCGCTGCGAGATGGCGGCGGATTTATTATGCAAAGAGGAGGGGGCTTGAGTTACGTTGCCAACAAGCTTGTTTCCGGTGAACCACTTCCGCAAATCCACGCCGGAGATATGCTCTATATCCGCTACGATGGAATGAACTTTGCGAGCAATCCCGGACGAATTCCAAACGTCTACTCCATCTCGGTCGTTTCTGCATATCAAGCCACCTACGGCGTTGAAGCACCTTATCATGTAACCATACTGGACGTTGATGGTGATGGTAAGGACGAGAAATGTTACATCACCAAAAGCCCGACGAATAACCGTGGCAACCTTTCGTCTACCCCCCAGGCCTTACCTACCTTTGCCATTTTTATTCGTGATGCAGAGAGTAACAGCACCGAATATTACGGTGTCTTCTACGCCGAAGAATTTGATGATTTTCAGCTTCTGAAGGCCGAGGACGGCTCCATTTTGCTGGACGCTTGGTTGTGCACGCAGACCGAGGATGGACTTCTGCAGCACGAAAGCGTTTACTACCCCGTTTCGTTCGGCGCTCTCGGTTTACAGAATATTGCCATTGGCAAGGGCGATCAGGTCATCTACAGTCTGACCGGTCCGCTATTCTGATTTTTGCCTATATAGCCGCAGGGGCTACCTCCGTTTGGAGGCAGCCCCTGCTTTTTATGATTATGATATGGGTGGTGATCGATGCGCGTACTTATCTTATGAAATTCGTCCAGACGGACTTTTCCTTTTCGGGCAAGCCGAAGGTCTGCTTGCCAAGTGCGATGCTCTTCATCAGGAAGGTCATATTGTTTGCCAGCGTTCGCATTCCCTGCAAGCCCTCGCCGTCCTCTGCTGCCTGTCCGGGCGTCGCACCGTGGACGCTGTTCCAGTACTGACCGGACGCCAGCGGCATTCCGCTGATGGTGAAATATTTATTGAGCTGGTCAAAGGCAGCCGAGCAGCCGCCGCGGCGCGCAACTACGACAGAGGCTCCCACCTTCATCCGCTTATCAAAGCGCGCGCTGTAAAACAAGCGATCGAGCAGCGAGATCAGCGTGCCGTTGGCAGAAGCATAATAGACAGGGCTGCCGACGACCATGCCGTCGCACGCCTCCAGCTTGAGGG
Source organism: Clostridia bacterium (assembly GCA_017452545.1). GTDB lineage: Bacteria > Bacillota > Clostridia > Oscillospirales > CAG-272 > SIG644. Next base: position 8,858 of record JAFTME010000111.1, on the reverse strand, counting down.
CAAGCTCGTTGACGATATCGTCAATGACGCACTTGCGCGTCTTAAAGCAGGACGCGCAGCCCGTGCAGCCGCGAATAGCAAGGTTGCCTACGTGGACATAGTCCACCTCAACGCCCTGCGCCTCAAATACCGCTTTCATTTCCGCAAGAGCTGCGGCGGTGTTGCCGTTGTCCTTCGGACTTCCGTTTAACATTAAAACCTTCATTGTGTGTCATTCCTTTCCTTTTTGATGCCCCGCACGATCATGGTGATCGAAACAGTGGTGTCCCATTGCGCCTCTCCCTGCTCGTACAGCCGACGGCGCTCTGCATATTTTTGCTCGATCCGCTGCAGCATTTGCTGCTTTTTCTCCTGCGTAACGCAGTCAGGCAGACTGTGCGCCGCCGACTCCACGAACTCGACCTCGCACAGATGCGCTGCCTCTATCATATCCAGCGCCAGCGGCGCGGGATATTTGGGATCGTCCGGTGTCAGATCGATCGCGGCGTAGCCTGTTGAGATCGAGGAAAATCCGTGCTGCTGCATGGCGCGCGGCAGCTCCGCCTCGCTCATCGGATAGGCACAGACGGCGTATTTTTTCATCGAATCGTCCTGCTGCGCGACTGCCTCCCAGAAGGCACGCTCCATCTCGTTTTCCGCAAGGCAAGGGGCAGAATGGTGATAGCCCTTGCGCGCCGAAAGCACCAAGCAAATGCCTCCCGGGCAAAGCACGCGATGCTGCTCGCCGTAAAAGGCGGACGGCTCAATGTGCTCGCTGACGGTATTGGAGATGGTCACGTCAAAGCTGCCATCGGCAAACGGAAGCGCCGTCGCATCCCCTTCAACGAATTGGATGCCGGGGTGATTCTCCTTGGCAAAGCGGATAAATGCGCTATCACGGTCAAGGGCGGTGATATCGGCGTTGGGGTACCAGCGCTGCAGCGCCGCAGCAAGGGCACCGGGACCGCAGCCGATCTCAAGAATACGGATGCGGCGGTCACGCGGGATGTCAAAGAGCGGCAGATACCGTGCCGCAAAGCCATCGTCAAAGCGCAGCTTACGGCTGCGATACAGCGTTTGTGTGCCTTGAATATAGGCAGACCATATCGTGTTCATCGCGGTTTCTCCTTTACGCTTTTTTTGCTTTGGTTCAATAGCCAAAGAAGCTGTGCGCTACCGTTTCCGAGCGGCGGTTGAGCGTTGCCAACAGCGTCTGCAGCGCCTCAGGTGCCTCTCCCTCCACGGGGTATTCGGAGAGCACCGGTCCCTGCCCGCGGCATTCGCGCATATAGACGGGGAAATAATGGTCAAGCAGGAATCGCGCGTACTTGACCAAGCGATACGGGCCGTGGATAAACGCGGGCGTGCGCTTATTATCCACGCAGACCGATCGCTCGGCACGAATGGCGCTCATAATGCTGTCGCCGCTGCGATCGGGCGCAAACACCAGCGTATAGCAGCCGCGCACGGGCGCGTTGACCTCATAAGGATCCGAGCGATGCGCATCGGTGGAGCCGACCAGCGGAATGTGCAGTCCCTGTGCCCGCAGCTCGCTCCACATAGCAGCGGCAAGCTCGGTGTCCGCATCCTGCAGCTCCAGCGCGTCATACACACCGTCACGCAGCAGCTGCTCGGTCGTGCTGTCACCCATAAAGAAGACGTTTTCCCAGATCCAATGGGGGTGTGCAAGCACGGCGAGACCGCCAAGCTCACGCGTCTTGCGCGCGATCCACACGCGCCACGCATAGTCCTCCGACGGAACGTTTTCCGGGATTGACAGCGTTTGCTCGAGCTGCGCCACCTCGGCGCGAACCTCGTCTGCGTGCGCGCGGAAGTAGGCATTCACGCTCTCACGACCGCCGAAATGCACGGCGTGGATATGCTCGTGAGGAACGTGCACCTCCTCGCCCAGCAGCAGCGTCATATCGACGGGCGCCGAATCAAACACACGCATCGCCTTCTCGGAGGACATAGAGATATAATGGTCGGTAATGGCAAGAAAATCGTATCCCGCGCTGCGGTAGTTGCCGACGGTATGACAAACGTCCATGATGCCGTCGGATTCATAGGTATGGGTATGCGTTTCGCCCTTATAGCAGCGCAGCCCGTAAAGATCGGGGCGCAGCGAATATACCCCCAGCACGGCACTTACGTTTTCTCCGTACTTGACACGATGGCTGATGGCATAGTGGGGCGAACGGAGATCACACTCGGGGCGCGTGATGGTCAGCGTGTGCTTTTGCTCACCGCGATAGATATGTGTAATGACGAGATCCCCCGCCTCATTCGGCATACACTCATAGGTAACACCGACGAATTTTTGGAAATCGCCGTGTGCCGTTTCGACCTCACGGACAACGACCTTATAGACCTGTCCTTGCATAAAGGCGGAGTTTTCACCCAGCGGATGAATGACAACGGTACTCTGCTCGTCGGCACGGACAACCGAAGGAGAAACGGAGTAGTGAAAAATCTGCGCGTTCATAAAGCACCTCCGACAGTGAATGATACGTTAAGTATAACACATTCTTTTTTAAATTACAAGGGTGAGAAGCAAGAAATGTCCTGCGCCCTCGCCGCTCCGTTGCGTTTTTCTCGCAGCAACATACTGCCTCCGCCTTGACAAACCACCCACTTATATGGTATCATTAAGATATTAAAACGAACAGGAACGAAACCACCCATGAACGATCACTCCCCCCGCCTGGCCATCGGAAGTATTTCCCTGCGCCACGGCCTGATGCTCGCCCCGCTTGCCGGTGTCAGCGACCATCCCTTCCGTGCCATCTGCCGCCGCTACGGCGCCGAATATACCGTCAGCGAAATGGTGTCCGCACAGTCCTTGTGCTATGAGCGCCGCAGCAAAAAGGTAAGCACCGGCGAGCATTCCCGCACGGCGCCGCTCGCCTGCGTCCACGCCGACGACGTCCCCATGGCCGTGCAGCTGTTTGGCAATGATCCCGATTTCCTTGCCGAAGCCGCTCGCATGATCGAGGACGGCTCCTACGCAGGCTGTCGCAGCGAGGCTGCCCCCGCAGCCATTGATCTCAATATGGGCTGCCCCGTTCCCAAGATCGTAAGCAACGGAGAGGGCAGCGCGCTTCTGCGCGACCCCGCGCACGCCGCAAGCCTCGTCCGCGCCATGACCCGTGCCGTCAGGCTCCCCGTCACCGTCAAGATCCGCATCGGATGGGATGAGCAAAGCATCAACGCCACCGAGGTTGCGCGCCGTCTTGAGGATGCGGGCGCTGCCGCCATCTGCGTCCACGGACGCACCCGCGCACAGATGTATCGCCCCGGCGTCAGCCTTGAGCAAATTGCTGCCGTCAAGGCCGCGCTCTCCATCCCCGTCATCGGCAACGGCGATATTTACACCGCCGCCGATGCACAGCGCATGCTGGACGTCACCGGCTGCGACGGGCTGATGATCGCACGCGGCGCCATGGGCAATCCGTGGCTGTTTTCCGAGATCGCCGCAGCACTGGACGGACGAAGCTATACCCCGCCCACCCTACGCGAGCGACTGACACTCGCCCGTGAGCATATGGTCGCCATGATCGAGGAAAAGGGTGAGAGAGTCGGCTTTGCCGAGTCCAAAAAGCAGGTTGCCTGGTATATCCACGGCATTTCGGGTGCCGCTGCCGCGCGCAGCGCGCTGATGGCTGCCACCTGTGCCGCCGAGGCCGTCGAGCTGCTTGACCGCTTTATTCAAAGCCACGAGGATTGACAATCACAATCCATCCAAATATCAAAGAAAGGAGTCTGCCATGTCCGAGGATGCACTTGAGCTGCAGCTGCTCATACAAAAAGCTCAAAAGGGCGACGAAGCAGCTTTTGAGGTTCTGCTGTCCCGCTATGAGAACATCGTGTTCCGCTTTGTCTATTCGCTGCTGCGTGACCGCGAGGATGCCCGTGACGTCACGCAAGAGGTCTTCATCAAGCTCTGGCAGGCCCTGCCCCGCTATCGCTTTGAATCCACCTTTACCACCTATCTGATGACCGTCTCCCGCAATGCAGCGTTGGATTTTCTGCGGAAGAACCAAAAGCACCGTCAGAACACCGTTTCGCTGACCCAAACGGACAGCGACGGAGAGGAGATCGTGTCGGAAATTGCCGATCCCGACCGTGACAGCAACCCTGCCCAGGGCTATCTGCGCCGCGAGCAGCTCGAGCTTGTACACCGCGCACTGATGGAGCTGCCTGCACAAGCGCGTGAGATCATCGCGCTGCGAAGCGCAAGCGGACTTTCCTATGAGGAAATTGCCAATACGCTCGGTCTTGAGATCGGCACCGTCAAAAGCCGTCTCAACCGTGCAAAAAATCAGTTAATAAAAATTCTGGAACAATGGAACTTTTTTTAAAAACTTACGTCTATAACAGTACAAGGCGCAAGACCGCGCCGCATTTTGAGTGAGAGGGTGCAGCATGGAACAGAAAAACCAACAACAAAACGGCATGACGTGTGAGCAAGTGCTCGCGCTGCTGCCTGCATATATCGACGGGGCACTTGACAGTGCGCAGTCCTCTTCTGTTGCCGCACATCTGGCCTGCTGCGAGCAATGTCGCAGTAAGCAGGCACTGCTCTCCCGGCTTCCCGAGGTGATGAGCGAGGTGCTGCCCACGCCCGACCCTGCCCTGCACGACGAGATCATGGAGCAGGTGCACAAGCTGCCTCGCCGCCGCACACTGCCGCTCTATCGCATCGCAGCGGGTGTCGCCGCCGTCTTTTGTTTCTTTGCCATCGGCGTGTTTTTAAGCCGCGGTGGCTTTGAGGTCACGAGCGAGGATAAGGTTGCCGATGCGCCGAGCAGCAGCGCTCCCGACAGCGAAGACCGCTATCACGAGGATGAGAGCGCCGACACGGACGGGTATTTCGGAGAGGCGGAAGACACCCCGATGGAAAATGTGCCCGAGGAAGAAGAGCCCCCCGTCGGCAGCGACGATACACCGCCCGACAAGGAGCAGGCGGGTGATTCGAGCCCTCCCGTCATGGATGATGCGACCGATGCCGCGCCGAGTCCCGATGATACGAAGCCCGACGGCTCCGCGAGCCCTTCGGTCGACAAGGATCCTACTTCATCCGACTACGGGCAAAACCCCGAAAGTTCTCCTCCTGTTGGCGAGAAGCCGGGAAGCCCCGCCGGGTCTGACGATGAAGATTGCCCCGGTTATCCGAGCGCAGATGAACCCGCCGATTATGCCGACTCCATCCCCTACCGTCCTCTGACCTTCACCCCCACCGCCGAGGGCTACTGGTACTGCAAGGATCTGGCGCTGTCACTGCAGTTTATGCCCGACGGAACCGTCGTGTATTCCGAAACGGGGCTTACCCTTTACGGCACCTACGACCTTTCTCGCCGTACCGTCACCCTCGATGCCGACGGCACGCCCGTCCTTCTTTCCCTGCGTATCGGCTGGAACAAGCTGACGCTGACGAGAGAGGATTGACACACAAATACCACCGAAAGGAAGCGATACCATGGAAGAATTCGACCGATACGGCAGCGTTCTGCTTTTGACCGCAGACGCCGCACTTGAGCGATTGGTCCTTGCGGAGACCACCGCACTCGGACTGAGCCTGCGGGTGGCTCACACCGCGACCTCCGCCTTCTCTCTTCCCGGGGATATCCTTTTGATCTTATGGGACGTAGACAGCGTCCACGGATTGTCGGAGGCCATCCTCTCGCAGCATCCCGTCTTTGGATTTACCCGCAACGACGATGCGATCCCCCCCGAGCAGCTGCAGCTGCTGACCAAGCTGTGGCACCGTCCGTTCTCCGTCGATCAGCTGCGGACGGATATCCTGTACTATATCCGCACAGGTCGCACCGCCCCCGCGCCGCAAAAAAAGCCTGCCGCGCCGCGCGCACTTCCCATTTCCCTTGAGCCCGACGGGCTGACGCTTCGCGTAGACGAGCGCCGCATCACGCTGACAGAAAAAGAGGCGGTCGTCATGTCCTGCCTGCTGGAGCAGCGCGGCGAGATCGTCAGTCGGGAGATGCTGCGCGTCGCCCTGAACAGTGAGAGCGACGAGGACGACAGCAACAAAACCGACGTTTATATCTGCTTTCTCCGTCGCAAGCTGGAGCATCCGCTCGGCCTGCGACTGATCACCACCGTTCGCGGCAAGGGGTACCGCCTGGAGCTTTCCGACCCTCGCCGCCCGTAAAATTCACCCCAAGGAGCTTTTTCATGATTCGTATTCTCACCATCGGAGATATTGTCGGCGCTGCGACCGTCGACGCACTGGGCGCCGTGCTCTGGAAGCAGCGAGCCGCACTCAAGGCAGACCTTGTGATCGCCAACGGCGAAAACACTACGGGCATTCACGGGCTCGGTGCCAAGGATGCCGTTCGCATTTTGGATTGCGGTGTTGATCTGATCACGCTCGGTAACCACACCTACGGCATGCGCGACCTTTATCCGCTGCTCGACAGCCGAACGAATGAGATCATCCGCCCCCTCAATTACCCGCCCTCTGCCCCCGGCTGCGGCTACGTCATCCGCGACGTGTGCGGTTGGCGCGTGCTCTGCATGAACGTCAACGGCACCTCCTTTATGGAGCCGCTGGCAAGTCCGTTCGATACGGTGGAGCGTGTGCTCGATCGCGAGGAGGGGCGCTACGACGTGTCCATCCTGGATCTGCACGCCGAGGCAACCTCGGAAAAATACGCCGTCGCACGCTATTTTGACGGAAAAATCACCGCCATCTTCGGCACACACACCCACGTAACCACCGCTGACGAGCAGGTGCTGCCCCACGGCACGGGCTATATCACCGACCTTGGTATGTCAGGTCCCGACGACGGAATTCTCGGCACCAAAACTGAGGCGGTGCTGACCAAAATGCGCGACAAAATGCCCGCACATTTCACCGTTGCCGAGGGAACCATCGTGCTGCGCGGTGCGCTGTTCACGCTCGATCCCTCCGCTAAGCGCTGCATCTCGGTACAGCGCGTCATTCTTTGATCTCACATCACAGTCCAAACCCGCCGTGCGTTGTACGGCGGGTTTTTTGGAATTTTGGAGTTTTTTTTGAAAATCCCCTTTTCTTTTTGCCGATTATCCGTTATAATAATAGCATCGAACAAATGGGAAGGAGTCTTTCTATGTCATACAGTCATTATCTTCAGCAGCCCTGTCCTCGCCCGGGCTATCCCCGCCCCGATTTCGTCCGCGAGCATTGGATCAATCTCAACGGCACCTGGGAGTTTGAGGAGGATCCGGGTCGCACCGGCGCCCAGCGCGGTATGCCCAAAGCCGCTCACCTCAAGGACACCATCACGGTTCCCTTCTGCCGCGAGAGCGCTCTCTCGGGGCTTGCTCATCTTGATTTTTGCGACGCCGTCTGGTACCGTCGCACCGTCCGCCTGCCCGAGGAGTGGTCGCTCAAGCACAGCAGAATCCTTCTGCATATCGGTGCCTGCGATTATCAGACCGAGGCGTGGGTCAACGGCACGCGCGTCGGCTCCCATATCGGCGGCATGAACGCCTTCTCCTTTGATATTACCGATGCGCTGTCCGACGCCGACGAGCAGATCATTACCATCTGCGCCACCGACCTGCTCCGTGAGGGCGGTCAGTGCGGCGGCAAGCAGTCGCTGCTCTACGGCTCGCACGGCTGCCACTACACCCGTACCACGGGGATCTGGCAGACCGTATGGCTGGAGTGCGTTCCCGTCGCCTACATCCGTTCTATGAAAGTGTTCCCGAGCATCAACGATGCCAAGGTCACGCTGCAGCTGCGCACCGTCGGTGCCGACGGCTGCGTTGCCCGTGCACAGGCGTTTTACGAGGGGCGTGCCGTCGGCGCGGCTGCTGCCGTCGTCGAGGGTAACTGCGCCACGATCGAAATGAAGCTGGACGAGCTGCACCTTTGGGAGGTCGGCGCAGGTCGCCTCTATGACCTGACGCTGTCGCTGGACGGCGAGGGCGGTGATACCGTCGAAAGCTATTTCGGTATGCGCTCAGTCACACACAAGAACGGCATTCTGTATCTCAACGGCAAGCCCGTCTTCCAGCGCCTGGTGCTGGATCAGGGTTTCTATCCCGACGGCATCTGGACCGCGCCCACCGACGAGGAGCTCAGGGCGGATATCGACCGCTCCATGGCAGTCGGCTTCAACGGCGCAAGATTGCACCAAAAGGTATTCGAGCCCCGCTTCCTGTACGAATGCGACAAGGCAGGCTACATCGTCTGGGGTGAGCACGGCAACTGGGGTATGAACATCGCCGCCCCCATCGGCTTCCGCGCCATTCTCCCCGACTGGCTGGAGATCCTGGAACGCGACTTCAACCACCCCGCCATCATCGGTTGGTGCCCGCTCAATGAAACCGACTACAATCAGGATACCGAGCTGGTTCGTATGCTGGCAGCTATGACGCGCGCGGTCGATCCCACCCGTCTCTATATCGAAACGTCCGGCTGGGCACACGTGCGCGGTGTCAGCGACATTGTGGATATCCACAATTACGACCAGAATCCCGAGACCTTCCGTGCCTTTTTCGCCCCCATCCTTGAAGGAAAGAACGTGCACATCCACCACAATTATGACGGTCTGCCCACCTTCGTCAGCGAATACGGCGGCATCCGTTGGGCACCTGACAAGGAAGGCTGGGGCTACGGCGTGGCTCCCGAGAGTATCAACGAGCTGATCGAGCGCTTCCGCGCCCTGACCGACGTGCTGCTTGATCACCCCTGCATCGGCGGCTTGTGCTATACGCAGCTGACCGACGTGGAGCAGGAGGTCAACGGCATCTACACCTACGACCGTCAGCTGAAGTTCGACGCACAAAAGCTTCACGCCATTCTCTCCCGCCCCGCCGCCATCGAGCTGCAAGAATAATACCGGCCCGCGCTGCCGCCCTTGGCGGCAGCG
>JAFTME010000110.1 GCA_017452545.1 Clostridia bacterium | reverse complement strand
GCGCTGGGTGTTGCGGTCATCAAGGAGGGTGAGCTTCCTGCAGGCGTACCCGTGATCGATTGCCGCGGTGCGAAGCCGTACGGTGAATTTACGCGTCCTGTCAGACAGCAGAATTTCTTTATTAAGGGTGAGAAGATCGGCTATCCGACACCCGTGGAGAGCGGTGTATTTGAGGAATGCTTGAGCTTTGGTGCAACGCCGGTTGTGACCGATGGAGCGGGCAATGCCATCGCCTTGGATCTGAGCTGCATCGGAGAGCGGCGTATTATTAGTGCGCTTGATCTGACGCGGGATGATCCCACCACGGCGACCATTCGCCTGCAGCTTGCAAGACATATTTCGCAGGCGCAACCCCTCACGCCGAGCAAGCCGTATTATTTGGGAGATTCCTCCGCGCCGTTTGCTGCCATGTTGTCCGAGCTTGGCTGTGAATATGAAATGGTACAAAAGGAGGATATACCTGCCTTGCTGCGTCAAAAGAGCGATCGTCTGCTGATCATTGACGGCAGCGCGGAATGCGATGCTGCGGAGCACATCTCGGCAAACAATTTCGCCCGTGTGCTGCTGGTATCGCCCAAAAAATCGCCTAAGCTGTTTACCAACGAGGTCCGCATCAGCGATCGCAAGCTGTTTCATTTGGTTGCCAGAAATGGCGCCGACAGGATGACGGGCCTGACCTCCAACGCACTGTACGGTCTTGATGCCAACCGTGAGCAGATTTTAGCCAACGGCTGCATTGAGCACCGTTTACCGAGCGAGGATATTCTGCTGGGTGTGCCCGGCGTGGATTGGCGGCTGTGGAACAATAACGCCGAGCCTCTTAAGACGGTGGCAATCATGCGCAGCGAGATGAGGGATGAGTCGAGAATTTCCGCGCTGAGCGTCAGACGGTATGCGGGAAGCACCTTTTATCTGACCACACTTGCCTGCGACATCGACTCGCCCAAGCAAAAGAATATCTGGGCACGTCTGCTGTCGTATCTGGGATGTGCTATGGAGGTGCGCCGCAATGACGAGATGGCCAATCTGCTGCGCGCAGGCATTTATGCCGCCCATGCGCGACGTATGCTGGTCAGAACCGTGGCAGAAGGGGAGAATGTTGCCGCAGCAAAGCCCTGTTTGAACTCGGTGGAATGCGGCAACGCATGGCGGATCAGTCGTGGCAGCTCGACCGAGAACGCGCTATATGCGCTGTACGTTACTTCGCCGCAGGACCGTCGGGATCTTTTGCTTAATCCCGATTACATTGATCTGCACGTTGCCTGCGAAAAAGAGGTTGCCGTTTATCTAAACGGTGTATGTGTGGGCAAGGACTGCGAGTTTGATATAACGGGCTTGCCGCTCATCGGTGGCGTCAATGTGCTGCTGTGTCACGTTGCAGATCGGGCGGCTATGCCGCAGATTTCGTTCAAGCGGGCGAAAAATATGCCGTTGGATCTTAGTTTTGCGCTCAGTGCGGCGGCGCTGCAGCCGATTAGCATGGAGGGTGTGAGCTATAAAGCCAGCGTTAATGATTTCTATTCCTCGCATGCGTCGTTCACGCGCGAGCATTTCTGGTCGACCAATCAGCATCAGGAGCCGGGAATTACGCTGAACTTTACCTTCCCGCAAGAGATCTCCATGCGTGCGATGTGGTTTGTTGCTATCAAGTTCCACAATGAGGGGGAGGATCTGACACCGCGGGCGTTCCGTCTGCTTGCCGGTGAGGACGAGATGCATATGCATGAGGTTTATGCTTCGCTGAGCGAGAAGCAGATGAGTTATCCGCGCGGCAGAGTTTATATTGAGTTGCCGCAGGAGGTTCGCGCCAAATGCTTTGCGATCGAGCTGACTGAATCTGCGCCCAAGGAGCTGGTTATTTCGGATCTGACGCTGTTTGGATGAGATAAGTATAGAAAAAGCTTTGTGGCAATGCACATTTGAAGGAAATCGTAGAAACACACGGAGTTGCGATCATGTAAGTGTATTTTGCATTGCTGCTTGCGCGCTATGTAGAAGAAAGCGTTGTGCGCTGTCACGCGTAGCGTGACAAATTTCCGTGTTCGGTTGGTAGACCTCTTGTTCAGAATATGATATAATTATATCGAACAAACGGGCAGGGAGGTAATCGTTATGACGCTAGGACAGAGAATACAACAAATAAGAATAGAACACGGTCTTTCACAAGAAGAGTTTGCAGAAAAGCTTGGGACAACGCGGCAAACCGTTTCTCGTTGGGAGCTTGATCAGACTTTTCCGGAAATTGCAAAAGTCGTACTCCTCAGCAGAGTCTTTTCTGTTAGTACCGATTCTATTTTAAAGGATGGTATAACTACTTTTGATGTTGATGATGCGCATTTTACCTGCGGCGTTTATCGTGGCTCTAATTGTGAGCTTGTAGAGACCGAAAAGTTCTCACTTGTGATTTATTGCTCGTCGGACAAAAACATTTTGGGAGCAAAGCTTTATCGTGGCTACGAAAATAAAAAACGTCTTGTTGCAATTTGCGAAAGAGATCTCGTGAGTGAAAAAACAGAATATGCATATTTTGTTGAAGATAGCGATCCTCATACAGCAATTTGTAATAGTGAATTGGCATCGGGATTGGGGGGATTTATGACCCGAATTTGAAGAAGTCTATGCGGCGTTTGGAATCCTTTGTGGTCGATCATAGCGGTACACAGCTACCAACGGTAAAAGAAGCCGGAATACCCAAATGCCTTACGTTGTGGAGAATGGCTGACAGCTATCATGCGACACATGATGATTTTAGCTTCTTCTTATGCACGGGTAAGACAGAATACATTTTCTCGATAAAAGCGGAGAATACCGACATTTATTGCGGAGCGTCCTACAATATCGTTTTCGACCTCGGCTTGTTTAGCGGCGGGCAGTTTTTCAGAATTAGAAATTATAAGGACAATAGTGAGAAATGGTGTAGATTTCATTGTGACTTTTCTTATGAGTCAAGGGACATAAAAATTCCAACCGAGCAATGTGAGCTTGGCAAGTGCCTGATGACATCAAAGGGGCTGATGTGGTGCGTTAAACGCTATACCGATGATGAGATCGTTTTGCAGGGCTGCGGCGACGATGAATATACGTATCGGCGGACCGATAAGAGAACGGAGCGATTTTCTTTGATACAAGATGAATGAATTCGTGGTAAGAAACGTCATCGTTTCGCCGATGCTTTCGCACTTTTATGTGAGCGTGAATGCAAAATTATGATATTTTCAAAGGAAATTACAAAAAAAGCATGGACTTTTTGGCTTGTTGTGGTATAATATAGTTGTCATTTTTTGTTGAAAAGAGGTCAACTCGTTTATGCTCAAGCGCTTGATCAAGGAATATTCCATTATCACCTTCGGCGCGGCTTTGGCAGCAACCGCCATCTACTTCTTTATGTTGCCCAGCCATATTGCCATCGGAAGCGGAACGGCGATCGCCATGGTGCTCAGCAACTTTATTCCGCTGCCGGTTTCGACGATCACATTGATCCTCAACATCGTTCTCCTGATTCTCGGGTGCATATTGGTTGGCCCGGAGTTTGGTGCGAAGACCATTTACGCGGCGATTCTTTTGCCCATCGTGCTCGGCATTTACGAGCATATCTTCCCGAATTTTGAGTCGCTGACAGGGGACGCCTTTATTGATATGCTGTGCTATATCATGGTGGTTGGCGTAGCCATGGCTATCCTGTTCTCGCATAACGCTTCCTCGGGCGGCTTGGATATCGTTGCCAAGATCATGAGCAAATATCTGCGTATGGGAATCGGAACTGCGGTCTCCGTTTCGGGTATTGTGGTGGCTCTGTCCTCGGCATTCTGCTACGACACCAAAACAGTAGTTCTCAGTGTGCTCGGTACCTATTTCGGCGGCTTGGCTTTGGATAAGTTTATTTTCGGCCTTAACATCAAGCGCAGAGTGTGCATTATCTCGCCGGAAACGGATGCGATCGTGGAGTATATCCTAAACGAGCTGCATAGCGGAGCGACGCTGTACGACGGCATCGGTGCGTACCACGGCGATATCCGCCGTGAGATCGTGACCATCGTGGATAAGAACGAGTACCGATTGCTCATGGACTTCGTGAGAAAAGTTGACGATAAGGCGTTCGTGACGGTGTATTCGGTCAACGAGGTCAATTATCAGCCCAAGCCTCGAAAAAAATAAAAGCAAAAGTGCTGCTTAAGATAAAGCGGCACTTTTTGTTTGCTGTATCCAAACGCGCAAGTCGGGAATGTGCACAAAAAGCAAAAGATATTTTTGTACCATATACCGAAGGCGTTTTCCTTGACAAGGGATGAAGAATGTAGTAAAATATAATATATATGAAAAAGATATCTTTTTGAGTCGAGGTGCGCTATGAGTAAAAAAATAACCGTTGAGCTTTCCGGCGCGTGGGTGCTGAAGCATCGGGGTGACGATAAGCTCCCGATTCCGTACCTGTGGGAGCAGCTGGAGCGAACGTATGCCTCGGGTATGAAGTTACTTCATACCTCGCTGACGTCGTTTTCCGTTGAGATCGATGAGGCGGTGATCAATCCCGCAGAGCTTCAAAAGACGATAGATACCCTCTTTTGCAACACCTATTCCGAGCAAAACGCAAGTGACGTACTTTCCATCTCGGTCGAGGATATGGCACCGGTGACAAAGACCGCTGAAGAAAAGAAGAAAGAAGAGGAGACTGCCCCCTCTGAGGGTAGACAGGAAAAGGCTCCGGACTTGAGCTCGTATTTCAAGCAGGGCGAGTCCTCGGATCGCGAGGAGACACCGAAGGAGAGTGCAGCCGAGCGCATTGAGGCGCTGATCGGAGCGGATTCCTTCAAACAGGTGGCGCGCGAGATCGTCGCCATTGCTCCACAGGTCAAGAAAAACGGAACCTTTGACGTGCTGACATATCAGAGCTATTTGTTTTCCATCAATGACGGATATGGGCTCTCTACCTATTTGCAGCTGTTTTCCGAATTGCTGCGTGAGCAATTTGGCGATAAAATCTCTACGATGGATCCGATCGAGATTCATCTGCCGACAGCCAAAAACGAGCAAACGGATCCCTTCAGACAGGCCTATGAGGTGATGGAGCGCGAGACCTCTCGCTCGGTGAAGCTGCTTTGCATTGATATCAGCGAATGGATGAGCATTACGCATAATTACCAGTTCAAGGGCTTTTTGTCCAACCTCGGGCGCGTGATGTCCAAGTTTATCGTTGTCTTCCGTATTCCCTTTGTGGATAAAGAGGTGGTAAGCTCGATCCGTTATTCGCTCAATGATCTTGTTTATATCCGTGATATTTCCGTTCCTCCGTTCTCCGGGGAAGAGCTGCAGGCGTATGCCAAAAAGGAGCTTTCCTCCTATGGCTTCACGGTGGAGGATGCTGCGTGGGAGGGATTCCATCAGCGCATCACCGAGGAGAAGAGCGACGGTCGCTTTTACGGCTTGAATACCGTCAAGAAGATCATGCGCGAGCTGCTTTACAAAAAGCAGCTGAGCAATGCCGACGGCGGTGTTGAGAATATGACGATCAATGCAAGCGATACCATGGCGCTGTGCGGCCGTCCGCAAACGGAGGGAATTGACGGCTACGAAATGCTTGATAAAATGATCGGCGGCGAGATGTTCCGTCAGAAGATCGAAGAAATTCTCTCGCAGGTTGAACTTGCACGGCGCAATCCGGCGGTCAAATCCCCCTGTATTCATATGCGCTTTGTCGGTAACCCCGGCACGGGTAAAACGACGGTCGCACGTATTATCGGTAAGATCTTTAAGGATCGCGGCGTTTTGCGGATCGGTAATTTTTACGAATATGCAGGTCGTGACTTCTGCGGAAGATATGTCGGCGAGACGGCCCCCAAGACCACCAGCATCTGCCGTGATGCGTATGGCTCGGTGCTGTTTATCGACGAGGCCTATTCGCTGTATCGCAGCGGATCCAGCGGCGTGGATTACGGCAGGGAAGCGTTGGATACGCTGATTGCAGAGATGGAAAATCATCGCTCGGATCTGGTTGTGATTATGGCGGGCTATACGGATGAAATGGAAACGCTGATGCAAGGAAACGCAGGACTTGCCAGCCGTATGCCGTACGTCATTGAGTTCCCCAACTTTACGCGTGAGCAGCTGTTTTCGATCTATATGTCGATGGCGCGCGCTTCCTTTGCGACGGATGACGAGCTGGAGGGCGTGGTCAAGACCTATTTTGACCAGCTTCCCGATACGCTGCTTGCGTCGAAGGAATTCAGCAATGCTCGCTTCGTTCGCAATCTGTTTGAGCGTACCTGCGCCAAGGCATCGATGCGCTGTCAGCTTGAAAGACGGCAGGATATCGTTCTGACAAGGGATGATTTCGAGCGCTCGATCGCGGATAAGGAATTTAAATTTATGATGCAAAAGAAGTCGCGAATCGGCTTTGTTGAATAAAAGGAGGAAATAATCATGGCTGATGAAAAAAATGTAAAGAGCTCATACGATGTATATCAGACTCTGTGTGCTATGCTTGACGATCTTAATCTCAAGTATTCCCGTGACGACGAGTCCTTTGCCATTCAGGTTGGCATTCAGGGCGAGGATTTTCCCGTGCGCATGCAAATTCGCGTGAACCCCGGTAAATCTTTGATCAGCGTGCTGTCTCAGCTGCCGTTCTCTGTTCCGGAGGAAAAGAGAGTTGAAATGTCCGTTGCAATCAGCATGGCTAACTATCTGCTGGTAGACGGAAGCTTTGATTACAACATTGGCGAGGGCGATATTTTGTTCCGCTTGACCTCCAGCTATCTGGATAGTCTGATCGGTAAGGAAATGCTGCAGTATATGCTGATGGTCTCCTACAAAACGATCGATGATTTCAACGATAAGTTCTTCATGCTGATGAAGGAAAAGATGTCGTTGGATGAATTCGCGCAAGTCATTAAGAACAACTGATTGAGGAGGGAATGAACATGGCAGAGGATATGAATGTAAAGCAAGCCCTTGAGATGTACAACACGCTGAAGCTGGCGCTTAATGAAATGGAATACCGCTATACCGAGGATGTAGAAAAGCTGCGTATTCGCCTTACCATATACGGAGAGGATATCCCGATGGATCTGCTGATCATGATTGATGCAGACCGCAAACTGATCCGCCTGATGTCTTCGCTTCCGTTCAAGATGTCCGAGGATAAGCGCGTGGAGGGCTCCTTGCTGACCAATCACGTTAACTATTTGCTTGCTGACGGCAGCTTCGATTACGATATGCGTGACGGCGAGATCCTGTTCCGCCTGACCGCAAGCTACAGAGAGAGCCTGATCAGCACTGCGCTGCTGCGCTATATGATCAACGTATCCTGCTCGACGATCGATAAAGTCAACGACAAGTTTATGCTGGTCAATAAGGGCGCTATGAGCCTTTCGGACTTTGTTAAATCCATGAATTAAGAGGCATATACGAAACGACAAAAAATCCTCCCGATGGGCGATGCACTGTATGAGGGCGTCTTCGCCTGTCCCGAGGATTTTTTGCGTGAATGCGGAGGTACGGTATGAATTTGTATTATCAAAAGATCATGGAGCTGACGGGAGCAGATGCACTCAAGCGTATTGTACGAAAGTGGGATACGCTTTCCGGGAACATCAAGCAGCATCCGGAAACTCGCTCGCTGCTGCTGCCCGATATGCTTTGGATCGCACCGGACGGCATTGGGAAAACCAAGATGCTGCGGCTGCTGTCCGAATATTTGTCGGCGCAGGAAAATTTGATGGATTTTTACGGCGACGTCAAGTTTTTTGAATTTTACATGAATTATACGGCGCCGGGGGAGCGATTTGACGATCTTCGTCGCCTGATGCGCGAGGTGCGGAATGCGGCAGGATTTCGCAGCGAATACCGCGGCTTGATTTATATCGATATCAGCGAATGGATCGGGCACGAGAAAGAAAAGCATTTTATCAGCTTTCTCGAATATCTTGCCGATAACAGCGAGGAATGGCTGGTCATTCTGAATATTCCGTATGCAGATGCGCAAACAAAGGGGCTGGAGTCGTTGATCTCCATGTACCTGCGTCTTGAGGTGATCACGATGGATATGCCGCGTGCGGACGAGCTTTTGGATTTTGTTGTGCAAAAGCTGTCCTCGCAGGGGCTGACGCTGGACAAGGATGCCGTCCCGCTGTTGCAAAAGACGATTGCGCTTTTACGGGAGCAAAAGCATTTCAGCGGCTACCAGCTGATGAATATTTTGTACCGGGATCTGGTTTATAATATCTATTCCCGTAAGCATCGTCTCAGCAAGCGCATCTCAGCCGATATGCTGCGCGATTTTGCGGAGGACAGCGAATACGTAAGCCGTATGGTTTATAAAATGGAGCGCACGGCAAAGATCGGTTTTTTGGATGGGGAGGCGTAAGATGAGCGGAGATACCTATAAATATGCAAAATACGTCAATTCCAATCAGGAAACGCGATGGGCGACCATTGATGAAATTCGCAATTCCGGTACGTATATTGATTTGAACAAGAGCAGCTATCCCGTAGCCGGGCTGCCGTTGCTTTCCAATGCCGAGGAGGCGTACGTTGACGGTGAGGATACGCATACGCTGATCTTTGGCTCCACGGGCTCCAAAAAGACGCGACTGATCTGTATGCCGTTGATCAACATGATGACAAGGGCAGGGGAGTCCTTTATCGTGACAGACCCCAAGGGCGAGCTTTACGATCGCACCTCGGGAATGGCGAAAAAGAACGGATATCGCATTGTGGTGCTCAATTTCCGTGACATCGGCAAGGGGGATATGTGGAACCCGCTGGCAATTCCGTACGAGCTGTACCATACAGGTCAGGAAAATGCCGCCGTAGCAATGCTGAACGACTTTGTTACGACCATTGCCGAGCCACAGTTTGAAGCATCAAAGGATATCTTTTGGCCCAATATGGCATCCTCGTTGGCACTGGCAAATTTGCTTTTGCTGATGGAATGCGCAAAGCCGGAGCAGGTGAACGTCAGCAATCTGGCGTATTTATGTACTATGGCACCGCGCGATGCGTTGGGGCGGCTGTCCGAAATGATCCCGGAGACGCATATCGCAGGATTGAACTATCGTTCGGTCTTTACCTCGGCGGAGGAAACGCTTCGCAGCATTTACGTGTCCTTGTACGGTATGATCCGCATTTTTAACATTCAGCGTGATCTGACGCAAATGCTCTCGGGCAACACCATTGACATTCGCAGCTTCGGCAGGGAAAAAACGGCAGTGTATATTATTGTTCCGGATGAAAAAACGACGTACCATTTCCTTGTTACAACGTTTTTGAAGCAGGTTTATGAAATTCTGATTGCCGAGGCGCAAAAGGAAAAGAAGCGAATGCTGCCCATTCGTGTGAATTTCGTTTTGGATGAGTTTTGTAATATTCCCAAGATCCCCGATATGCCCTCGATGATCTCGGCGGCAAGAAGCCGAAATATGCGCTATTTTCTGGTCGTACAAAGCATGCATCAGCTGGTCAGCAAATACCATAACGATGCGGACACGATCAAGGGTAACTGTGACAACTGGGTATTCCTGACCTCGAAGGAGCTTCAGCTTTTGGAGGAGATCAGCAGCCTTTGCGGATCGATGTATACCTCGGAGGGACAGGTGAGAAAACTGATCTCGGTTTCCGAGCTGCAGCGCTTGGACAAAGCCAAGGGCGAGACTCTGATCATGCACGCACGTCAGTATCCCATTATTACCGAGCTTGCGGATATTGACTCTTATGAGATGTTCAAGGGTTACGCTGCCGTAAAAATGAAGGCTTTCCGCTTACCCAAGCCCGTCTTTTTCTCTCCGATCGAGCTCTACACCCGTATTACGATGGGAGATTGCTATATTCCCTTTACTACGGATATCTATAAACCACCGGAAAGACCGGCGCGTGAGCTGTCCTTTGAGGAATGGTGGAACGACGAGGTTGAGGACACCAAGGATGGAGATACCAAGGGTGAGGATGAGGTGACGTTTGACGATTTGCTTGACGACGATGATTACACGTTGAGCGAGGACGAGGATGCCGCTGAGCAGGCTTCGTCGGACGATACGAAATAACTGAATGATTGATGATAAGAAAGGATGATAAATATGATTACGACCCCTACGTTTTATGAAAAAGAAGGTGGTATGGAGCGCGGCTACGACCTGTTCTCCCGCTTGCTCAAGGACCGCATAATTTTACTCTTCAACGAGGTTAACGACGACCTGGCTTGCACCATTATCGCACAAATGCTTTTCCTTGAGTCGGTCGATCCGACGCAGGATATTTGCCTGTACATCAACTCGCCCGGTGGCTCGGTTTCTGCCGGCTTTGGTATTTACGATACCATGAAAAAGCTCAAGTGCGATGTTTCGACCATCTGTGTGGGCAGAGCAGCGAGCATGGGAGCCTTCCTTCTGTCGGCAGGCACCAAGGGCAAGCGCTATGCGCTGGAAAACAGCCAGATCATGATCCATCAGGTGCTCGGCGGCGTGCAGGGGCAGGCGACGGATATTGCCATCGAAGCGATGCAGATGCAGCGAGTGAAGGAGCGTTTGAACCGCATTATGGCAAAAAACACGGGGCATACGACCGAGGAGGTCGAGCGCGACACCGATCGTAACAACTGGATGTTTGCCGAGGAGGCAAAGGCTTACGGTCTGATCGACCACGTTATCCAAACACCCGAGGATTGATTTTAATAAAAAAGAGAACCCGCCATCGCAGAAAATCAACTGCGATGGCGGGCTTTTAAACGATCGGTTTATTTTTTTGTCATTTCGAACTCGATTGTCAACAGACCGTTGCCGCGGAGAGTGAAGGCAACTGTGCCGTCGTTCATAGGATATTCGCGCAGGCGATCCTCGTTGAGGTTAACCTCGTAAGCTACAGTTGGCGTTTTGACGGCGGTTCCGACAGTTAGCGTTCCTGCTGCCGGCTTACTGCTGCGGTTGTGCAGACGAACGATCAGTGTATCTCTGCTATATGCCTTTTTGAATGCCGTAATCTCAACGTCAGGGCAGCCATTCAGCGCGATTGCGCTGCCAACGTCAGGCAGGTCACGCGCGGGCGCGACATAATCGGTCATTACCGAGACCTCGGGTTGGCGGTTGAGCACGCATACAGGGGAGAGGAGTGCCTTGGACACGCGGCCGTATGCCTCTGCGGGATTGGCGCCGTGAGGAATGAGGGCAAGCGTGTACGTCAGCGGCGTGTCAAGCACCTGTGCCTTTTCCATGACATAACGGGGAGAGGCGAACGAATGAACGTCGATCATTTCAGTTGCACGCAGCAGCGTCAAGGCCAGCGCGCGAGCTGCGTTATCGGTGCATTCGTATTCATAGATGCCTGCTGCTGCGACGGTAAGACCGTGGTCCTTACCCGTAACGTCGCAGAAATCCTGCATGGGGGCAGTTGCATAGGGCTGCTCACGCAAGGAAGAATCAAGCTCGCGGCGGATCTCACGCTCAACGGTATCAAAGGGCTGTCCGCTGCGGGAGTGGGTAGCATCCTCGAGATAAGTGGGGAAGAGCACGCGCAGGCGGTGGTTCTTTGCGTGGTTGTTGACGATGATGCGAGCACCGACCATACGCTCGTCGGCGTGAAGCGTCAGCGTGGTGCTGATTTCTACGCAGCCGGGCAGGTCGTTGCGGCGGGTGCGGTTATCCTTGAGTCCGCTGGGGATCTCAAGCGTTTGTACGATTTGGTACGCGCAGCCGAGCGGCGTGTCGTAGAGCTGGCGAACGGATGCCTGATTTGCCGTGGAGAAGAAAATGCGACGGTCGTTAAAGGGCTGCTGATGTACGTAGCAATCGGCGGCATCACCGCTATCCTCCAGCAGCAGCTGGGAGGGGTAGGTCTTACCGGTCAGCTTGTCAGTCAGATCGAAGGTGCCGTTGGCGTTGATGGTTACGCGGATATGCTCGTTTTCCATCACACCGGGCGCTGCGGAGAAATAATAGGGCTCAAGATTGCGCTTGCAATGCGCGTGGCTGCCGCCGGCAACAAAATTCAGGCGGATAAAGCCAAAGGGCGGGATCTCATCCACACGGACCAGCCCGGATACCTGCCATGCAGAGGTACGCGTAGGATGACCGAAGCGAGGATTATAGCGAACGTCGACAAAGGGATCGCGTTCCAGCTGTACGACCTCTACTGGGTTGCCGTCCTTGTCGGTCAGATGGAAGTCTGTGGTGCCGTAGCCCTTGGGAATATCCAGGGAGAAGGGAACAACGCCCTGCACGGGATACGACGTAGAGTTGAATAAGTAAACCGACGGTGTATCTTTTCCGTGCATCATCAGGCCGCGCAGCGCCTCCTGAACGCTCTGCTCGGCAAGCGAGTGCGCACAGTGATAGCGTGTCAGAACCTCCTCATAGACCTCGTCCACTGAGGTGCAGCCCAGCGAGTCGTGTGCGTGATTTTCCAGCACGTACTTCCATGCGCGGCGCACAGCCCAGTCGGGGTAGTCCTCACCCTGGAGCCAGGAAAGTGTGCAGAGCGGCTCCAGCATATGCTCCAGATAATTTTCGGTGTCGTAGTTGGCTTTCTTTTGAACGGGGTGGCAGGCATGGGTGGACTCAAGAATATCCTCGCGGGTATACATCAGTTCGCCGTCCACGGTAGTCAAGGGGATATTGTTTTCCTTATAATCGCGCTCGACAGCGCTGACGAAGCCCTCGGGCGTGTCCTGCTTGATGGAAAGCTCGGGGAAGAGGGCGTTTGCCTTTTCGATCGCGTCAAGAATATCAGGCTGTGCCCAGGAGTGGTCGATGCCGTTGAGCCAGAGCAGATGCTTGGTGTCGGCGTTACCCTCGCGCAGGCGACGCAGGCTCTCTACGCGAGAACGCAGTCCCGCACGCTTGATGGCATCGCCGTCAAGCAACTCGGTATAGTCCTCCTCACTCAGCGGAAGCGCGGTTGCCTCGCCGTAGCCATCGTTGGAATACAGCAACAGGACGGAGCTTCCGTCGGGGGATTGCCAGCGGACGGCGCTGCGGCTGTTTTTGGGAAGACCGCGCCATGCGATGGCGGAATGAATATCAAAGCCGCTTAAAATTTGCGGTGTCTGGGAGGCGTGACCGAATTCGTCGATTTCGTAGCTGACGCGCATTGCGGGCGCCAGGCGCTCGGTCTCGGCGATACCGAGCTGCAGGTTGCGGATCATTGCCTCACCGGAGATCAGCGTTTCCAGCGGTTGGGTGTACCAGGGGCCGACCTTGAGGCGCCCCTCCTGCATCAGCGTGCGGACCTTATCCGTCTGCTCGGGGCGAATGACCAGGTAATCCTCCAACATGGCATACTGACCGTCCATGACGAACAGGTAGGCGGGCTGAGTTTCCATGATGGTCACAAGTCTGTCCATCAGAGGAACCAGGCGCGCGAGATATTTTTCATGTGACATATACCATTCACGATCCCAATGGGAATTCGAGATGACGTGAATGCGGTAATTGTTTCTTTTTGCAGCGTCCATAATGCGCAGCTCCTTTCGCTTGAAGCTTTATTGCTATTATTGTAACAGAAAATGGCAAAAAAAGCAATCCCAGCGGTCGGTATTTTCACTCATTTTTGAAGTTTTTTTGGCTCAAGCACCATGCTTCGACAAAAAACGCACGCAAGAGGAGGAGAGGGCATATGCTATCAGTAGAGAAAAACCGGAGCGGAGGTCGGCGAGATGCAAAAAAAGAAATCGAAGCAAGGAATAAAAATCGAAGATACATCGACGCGAGATGGAGGCTTTCTCGTTGATATGCGGGAGGGTGAGTGCGCGCGCCTTTTGGAAATTCCGCGTGAGCACGCATTGTATACGCGTTTGCGAAATATGGGATGGCAGGTTGGAGCAGAGATTTCCTGCGTGCGGAGGAGCCCCGCGGGGGATCCGATTGCCTATCGGTCGTGCGGTGTGACGGCAGCGCTGCGCGCCGCCGATGCGGCAACGATTGCCGTGGAGCCGCTGCCTTGGGTTGGTTTCATTGCCAAAAAATCAACCGAAGAGAGAAAAAAACAACCGACGGGAGGTGACGACGGTGAATAACCATGGTCGGGATGAAGTAAAAACGATTGCTTTGGTTGGTAATCCCAACGTAGGCAAGAGCACGTTATTCAATTCCTTGACGGGAATGCGTCGCCACACGGGAAACTGGACAGGAAAAACGCTGGACTGTGCGGCGGGGTACGGAAAGGGGAGTGGAAGAAAGCTCCGATACGTGGATCTGCCGGGGATGTATGCCGTGTACGAGGACAGAGGGCAATACAGCGAAGAGGAAGGTGCGGCAATTCGCTATCTTGAAAGGGGAGAAGCGGATGTGATCGCCGTGGTTTGCGATGCTGCTGCGCTGGAACGCAATTTGATCCTGGTACTGCAGCTGATGCAACGCGTGAACTGCCCGATGGTCGTTGTTTTGAATTTACAACGGGAGGCTGCGGCGCGCGGTATTCTTGTGGATCGTGAGGCGCTGCAGCAGCGGTTGGAAATTCCCGTTTTTGCAGTAGAGGCAAACGACAAGCTGCAATGCCGACGCTTATCGGCGTTGCTCGCAGAACAAACAGGTGCGAAGCAGCGCAGCATCACAGCAGGTGGGGATTGCGTGTCGCTTGCTGCCGAGATTGCATCCGAGGTGGTTTCCGTACATCAGCAGGAAAACGCGCGCGTGCGATGGGAGCGGCGCGCAGACCGCTTTTTGACAGGGAAATATACGGGAGCCCTGGTCATGCTTTTGCTGCTTTTGGGGTTATTCTGGATCACGATGGTTGGTGCAAACGCTTGCTCCGACGCACTTGCACTGCTGCTCGGATCTGTGGAGAGGGGGCTGTGGCTGGCCCTTGAAGATCTGCTCCCGGCGGCAGTGGCGGAGCTTTTGCTTGGAGGCGTGATACGAACGCTGTTCTGGGTGATAGCGGTGATGCTGCCGCCGATGGCAATCTTTTTTCCGCTGTTTACCGTGCTCGAGGATCTCGGCTATCTGCCGCGCGTTGCCTTCAATCTTGATCATGCCTTTTGTTGCTGCAAAAGCTGCGGCAAGCAGGCGTTGACCATGTGCATGGGGATTGGCTGCAATGCAGTTGGAGTGACGGGATGCCGTATCATTGAGTCGCAGCGGGAGCGGCGCATTGCACTTCTGAGCTGCAGCTTGATGCCGTGTAACGGAAGATTGCCGACGCTGTGTACCTTGATTTCGGTCTTTCTCGTTCCCCAAAGCGGGGTATGGGGCGGTATGCTGTCGGCGCTTTGTATGATGCTATGTATACTGCTTTGCGTGGGCGTTACGTTTTTGACCTCCGCTTGCCTATCGGCGACGCTTTTCAAGGGGGAGCCTTCCTCCTTTGTTCTCGAACTGCCACCGTTTCGCAAGCCTCGTGTGGGGCAAATTTTTGTGCGCAGCGTACTGGACCGAACGCTGCGGATGCTTGGCAGAGCAGCTGCGGTGGCGGCACCGGCGGGCGCTGTGCTGTGGCTGCTGACGCATATTCAGATAGACGGTGTGAATGTGGCGGCGCACCTGGTGGCGATACTGGAAGCACCGGGGCAGTTCCTTGGCTTGGACGGCGTTATTCTCGCTGCGTTTTTGCTGGCGCTGCCTGCCAATGAGATCGTCATTCCCGTGATGCTGATGTTATATCGCACGGGAGGAACATTGGAGGCGATCGGTTCGTGGGATCAAGTGACGCAACTGCTGTATGACCACGGATGGAGGCAGGAAACGGTGATCTGCGTGATTCTGTTTATGCTGTTTCATTGGCCGTGCGCGACAACGCTTTGGACGATCGCAAAGGAAAGCAGGTCGGCGGCAATGACTGCGTTGGGCTTTTTGGTTCCGACGGCGTGGGGCGTTGCTTTTTGCACTTTGGTGTCATTTATATTCCGTTTGATATCATCGGTATAATAATTAAACCGCCGGTTGCATAAAATATTGTAAAAAAAGCCGTAACGGCTCTTGAAATTTTGAAAATTTTATGCTATACTGTATATGTCAAAATCCGACACGGCGCGATGCCCACGAAAGGATGTATGGTTATGAAAAGTTACAAGCTATCCAAAAAAATGATGCCGCTTGCGGTGCTGACGGTTGCCGTGATCGCTTTGATCGCCGCCGTTCTTGTGTTTGTTGCATCGGCAAATACGGACGTGGGCTTCCGGAAGGTTTTATACCGGATCAGCGGTGTGCTGCTGCTGGTCATCGTGGTGCTGCTGATGTACTATCTGTACGTTTCCCGCGACAATGATCCGCACTTCTTCCTTTTGATCAAGGGAACGCAGAAAAATATGCCGCTGGAGCAGTTGACCTTTTCCCGCGTCAACGAGCGCATGGCCTTCTTCCTTGAAATGCTTGCCGAGGATCCCGCGCAGCTTTGGGCGGACGGTTATCTGGAGAACAATCGCCGCTTCCTAGCCAAGGAGGCGTTCCGCCCGTTGGTTGCCTATAAGATGCTGTATGACCTGACCGAGCAAAACGCGGAGGACAGCTGGAGACTTCTGGAGGATGCACACCCCGATACAGTCGAGGTCATTGCGTATGCCCTGCAAAACGCAGGCGAGCGCGAGCTGTCCGAAACGCTGGTTGAGCTGCACAAGATGCCCGATCGCACCGGCTGCGAAAATCTGCGCGATTTTCTTTACAGCAATCAAAAATATCTGCGCGGCAGAATGCTGCGCTATGTAAAGGCCAACTGGGAAAAGCTGTATTGATCGGATAAAAAGAAAACAATTTTGGCGCGTCTGCTTTACGGCAGGCGCGCCGGTTGTATAGCGTTAAACGCATAGTTTTACTATACAAAAAGGACAGAGAGGAAAATCTCTGTCCTTTTTTGATGCTGCTTATTGCGCAAAGGGAAGTGCTGCGGCGTTCATGTCGCGGATGACGGCTGCGGGGTTCTCAGCGCGGAAGATGGCAGAGCCTGCCACTAAGACATCAGCCCCTGCGCTTGTTACGGTAGGCGTGTTACCAACGCCGATGCCACCGTCGACCTCCAGCGCAACGGTAAGACCGAGGCGCTCGATTTCCTTGCGGATGGCAGTGACCTTGGGCATCATATCCGCCATAAACGATTGTCCGCCAAAGCCGGGATGTACGGTCATGACCAGGGCGAGATCAACGCGAGGGAGCAAGGGGAGAATGACCTCTGCGGGGGTGTTGGGGCTGATGGCGATACCCGCACGGCAGCCGGCGGCGCGGATGGCGTCAAGGCATGCGGCCGGATCGTCGCAGCTTTCGGCGTGGATGGTGATCAGATCGGCACCTGCGCGCAAAAAATCGTTGATATAGCGGTGAGGGTCGACGATCATCAGATGAACGTCAAAGAACAGCTTGCTGTGAGGACGCAGCGCTGCGATCACAGGCGCGCCAAAGCTGATGTTGGGAACGAAAATGCCGTCCATTACGTCCAGATGAAGCCAGTCGGCTCCGCCCGTCTCTACGCGGGCAACCTCCTCACGAAGCTTGGAAAAGTCGGCAGCAAGAATGGAGGGGGAGATGTGCAGCATAACGGATTACCTTGCCCTGTGGGCAGCCTTTCTTTTGGAATGAACGGTGCAAAAACCGTCGAAATATGGAACCTGTGAAGAAGCACAGGTATATACTGAAAATACAGATACAATAACGCAAGGGGTGTGAGGGAAGTGTCAGGACAGGGAAGTAGGGGAAGTGTTCTCACGACGAATTGCGATACGGCGGGCGAGATGTCGCTCGCCTTTTGCGTATGACTCAGGTAAGTGCCTCCAGAAGACAGACGGCGTGTGCCGCAATGCCGAGACCCTCCCCGGTAAACCCGAGCCCTTCCTCGGTGGTTGCTTTGACGCTGATCTGATCAACGTCAACGCCCAGCGCGTTTGCAATACGCTCCCGCATTTGCGGAATATAGGGGGCGAGCTTGGGGCGCTGCGCGAGAACGGTTGCGTCGACGTTGACGACAGTGTATCCGTGTGCTGCAAGCAGCGCAGCCACATGGCGCAAAAGCATCAGGCTGTCCGCACCCTTGTAGGTGGGATCGCTGTCGGGAAAATGCCTGCCGATATCCCCCAGCGCCAACGCGCCGAGCAGCGCGTCCATAATGGCGTGTGTCAGAACGTCGGCATCCGAGTGCCCGAGCAGGCCTTTTTCATAGGGGATCGATATCCCGCCGAGGATCAGAGCCCTGTCCTCGACCAGGCGGTGTACGTCGTAGCCGTGACCAATACGAAGCTTACTCATCTGTCCTCCTCCGTTGCCGCCTGCTTTGCCGCGCGGTCACGCAGGATCGCCTCTGCAAAAATCAGATCGACAGGGGTCGTAATTTTGATGTTTTCCCGTCCGCAATCCACCAATCTGACGGGGTGGTTGATAAATTCAATCAGCGAGTTATCGTCTGTGGCAGAAAACTTGTTTTCCAGCGCGTAATAAGCGGCGGCGTGGTAAAGATTGAAGTCGAAAATCTGCGGTGTTTGCGCCAGGTACAGCTGCTCTCTGTCCACCGTTTCGGTGATGCGGCCGTAACGATCCGCGCGCTTGACGGTGTCCGTGACAGGCGTGGCAGCACTTGCAGCTCGCGTTTTGTATGCCACGCGACAGATCTCCTCGATCTGCTGCGGAGTGGTCAGACAGCGCGCACCGTCTGCGATGGCGACAAATTGCGTTTTCTTGCTGATGTGCCGTAGACCGCAAAGCACGGATTCCTGGCGCGTCTCTCCGCCGCGGACAACGGCTTGCAGCTTGCGAATGCCGTAATCCTCGGCGATCGAACGGATCACGGGAATGTCCTGCTCCCGGCAGACGACTACGATCTCGTGGATGCTGCGAGCACGCTCATACGCCAGCAACGTGTGTGCAAGCACGGGTATGCCGCAAAGCAGCAACAGCTGCTTGGATCCGCCCGTTCCCATACGAGTGGATTGCCCGGCTGCCGCGATAATGGCGGTAGTATATTTGCGCGGCATAGGCACGCCCGCAGCGGCATACAGTACCTCTGCTACCTCGTGCGTCAGCTGCTCCGCGCTTTTTTTGCTTCGATTGCTCTTTGCCATGGTTGCAGCACTCCTTTCGTCGGGCAATTTGGTGGAGAGGATGCGATCAGCGCGCTGCCTCGTTATCCTCAATCGCGGTCAGCATATCGACGCGCTTCTGGTGTCTTTCTCCGAGATATTCGGTGTCAAGATAGGCATCGACCAGATCCAGTGCCAGACCTTCGCCGACGACGCGCGCGCCAAAGCAAAGCACGTTGGCGTCGTTATGCATACGGGTCATACGGGCGCTGAAGGTGTCGCTGCAAACGGCAGCGCGGATGCCGCGGTGCTTGTTGGCGGCCATGGACATACCGATGCCGGTGCCGCAGATCAGAATGCCGAGCACTGCCTCGCCGCCTCTGATCTTCTCGCAGGCTGCGTGCGCATAGTCAGGATAATTGCAGGAGTCATTGGTGTGCGTGCCGACGTCAATGACGGTGTAGCCCTTGCTCTCTACGTGAGCCTTGACCTTGAGCTTGAGGTCGAGAGCGGCGTGGTCACATCCGATTACAATGGTCTTGTTCATGATGATTACTTCCTTTCAATTCTTTACGGTTGAAAAATGAAACTGCCGGTTTATTGTTTTTGCTCTTGCTGTGCCAATCGTTCCATGCGCTCGCGCTCTGCCTGGCAGGGGCGCAGGTAGATGGGAACCATTTCGATGTCCGTCGTGCGCTCGCCCGCCTCGTATCGTGCTTTTGCAATCTGCGCGACGGAATAGGCATTTTGCGGACGCAGCGGCACAGGCGTGGTGCGCAGACGATCCTTTACGCTTGCGAGCGCGGGGTGTGTGATATCATAGCCGTCGCCCGAGAGATAGATCGGCAGCGCAGGATCGATCCCGGCAAGCTCGGTATCAAGCTGCGCGATGGGGATCGCGCGGTCGTCACAAAGACGTGTCAGCACGCCGTCCTGCGCGCGGAAGAGCGCGTTGTAGACCTGTGAGCGACGGGCGTTCATGACGGGGCAAAGCACCCCATCAAAGCCGATCAAATTATACGCCAGCGCCTCGAGCGTGGATACGCCGATGCAGGGAATATCGGTGCCGAAGGCAAGCCCCTTGATGGTGGAGGCGCCGATGCGCACACCGGTAAAGGAGCCGGGACCGACGGAGGAGGCGAACAGGGAAACGTCGCCGGGCTGCAGGGAAAAGGCGTCAAGGACGGACTTGACCATGGGCAGCAGCGTTTCGCTGTGTGTATTTCCGTTCTGAAGCGTGTAGCAGGCGAGCAGCTGCTCGTCGTCGCACAGGGCGACGGTCGCGGCGATCGCGGTGCTGTCTAAAGCAAGAATAAGCATATGACGTTGCAATGTCCTTTCGTAACGGAATTCCGGGGGAGCGTCAGCAGCGCTCGATGACAAGCGTCAGGCGGCGGTGATCGGGTTGCGCGGGATCATCCTTTTCGATGGTCAGCGCAAGATGCTCCTCGGGAAGTGCGTAAGGGATATTTTCGCTCCATTCGACAAGGCAGATGCCGCGATCAAGATAATCGTAGTATCCGATGGAATACAGATCGTCCTCGTCGGTGATGCGATACATATCGAAATGAAATACGGGAATGCGCGCGCCCTTTGCCCGATATTCGTTGACAAGGGCAAATGTAGGGGAGCGAACGGCAGCGCCGGGGGCGGCAACTGAGGCAAAGCCGCGGATCAGCGCTGTTTTGCCCACGCCGAGATCTCCGCGGAGTGCGACGTATCGCGGGAGCGTGCTGTCCTGCAGCATTTGCTGCGCCAGTGCAGCGCCGAACGCCTCTGTTTGCTCGACGGCGTCGGTAGTCAGCTGCATGGGCAGGGTGATCTCTGCTTGCATGGTGGATCGTGCGCCTCGTGGCGGAGGCTTCCTTTCAAAAAATAGGGAGGTGCGTTTATTTGTCCTCCTTGGAGGACAGCTTCTTTTTTGTTCCGTCGGGATACTGGATCACGGTGTGATCCATTTGCGCGCGGAAGGAGGCGCGGAACTCCGCCAGATATTCCTGGCGCAGCGCCTGCTGCTCTGCTTTTTCCTCGTCGGTCAGTGCCTCTGTCTTGGATTTTCTGGCGAGGGCGTTGATGCGGTCAAGCTTTGCCTGTTCCATAATAATACCGTTCCTTTTTTTGTACTCTATCAGAATATTCTATCATAAACGGACGAGGAAGTCAAGAGATTTCCCATCCAAAACGGAAAATTGTAAATTTTGATATATAGTTGAAAGAAAAATAAAAAAACGCTTGCGAATGTCGAAAAGAAATGGTATAATATAAAATACCGTACTATAACCGCAGCGTTGCGCTGCAAGGATAAAGAGATATTGAGGGGAGCTTCCTTATGAAAATACATAAAAAACGATGGGTGCGCCTGTCAGCATTTTTGCTGGCACTTTGCATGGTGCTGCCGATGATTGCCTGCGGAGAGGATGACGAGCCGCTGGAAAATGCAGATCTGAGGTTCGTCAGCTCGCACGGCTACAGCGTTTATACGGTGGTCTATTCCGAAACCGAGGCTACAGATGAGGTGGTTGCCGCTGCGACCGAGCTGCGTGATATCATGGAAGCGGTGCTGGGATGCCAGGTTGCGATTTCGGACGACCACGTCAGTCAGGGCATGGACTATGCTTATGAGATCCTGGTAGGCGAGACCAACCGAACTGCCAGCACGGAGGCCTTGGCCTCGCTCGGTGCCGATGAATATACTGTCCGCGTTCGAGGTCATAAGATTTTGTTGCTGGGTATCGACAACCGTGCGACGCTGGATGCGGTGGACTATTTTGCACGGACGATTTTTGGTTGTACCGATGTGGCTTCTGCCGTGCCGAACGCGCTGGTTTCGATCGATCCCGAGCTTGATTACCGCGCCACGCGAGAGCTGGAGCTTGTGCCCAATGCCTTCCTCGATCGCGCAACGCTGCCGCTGTCGCCGTATTTGCCGACCATCGTTCACGTGGTCGAGCCGCCTGCCGCGGCTGCCGATGCCATGACGCTGGCGGTGCTGCAGGGATTGGCTGCCGCAAGCGGCGGAGAACAGATCCTTGTGCGCTCCAAAAACCATTTGCTTTACCTTGATGCGCTGTCTGCCGCCGCCCCCGAGGGCTACGGCGCGACGGTGTACGAAACCGATCCTTCGGGTGAGCCGTGGACATTGGCGCTCCTGCTGGAGTATTATGCGCCTCGTCTCTCCGGTTATATTCTTTGCGATCGCAATCTTGCCGATCCCTCGCTCAACGTTGCCGTCTCGCTTGCGCATCAGCTCAACGCCGTGGTTGTGACCGAGGATAACGAGGCGGTGGCAAAGACGCTTGGCCTGCCCTGCGTCATGGATGCGCGGGGAACGGACGACGCGTGGCTGCGGGCAAGCAAATATTTTGGTCAGTTGACCACCAAGGTCGCTGTCGAACAATCACCCGCAAGCATTCCCGCTCTGATCGACTACGCCGTTATGAGCGGCTGCTATTATACGCATTACAACGGTGCGGACGGTTATATGCACGCCCAGACCTTTACCTTCCTTGATAAGGGAACCGTGGTGCTGGGGGGC
>JAFTME010000109.1 GCA_017452545.1 Clostridia bacterium | reverse complement strand
CCCCTCCCCCATAAGTGCAGCACAAAAGTATCTTTCCCATGAGCCGTTGCCCTTGAAACTCCAGCCAAGGAGAATGGGGGAGGCGGGGGCAAGGAACTTCGGTGCCTGAGATGGTCCTTGCCCCCGCAAGACCCCACAAACTCCATATCCGCGCTCGCGCGGCTTGAACCGCAGCAAATTTCCGCCGAGCAAAACTGAAAAGTCTTTTCTCCCAAACCGGCTCCGCTTCTCTGTTTTCGCCGTCCTTTTTGAGGCGGCGAAAGCAAGGTTTCTGCTCTCTGGCAACCGCGTGCGGATCAGCCGACGCGGAGCGCCGGCGTTAGCACGCGACGTCGGGGGTACTTAGGGGCGGCAGCCCCTAAGTCGGCTTTTTGGTACTTTTTGTCCGACGACAAAAAGTACATAACCGGTTTCTCCGTAGGACGATTTGTTTGCTCTTCCCTCGCTTGCAAAAAGCTTTTAGAAAGCAACGAAAGAACTGCAAACATCCCCCTACCCCACAAAAAATAAAACCCGCAACCGCTCCCAATAAGGGATCCCGGCTACAGGCTAACCTGACAACAAATCAAAAAACTGCTTTTTGCGCATAGCCACAGGGCCTTTACGCACGATCGGATTGAGTGTTGCAAAGGTAGCCTGTATGACAATAATAAAATCGCACGCTCATCATGTAAATTGCCATGACACCTACCCCGCCTTCTCTTGTTGGATTTCGTATAAAAATACGATGATACGCTTATTATACTCCAATCGCCCCTGTTTGTCAATAGCTTATCTGAATGTTTCCTAAACAAAAATACACACCGCGGCCCTTCAAGCCCGACCTTTTCTACTCCCCCATCACTCACCCGTAAGAGAGAAGAAGGATAATAAAACAACGTATAATATAAGAATATATAATCATACGTATATAGTAAAGTCATGCCGCGCACCATCACGAAAGCCTTGATCCACCTTTGTGCCACCCTCCTTCCACTCATCCTTCTGCTTTTCATATATCCTGTTTCCATCGTTCCGATTTTCCACAAGCAAATAAAAAAACGGCAAAGCCGTCATCGCGGCGAATCGGATCCCGCCGCGCAGCGAAGAGAAAACCGCAAAAAGCCTCGCGTAAAGCCCTTTGCAAAGGCGTTCCGTGAGGCTTTTTTAAAATTTCCTTAAAAAATGAAAACGACAAAAGGCGGAGAGACGGTGGTCCCTCCGCTTGCGCGGCAATGGTTATACCATGAAATTGTGTTGCATCAGAACAGCGTCACCGACATGGCAAAATCAACCTTGGCAGAGAACAGACATGCCAGCAGATATGCCCGCATGCTGCGGATCGGCTGCTTGGCTGCTGCCTGCGCGACGGCATTGATGGCAAAC
The DNA here is from genome assembly GCA_017452545.1 of Clostridia bacterium. GTDB lineage: Bacteria > Bacillota > Clostridia > Oscillospirales > CAG-272 > SIG644. Next base: position 7,104 of record JAFTME010000109.1, on the reverse strand, counting down.
TCGACCTCGTTGGCGTCAAGTGCTGCCAGCGTCCGCTGTACGCTCGCCGCGGAATATGCTGCCCCCTTGATGGTCAGTGTCTTGCCCGGCGGCAGCAGCGCAATGCCGGTCATCAGCTCGACGGTAAGATCCAACAGCGCCGGTGGGATCTCGCGTGATCGCAGCACGTCGTATTCGATCTGCTCCCGGATGGCCTCCTCAACGTCAGCATCCCGCCGAACCATGGTCTCGGCCTCAAACGGCTCTCGGCGTGTGCTTGCCTGCTCGGGCTTGTATGTAGGTGCGGTTGCTCCCTCGGGCATATGGGGCTGCGGAGAACGCAGAACCTGCTCCTTCTGCTGCTCGCCGCCGCGGATGGGAGAGACGGCGGACGCTTCATCCTCAGGCACCGCCGTCGGTGCCTGCTCGGCAAGCTGATACCGGTAAAGCATACAGCGGCGTGTGTCGTCCCAGACGTGCTGCAGCGTCAGATAGCCGGTGTCGCGCAGCTCGCGCCAGACGCGACGGAAGGCGCAGTCGCCCATACCGCTGCTGCGGCGCAGCGATTCCTTTTGGATCGTGATGCCCTCTACGCGCGCGGCAAGCTGCAGCCGCTGGCGGATCAGCGCGTATACGCCCTTGGCGGCGAGCGAAAGGCGTGCGTCCATCAGCATGGGATAGCTGAGTGCGGTATAGTTCTCGGTGGGAGGTGCATATGCACGGTGCTGCTCCATAAGGCGACGACCGTGCAGCAGCGAGGCGTAGCTGACCGCGGGGGCGTCGGGCTCGGGACGGCCGTGCAGCGCATACAGGTCGTACAGACGGAAGGATGCATCCGGCAGACGGGTGCGCTTGAGGTAGCCGGCCTGCGAGAGGCGCTGCCAGGCAGCATTGATGCTGTGGCGACCGTTGCTGCAGTGTGAGGCGACCAGACGGTGCAAGCCGCCGCCCGGCGTGCGGAAGCCGGGGATACTCAAAAAGGCGGAGAGCAACGCGAAAAGGCCCACGTCCTCGGGGCGTTGCAGCCCCGGTGTGCGTCGGCGGATTATTTGGTTGTCCATTCGGATGAATGGTGTCGCTGCGATGCCGGCGACCTCTGCCATGGTTCGCCCCCCTTCCTTCCCGAAGAATAACACGGTTCGTGTGATCACAGAGCAACATTTTCCTGCGCTCGAAAATTGCTCCAATTACATACCATAATAATACCACATATTTCAAATTTGTCAAGAGGGAGGCCGCTTCAAAGAAAAAATGCGCCTGAAGTAAGCGGATTATCAAAATATTAGTCATTTTGACGAACGAAAAAATGTGTTATAAAATAAAAGAAAAACAAGGTTTTTTCGGAGATGATGAGAGAATGTAATTGTGCAAATTGACGAACGGAAGCGTCGCGCTTTGTACGGGGTAATGTCGCCTTTATACGGGGTGGAGTCGCTGTTTTTCGGGGTGTGTCAAGAAATATTCGAGGTGTGTGATTGTTTATACGGGCGCTGTAAGCTTGTATACGGGGAAAAATATGGTTTATACGGGGTATGTCATGGTTTGTACGGGTGACACTTCGTGCCAAATGATGACACTTCGCGCGATTTTGACCGTCTGGAGCGAAAAAATGACATAGTGGGGCACAAAATGACATCGTTTTTGGCATGAAAAGGCGTGAGATGACAGGGTTTGGCAGGGCGAGAATGTCATGTTTTATACGGGGTCTTCGCATAAACCATGACGCTTTTTGTGTGTTGTGCGGCGATTTTGGCGAAGACAGGCGCGAGCGGCTTTACGCGCACAGATCGCGGCACATGGCCAATGTCATGTTTTATACGGGTGAGAAATGCCGCAAGTGGGCGGGAAATTGCGGGCTTTTTTACCCCGCACAGCCCAACGTTTTGGGGCGTTGCTTGCCGCTCGCGTCCATATTTTGTGGTTACGCCCGCGCGCGGCAGGTGCTGCTTGGGGCCCGGCGTTGCTTCCCTCGGCCGAAAAAATCATGACCTTCCCTTCCCCCATGCACGGCGATTTTGAGCGCCGATGCCTCCCCTTATGTCATGATTTGTACGAGGCTGCCGCGACCGATCGCGCCGGTGTCATGATTTATACGGGTAATATAGCGGCAAAACACCGTCTTTTTACTGTCGGGAGGGGCAACGACTGCTTTGCCCCGTATTTTTTATGACATTGATAAGCCCCGTAAAAATCATGACATTGCGGGGAGGCGGCGGAGATAAAAACCTCTTGTGCAGTGCTTGCATATGTACAGGATATATGCTATAATAAAATAAGCTATGAATACAAACCGAGTTACTTATATATGGAGGGTTCTATGGCAGATACATTATCTAAGCTACAATTGTGGTTTCGACTGCATTGCGACGGAGAATGGGAACATTCTGAGGGAATCAATATAGAAACCCTGGATAATCCTGGGTGGCAAGTGCAGATCTCGCTCAAGGATACGCTGTTGGAACAAATTGATTTTCCGGAGATTTTAGTAGGTGATCCGGAGAAAGATAACCTACTCAATGATTATTGGGAACAAGCGGGTGAGGAGTGGATTCGATGCTATAAGGAGGGGCACACCTTAATCGGACGATGCAGTCCGGAGATGTTGGAGAGGACGCTTGCTATGCTGCTTCAATGGTGTGAAGAACATACTCAAATCGCTGCATGGGATGAAACGGCGCAAGCTTTGAAACAAAAGTGCAACAGTATAGAGATACGTCGAGAAAACATTACAGCCTTTAGGACCTTGTATCAGGAAATTCTTGCATTACCGAATGAACATCCAATGAAAAGAATGTTGATGCAGTTGTTTTATCAGCGATGGCGCGAATTAATAAGCAAAGGATTTTTATAGATTTGTAAAAATCATTGGGAGGGTTTTGAAAAAAACAGATTTCATAGAAAAAGCACTTTACAACATAAAAAAAGTATGGTACAATAAACCATCTCTATTTACAGCGAAGGAGGAAATACAATGCGCTGTTATCAAAAAAGAGGCCTGCGCGCTTGGATCCGGCTGCTGGCGATGCTGCTGGCCATGCTGATGATCGGCGGTGTGCTGTTGGCTTGTCGTGAGGACGAGCCCGAGGACAAGGTTCCCGAGGGGGATCCCGACACGCCGACCAATCCCGACACCGGCAACGAAACGCCCGATCCCGAGCAGACGGGCAAGGACGAGACCGACAAGGATAAGACAGATAAAGACAAGGACGAGGAGCCCGAGGAGCCTTACGTTCCCAACACCGCGCCGTTGATGCGCGAGGAGGGCAGCCTGTACGGCTACGTTGAAGGCGCGTACCCTTGTAACGATACCTATCAGGATAAGGAATTTATCCACAAGAACCGCGGCAACGTGCTTCCCTATTGCCGCTTTGCTGACGGCAGTTCGGAGATCAGCTACGTGTTTGATATTCACACCAAATACGAGCCTAAGATCACCTTTACCATCGGCAACGACTATCTCATTGAGATCTCGACGGATGGCAAGCAGTGGACCAAGGTCTACGCCTGGACGGACGATCACGACAGTGTCCACGACCGCAGCAACGAGTCAGACTATACCATCGATCCGTACGAGTTCGGTGTGTATGACGTCTGCTATATTCGTTTCAAGGACGCCACGCCCTCGGACGGCTGGGGTGCTTGCTTTACCAAGTTCACATTTTCTTATTATGAGGAGAAGGATCTGGCGTCGCTCAACATTTTCGGTCTGACGGACGAAATGTACGACGTGATCTCTTCTCTTGACTACACAACGGAGGAACCGGAAACCGTGAATGCCTATAAGATTGCCTCGGACGGAGGACTGATCTATAACCCCATCTCCCGCGAAAAGGCGGACGAGCTGAACAAGTATGACGGCGTAGCCTGCTATACGGGAGAGGTGACCACCACCGTGTCGGGTACGGAATATACGCTGACCTACAAGATGCCCAAGGAGGCAACGGCATACGATGCGATGCCCATCTGGTATACCATTACCTCCTCCAAAAACAGCACCGCTCCCGTTTACGTCAATGCGACGGCGTTCGAGGAGATCGACCGCAACGACGGCGAGCTGTATTACGATCTGACGCTGCCGGGAAAGGTGGACGTCACCTGGGAGTACCTCGGCTACGTTGGCGCAACGGATAAGCTGTCCAACCGCGCAGAGGTCACCGCGAACATCGACAAGGACGATCTCGGCGCCAAGTACCCGCAGTACAACACCACCGAGCTCATTTACTCCGGCAACGTCAAGAGCCATTCCTTGCTCTGGTGGAAGTTTGCCTATACCAACACCGGTAACACCATTCTCGACGGCGACGGTAATGGCACCTTCTGCTTTGAAGGACTTCTCTATCGCAAGAACGCACAGGGCGGCTGGGACAAGGTTGCCGCCATGGAGAACCTGTACAACCGTATCATCGACGCGGTCTACCCCGGCGAGGGCGGCGAGATGTACTTCATCTTTGACAACTGCTACAACCTCCCCGCAGGCGAGTATAAGATCCGCATCAACGGTCTGGTCAGAAACGAGACCTCCAACCCCGAAAACTACGGCAAAAACATCTGGGGCGGCGAGACCTATACTGCCTCCGAGTTCACCTTTACCATCAGCAATTCGGATGACGAGACCGAGCCCGACGACGTCGAAAAGGTATCGGTCAAGTCGAGTGCGACCCGCAACAGATGGCTGCACACCTACGAGGAGTTTATGACCAGCTATGACAGCCACCTGACGGGCGTCAAGAGCGGCTCCACCATCTCCGGTACCATGTACCTTCAGTGTGCTCCCTGGACCGAGCAGGTCGTGCTGCGTCTGATCGTCGGCAACGGCGATACGCTCGGGGCGGTATCCGTTCCCGTCAAGATCGAGACCGATTCCATCAAGATCAAGTTCAATCCCGACAATAATAACTACGTTGTGCTGTCCGACGGTACCCGCTTCCCCGCCATCTCGGCACAGTCCATGGCAGATATGCGCGGTAACGTGCAGCTCGGCCCCGACGCCGCCTATAACGTCATTGACAATCTGCTTGTCATGAAGGAGATCGGCGTCAATTTGATCAACACCACCGCTGCCTTTGAGTTTGACGCCAGCGCAGGCAAAAACCGCGCCAACAACATTGACGCTTGCTGGTTCTCGCTGGACGTTGCCCGCATCCTCGGCATCAAGCTGGAGGGCTGGATCGCATATCCTTATGAATCTGCTGGCGCGCTGACGCAGGCAAACAAGCTGTACAATCTCGCGCTGACCGAAACCGGCTTCGGCTCCAAGGACATGGCGCTGGCTCACGGTCTGAATGCCGTCTGGCAGTTCCTGCGTTGGGGTGACAACTACTGGATCGGCGGCGACGAGACCGTGGTTCTTGACATTGAGGACACCCGCGGCTGGATGCGCATTGACTTCAACGCGCGCTTCCGCATGGACGAGAGCTCCAAGCAGAATTTCCGTATTTATCTGATGGATCTGTACGGCAGCATTGACGTGCTCAATGACGATTGGGACACCGAGTTTGCTTCCTTTGACGAGATCGATCCCGAGGCACAGACAACGGACGACCACGGCTGGGCAAGCTACAAGAACAAGAATGCCGTATTCGGCGAATGGGGCAGACCGCTGGAGGTGCTGGATATGTTCCGCACGTTGGAGCGCATTGAGGACTACGAGATGCTGCTCGACGCTGCCAAGGAGACGCTGCCCACGGCAAAGATCAACCTGCGCACCGAGGGTGCCAACTGGCTGGCGACCGTGGATCCCGCGACCGACAACTCCCACTATCGCCACGTATACTACAGCCAGCGCCGCTGCGCGATCATTCCCGAGCTGATGGCAGAGGCGGGCGTTCTGTACGCGTCGTCCGACTACACCACCCTGCCCTACACGCCCGGCGAGGTTGCAGAGCTGACCGCGTCCAGCGTGGAGAACGGTATTGTTCCCATGGTGCTGCCGCAGTTCAACCGTATGCGTGATATCGCCATCAACGGCACCTACGGTAACGACTTTACCTACGAGTACAATCTTACCGGCGCAACCAAGGGCGCGTATATCAACACGGTATGCTCGGCGTTCGAGTGGTTCCGCGCTACCTACGAGAACGGCGGTGTGCCCGGTATTCTGTGGCAGGACTATCTGTGTGACGGTTATGCAACCTCCACGCAGCGTAAGGAGATCGCCTTCTATACCGAAAAGCTGACCGAGGCGCTCAATACTCCCGAGGGCAAGGCTTGGGCGAAAAACTTCGACCAGAATGACGCCGTGCTGGATGCCTCCAAGGGTGCTTGGTCGTTCGATAGCAAAATGGTGGAAGATCTGATCAAGGACGCACAGGCAAAGAGAAAGTAATCAATATTTCCCGAACAGGCTGCCGCGAAAGCGGCAGCCTGTTTATGCTTTTCGGCAGAGTGGGGGAAAACTTTTTTGGAAAAAAGTTTTCCCCCGAACCCCCTTTCAAAAAACTTTGGAAAACTTTTAGATTAAATTTCAAGCGGTTCTGTTCTACGGAAAAAACAACAAATTTTGTAGTGGCCGACGTCCTCGGCGGTCCGTCCTGCGGAATGAATATCAAGGTCCGTAGGGGAGGGGTTTGCTCCTCCCGATGTGGTGTGTTCTCCGCGCAGACGGCGGGAGTAAACCCCCGCCCTGCGGGCTTTCGCCGTGAAAACCTCTCCCGACTGCCCTTCGGGCAGCCACCCTCCCCAAGGGGGAGGGCATTACCCTAAATTAGCTATCCGCGCTCGCGCGGCTTGAACCGTGGGGGATTTTTGCCGAGTCATTCTAAAAAGTTTTGTTCCCAAACCGGCTTCGCTTCTCCCTTTTCGCCGTCCTTTTTGAGGCGGCGAAAGCAAAGCTTCCACCCTCTGGCAACCGCGTGCGGATCAGCCGACGCGGAGCGTCGGCGTTAGCACGCGATGCGGCAGGGTACTTAGGGGCGGCAGCCCCTAAGTCAGCTTTTTCGGTTCCTTTTTCGCTGACGAGAAAAAGGAACATTAAGTTCTTTCCCAAGAAAACTATGTTTGCAGTTCTCTCGTTGCTTTCTAACAGCCTTTGCAAATGAAGAAAGAGCGAACACACCACTCTACAGAACAACCAGCATCCGTGAGGGCAAACGCGAGAAGATTTTTGCCTGATATGCGCTGCAGCGT
>JAFTME010000108.1 GCA_017452545.1 Clostridia bacterium | reverse complement strand
TGCAAACGCAGGAAATTCCCGACGGATATGAGAATAACGCCGTCAAGCTGCAAAAGGAGATAAAAATTGAGCAGAACGGCGTACGTATTACAATCGAGTTTTTCGAGGAGTATGTCCGTATCGGTTCGGTCTTGCAAGCAAAAGCGACGATTACGAATCTGACCGATGCAGATATCGTATATGTGCGTAATAATGCAGCCTGTGATTTTCATTTGAGCTCCGGTAACGCGACGGATCATTTTTGGAAGCTTGTTCCGGATGCTCTTCTCGGAATGGAGTATGAAACAGAGGATGTGCGAAAATTCTGTCTTCCCGCAGGGCAAACAACGGTTGTTGAGCGTGCGACGCAGTTGACGACATTCCACACAAACCCAAACGGCGAATATACGTTTCAATTTTGCTTTGGCGGTCACGCATACGATCTTCCCTATGAGATCGTGCAGTTGCCTGCTGACAGTATTCTCAAATAAATCATCACCCCCGCAGATTCTTTCTGCGGGGGTGTGTGTTATTCTACGATTCTGACGCTCATGTTTTTCGGCAAATTGTAGCGTACGGTAATTCCCTCGGGCACCTCTACCCGAAGCGCAATACCGTCGCCCTCCCGGTCCCAACGAACGCGAACGACTCCCGCAGGAAAACGGTAAAAAGCCTCGGCGTATGTCAGATCCTCCACGGGATCGGGGCAGATCTCAACCGTTGTGGCATCGATGGGGCGCAGCCCCGCCAGCACGTAAGTAAACCAGCGCGCAATATCACCGAGAAAATGATGGTTGTGCGAGCCGCAGCTGACGCCGTCGGGCATAAACGCCTCCACCAGCGAGGTCTCGCCCGTCTCAATCAGATGCGCGTAGGACGGGTAGTTCTTTTTGGTGATCATGCGGTAAGCCGTTGCCGTCTCGCCAAAGGCGGAGAGCACGTGGAACAGCGTGTGCATACCCAGAAATCCGCAGTCAAAGCTGCCGTCCTTCTCTCGGATCAGCTCCATCAGTCGCGCAAATGCGAGCGGCTTTTCCTGCTCGTCCAGGATGTCGTAATAGATCGCCATTGCCTGACAGGTCTGACAGTTACCCTCCAGCAGCATAGTCTCGGGATCCAGCGCACGGTGGCGCAGCGCGCTGCGCATATCGGCAGCAACGCCGGCAGCAAAATCCGCCTGCTCGTCGCGTCCGATCGCCCGCAGCATTTCCGCCGCCTTTCTCGCTACGTCAATGACCATAATGGAGCAGGTGACGTACAGAGGTGCATCGTATTGGTCGGCAGGCTGCCCGACGGGAAGCCAGTCGCCAAGTCCGTAAGCCACCGTTCCGTGCTCGTCGCGGCGTCGCAGCGCATATTCCAGATAGCGAACCATCGCATCTGCATTGTCACGGACCACCGCCACGTCCCCGCGATAGCGACAAAGCACGTACGGCAGATTGAACAGAACGCTGTCCCATGCCGGACCGCCAACCCCGTAGCCCCAGTCGTGTGTGGGAACGATCCCGGGCAGCGTGCCGTCCTCCAGCTGCGCCCTGCGAATGTTGTCCAGCCATTGGCGGAAGCTGGCAGATGTGTCGTACATCAGCACCATGTGATCGGCAGACATAGAAGCATCACCCGTCCAGCCGTTTTTTTCTCTGTGCGGACAGTCGGTGGGGAAATAGTAGAAGTTGGCAAGGTCGGAGATGCGCGCCATCTCGTAAAGGCGGTTGACCGTGTCGTCCGAGCAGCAAAAATCGCCCAGCGGCGCCAGCGCCGAATGCATCTCCAGCAGCGTCAGCGCATCTGCCGTTGCCTGCTGCTCGGTCAAGCCCTCGACAAATACGTAGCGGAAGCCGTGATAAACAAATCTCGGCGTGTAAAGCTGCGCGCCGTCCACGGCAATATACGTGTTGGTGTAGCTGTGCGTTTCGTATAACGGGAAGCCGGAAAAGGTAAGATTGGCGCAGCTCAGCTTGCCGTCCACCAGACACTCGCCGTGCGTCATGCGAATGCATTGTCCCTCAGTCGCCGCACGCAGCAAAAGCTGCGAAACGCCCGCCGTGTTGACACCGAAATCATATAAATATCCACCGTCCGTCGCGGTAACGGAAACGGGAGCAATTCGACGAGTCACCGCGATGGGCTCCGCCGTGCTGCGGCGCAGCTCGCCGCGCGGCGCGTCACAGAGGATCGCATCCGCCCAATCGCTGTCGTCATAGCCGGGAGATGCCCAGTCCCCGAGAGAGAGACGGGCGTCATAGGTCTCACCAAAGCGGTATTCGTCAAAAAGGATGGGGGAGGCGTGCGTGCGGAAGTGCTCGTCTGCCTCCAGTGTGAAGGTGCTCTCGCCATCCGAGATGCACAGCTCCAGCGAAAGCCGCGGCGAGCATCTCCACGGTACGTTGTGAAAATTCCAGACAAAGCCGCCGAACGGATTGAGAAACCCGTTTCCGAGCAGCACGCCAATGACGTTTTCTCCGAGCTGCAGCGCATCGGTGACGTCATAGGTGTCGTAATAGCAGTAGTGATCGGGATTGCTGACGTAAGGCGCCAGAGGTCCCTTGGTGATCTCCTTGCCGTTGATAAACAGCCCGTAAAAGCCAAGCCCGCAGATCGAGAGCGAGGCGCTCTTGGGCAGCCGCTCCAGCGTAAAAGCACGGCGAAGCGCCGGTGCGGGGATGGGCTGCGCAAAGGAGGAAACGCGGGTGTCAGCACAGATAAATTGTTTTTTCATGGCAATACCTCCCTTTGTATGTCGGTGGATTGAAAGCTGTCAAACGGGAAGCGTGTCCTTGAGTGCCTCTGCAAGAATATCTCTCTCAGAGAAGGGAATATCCACGCCATCGACGCGCTGATATCGCTCGCTGCCCTTGCCTGCGAGCAGCAGCACGTCGCCCTCGTGCATCATACGAAGTGCCGCGCGAATGGCCTCGGCGCGGTCGGGGATGATAACGTAATTGTCAAGCCCTCGCTCCCGATGCACCTGCGCCATCTCGCGGCAGATGTCCTCGGGGTCCTCGCGGTCGGGGTTGTCCGCAGTAAAGACGGTCAGATCGGCAAGTGTCGCCGCCGCCTCTCCGAGATCCCGTCGCCGCAGCTGCGTCCGTCCACCCACCGAGCCGACAAGGCAAAGCAGCCGCCCCTCGGTGTAGGTGCGAAGATCGCGCAGCACAGCTGTAAGGCTCATGCCGTTGTGCGCGTAATCAATGACACAAAGGCAGCCACGCGGTGCCGGCGCCAATTCAAATCGTCCCGGCACGGTCACATCATAAAGATACGGAATGGCTGCCGTCGGCGCATAGCCAAGCGCCCCGACAATCCCCAGCGCGCACAGCGCGTTGCTGACGTTGTAAGCTCCCGGCATCGGCAGATGTACAGGGGTCCCCACACCCCTCTCCCAATAAGTAAACGCCATGCCCGGCCTTCCGACGGACCACGCAGGACAAAGCCCGTTGGCACACCCGTCCTCGCGTGCACCCGTGGAAAAGCGCCGAACCGCCACAAAAATATCCTCGCTCATCGCCGCTGTGTGTGCGTCGTCTGCGTTGAGCAGCACCGTTCCCGTGCAATAGTCGGTCAGAAAGGCGTGCTTGCAGGCAAAATAATGCTCGAAATCGGGATGCTCGGTGGGACTGATGTGATCGGGGGAAAGATTGGTAAAGGCACCCACGGCAAAGCGTAG